>CAZBOE010000019.1:0-9111 GCA_964493365.1 uncultured Tepidisphaeraceae bacterium | reverse complement strand
TTCCGCCCGCGGCGACGAACGCGGCATGATCGACGCCCGCGAGCCGAAAGGTGGTGGTCAGCGTCTGCGCGGGCTCGAGGTCACCGGCGCGCTCGTATGGCACGCCCGCAAGGTGACACAGCTCGGCATCGCCGCTGGCGTCGATGAATCGCCCGGCACGAATGCGCCGGGGCCCGCCCCGGGTGGCGACGACCACGCCCACCAGCCGGCCGGCGCTATCGGTCTCGACATCGATCAGAAGGCTGTGGAGCAATACACGCACGCCTGCTTCGCTGAGCAGGTCGTCCCAGACGATCTTGAGCAGTTCGGGGTTGTAGGTCACACCCGTGCCGGCTCCGTAGGTGTTGGGGCGGAGGTAGGCCGCGTCGGCGGCGACGAGTCGGTCGACGATCCTATCAGCAAGCCCGCCGACGACCTTGCGCGGGGCGTCGCCGGGCGTGAAGAATCCGTAGAACGTATCGAGCACGCCCGTGCTGGTGCCGCCGGCAAAGCCGTATCGCTCGACGAGAAGGGTGTTGGCTCCGCGCCTTGCCGCGGCGATCGCCGCGCAGCATCCGCTCGACCCGGCGCCGATCACCAGCAGATCGACCTCGGCCAGCAGCGGAACCCGATCATGAACGATCCACCCGTTCATCGCGCATACACCTTTCGTGCGTAGGCCAGGTCGGTGGCGATCTGTTCGTCGGTCCCCGCGGGTGTCTCGAGGACGATCCACCGGTCATAGCCGATCTCGCGAAACGCGCGGGCGCAGGCGTCGTGATCGACGCGGCCCTGGCCGAGCCGGGCGTCACCCGTAAACGTCGCGGCGTCTTTGGCGTGCGACTGGTGGATCAGCGACCCGAGCGTGCGGATCTCGCCCGGCGCGTCGAAGTCACACCAGGTCGCGTTGCCCATGTCGAAATAGATGCCGAATGCCGGAGAGTCGATCGTGGCGGCCATCTCCAGCAGATGCCGGGCCGAGGCAACACCCTCGAAGGCAAACGAGACGCCGAGCTTGTGGGCGTGGGCTGCCAGCGGCTTGATCCGCTCGGCGGCGGCGGTGCGATGGGCGCGGCCCCTGGGCTCGTTGAAGAAAAAGAACGGCACGAGCAGGACCTTGGCGCCCACCGCGGCGGTGAAATCGATCGCGAGGCGGATCTCGTCTTCGGCATCGGCACCTCGCCACCATGTTGCGACGCCGCCGCTGTTGTGTTCGCCCAGCACGGTCGACGGTATCGCCAGGCGATGCTGCTGCGCGAGCTCGCGCAGCGCGTCGGCGCGCCGGTCGGAGGGGTTCTTCAGGTCGGCGACGCGAAGGTTGATCTCGATCCCGTCCACGCCGATGCGGGCGGCGCGGGCGAAGGCGTCGGTGTCGGTCTTGGTGCCCAGGACGGCGTCCATGATGCCGAACTTCATCGTAATCCTCCTGTGGTTGCGTAAAGCCGGGCCAGGCGGTGGGCGTGCTGGTCATAGGCCGACTCAAATAGCTCACGGGCCCGCTCAGCGCCGACAACAGCCCCGGCGGTGAGGACCGTCGGCGGATGACCGGCCGCCGTCAGCCGCTGGGCGACCTCGGCCTTGATGCAGTTGATCAGCAGACACCCGCCCACCGTGCTGCCCGGCGCGACCGGGGTCTCCAGGCCGTCGACCTTCACCATCGCGTCGCCGACCGGGGCGCCGGTGTCGAGAAGAATGTCGGTAAAATCGTGCAGCTTGCGGCCCGCGGGATGGTTGCTCCGGCTCGCGTCGGCATGGGCGCGGCTGACGATCGACACGACCTTGACCCCGCGCTGCCCAAACCCCTCGGCCATCTCGATCGGCACCACATTGCAGCCGCTGCTGCTGATGATCAGCGCGGCGTCCTGGCTGGTGATGTCGAAGTTGCGAAGAATCCGCGCCGCAAGCCCCGAAACATTCTCGAGAAACATCGCCTGCCGTTGCCCGTTGGCCCCGACAACGAGATTGTGAAAGGTCAGGCTGAGCTCCACGATCGGGTTGAAGCCCGGAAAGCTGCCATAGCGAGGCCACATCTCCTCGACCATGATCCGGCTGTGGCCGCTGGCAAAGACATGGACCATCCGCCCGGCAAGAATCGTGCGGGCGAAGAGGTCGGCTGCCTCGTCGATCTGTGCCTGCTGGCCGCGGACGGTCTCGATCAAACCGAGGCAGCGGTCGAGATAGTCAGTCTGGGGCTTCATACATGTCCTTCGGTCATGGCGTTGCCTGCGGCGCCAATCGCGCCCGCCCATTCGCCCAGCGCAGCAGGAACCACTTCGACGCCGCCCCCGAATGGACGCCACTCCACCCGATCCAGCGCGGCGCGCAACGGCGCGAAGAGCGATTCACCGGCGTGGGCGATGCCGCCTCCGATGATGACCCGCTGCGGATCGACCGCATTGACGATGGAAGCAATGGCGGCCGCGAGTTTGTCGATCGATGCAAGCCAGGCGGCCGAGGCGGCGATGTCGCCCGCGTTGTGGGCGTCAACCAGCTCCTGCGTGGTCGAGAATCGGCCCCCGGTTCGTTCGGCCAGCGAATAGTTGCCGAGGGCGTGTTCGAGGCTGCCGGGCGTGTTGCAGATGTCCAGCGGGCCGGCGGCGTTGACGGTGATGTGACCGAGGTGACCGGCACGGCCGGTGTGGCCCTTGATGAGCCGGCCGCCCGACAAAATCGCGCCGCCCACGCCGGTGCCCAGCGTGAGCAGGACTGCGTCGGACAGCCCCCGCGCCGCTCCGACCCACGCCTCGCCCGCGAGGGCGGCCAGGCCGTCGTTGAGCACGGGAACCCGCCGCAAAGCCCGCACGCGATGCTGCGCTTCCGCCCCCCGGCCTTTGACGTCTTGAGTCAGCCGGGCCTGGTTGAGATGGGCCGTGAAATCAAAATCGACAACGCCCGCCATGCGTCCGAGCATCCATGAGATGCCGCTGCCGTCGGGACGCGCGATGCCGGGGCAGCTCACACCGATCGCGTCGGCCGGTCCGTGCCGAGACTCGAACTCGGCAACACACTGCGTGATCGCGTCGCGCCAGGCGTTTTGGGTGTCGCCCGTGTCGCGGCGGGCTCGTTCGAGGATGACGCCCGTGCCATCGACCAGCACCGCCTTCACGTGCGTGCCGCCGATGTCGAGCCCGATGGCGCGGCTCATGACAGAGCCTCCCGCGGAATCTGGCCTTCGCTCACGGACCATCCGCCGTCGACGGTGATGGTTTGGCCGGTGACATACTTCGAGCCATCGGAGAGGAGCCACACGACCGCCGCGTCGAGGTCTTCGGGCCGGCCGATGCGCCCGCCGTCGAGCGGCTGCTTGGTGCGGATGAACTGCAGGATGTTCTCGTCGCCAGCGGCGCGCCGGGCCATGGGTGTTTCGACCAGCGCGGGGGCGATGACGTTGAATCGAATGTCGTCGGCCGCGTAGCAGGCGCCGCAAGCGCGGACAAACCCGATCACCGCGCTCTTGGCCGCGGCATAGGCGTGGGTGGTGAAGAAGCGGGGCGACGGGGCATACCCCAGCACGCTGCCCATCAGCAGGATCGACCCGGGCGTTTTTCGGCCGAGAAAAGCGCGACACGCGGCGCGGGCGCTGTTGAAGCTGCTGGTCTGGTTGAGCGTGAGTGTGGCGTTCCAGCCCTCGTCGGTGATCTCGTGGAGCGGCCCGTCGCCCATCCGACGGCCCGACCCGCCGGCCACGTGATACAGCGCGTCAAACCGCCCGAAGCGCTCGATGCACGCGTCGATGAGCGCCGGCGCCGATGCCGGGTCGGCGGCGTCTCCGGTGAGCGCCAGCGCGCCGTCGCCCAGCTCCACGCGGGCGGAGTTCGCATTCTCGGGATTGCGCCCCGATACGACGACCCGCGCCCCCTCGCGAACGCACGCCCGTGCCGCCGACAGGCCAAGCCCGGTGGTGCCGCCGACGATGACGACCGCTTTGCCCTCCAAGGCTGCCATGGCCCGAATCTACATCGCACCCACCGGACGAGGAAAGATGAGAGTATCAATTAAGCCAAAAAGTGATATGATAATGGCATGGCCCGTCCGCGAAGCGACAAGGTGCGTCTGGTGCGCGAGAAACTGCTGGCGCGACTGGGCGATGGACTGCACGCGCCCGGCGACCGGTTCATGTCGGCGCGGGCGATCTCGCAGCAGTTCGGCGTGAGCTACCAGACCGCCGACCGCCTGCTCAGGGAGCTTGTCGATGAGGGACGTCTGGCGCGTCGACTCGGCTCCGGAACCTACGTGCCCGGCCAGCCCGGCAGGGCGATGCGAGGGGTGCAGCTGATCTTCGGCGCACGCGCCCGCCGGGCGGGAAGCTTCGGGGCGCGCCTGCGCGACGAAATGCTGCGCCGGTTTCGTGAGGCGGGAGTTGACGTGCGGACGACATACAGCGTCGATCCCGGCGCCGATACGCCGGCCCCGGGGGTCGCGACGACACCCGCGGCCGACCGGTTCCCGATTCTCTGGGAGTCACCCGCCACCGCGGCTCAGCTCTCGGCCGACAGAGTCCGCGGGCTCATTCTCAACGACCGTCCGCCCCCCGGCCTGGGGGCGCTGGTGCTCGACTCGATTGCGGTCGACGACCTCCTGGGTGGTGCGATCGCGGCCGAGATGGTGGCCAAGCGGGTCACCGTCGGCGCGAGGGTGGGTGTGCTCGCTGGGCCCGAATCCGACGCGCGCAGCGCACGGCGCGTCGAGGGCTTCTGCTCGGTCTTTCAAAAAGCGCCCGTCATTCATGCCTCGAGCTGGTTTCGCGACGACGGCCTCACGCCTGCCCGGCGGCTGCTGTCGAGTCGCCCGGCCGCGATCTTTGCCTGCAACGACCGACTCGCCCAGGCGGTGATCGACGCCGCGGCAGACATGGGGCTGGCCACGCCCGTGCTCTTCGGCTTCGACGACGCGCCCGTGGCTGAACAGCTGCACCTGTCGACCATCGCGATCCCGTGGGCGAGCCTTGCCGAGGCGGCGATGGCGGTTGCTCTGCGCCGCCTGTCGGGCGACGTGACTACCGCCAGTCACCTGGTCCTGGCGCCACGCCCGATCGTGAGGCTGACCTGAGCGGGCGCTCGTTTTGCATCAACTCGGGCGGGCGACCGCGCTTGATCAACGGCGCGGACACCAGGTCGATCAGCGTAAACTTGCTGATCGCGGCGCAACGGTCGACGCAATTCCGTTGCGGCCTTGGCCGAGTGGTGACGTCGTCTGGTGCTCAGTCTGACGTGCGCCGGTTTCGTGCTGTGCCAGACAGGAGTGTGTCGGCAATCTTGTGGCAATGTGGCGGAGTGGTCGGACAGGGCAATTACTTTTGCACATTCCGCGAATCAAGAACAGTCTCCCTCGCGGGGCGTTACAACGGCTGTCTCATCTCTGGTCAACGCAACTCTATTGCCGCGGAGGCTTTCCCATGCTCGATGATCTCAATCGGCTTTCCCGTCGTGAGGCGATTGCGCTGGCAGGCGGTCTGGCGGCCGGCCTTCTGATCCCCGGAATCGGCGCCGTCGGCCAAGCCGGCGCGCAGGAAGCGCCTGCCCCGACGACGCAACCCCGCGGCGAAGGGCAGCGATACAAGATCGGCGCGTGCGACTGGATGCTGCTCAAGCGGCAGCGGCTCGGCTCAGTCGACCTGGTCTCCAAGCTCGGCTTCGACGGCGTCGAAGTCGATATGGGCGGGCTGGGGACGCGTGAAAACTTTGACAACAAGCTGCTCGACCCCGATGTGCGCAAGCAGTTTTTCGATGCGGCCGCACAGTGGGCTGTCGAGTTCTCGTCGATGGCCATGTCCGCGTTCTATGCCCAGAGCTATGCCAACCACCCCGCGGCCGACCGGTGCACCCAGGAAACGCTCGCGACGATGAAGGCGATGGGCGTCAAGGTCTGCTTCCTGCCGCTGGGCGTGACCACGCCGATCGCCGAACCCGAGATTCGCGCCAAGGTGATCGAGCGGCTCAAGCGGCATGCCCCCGACGCCGAGCGCGAGGGACTGGTGATCGGCGTCGAAGCGCCGCTCGATAAGGAAGGTCAGAAGCGGTTCTTCGACGAGATCGGCTCGGCGGCGGTGCAGTCCTACTACAACATGCAGTCGGGCTTCCAGGTCGAGGAGCTCAAGTGGAAGGCCGCTCACGGTGAGGGCGAGGTCGACAAGGCGGTCTATGCCAACGTGTACGAAACCCTCGCGTCACTCATGGAAGACAAGCGGCTGAGCATGATTCACTGCACCGACGACGACGGCAAGCTGGTGCAGGAGTCGCGCATCGACGCGGTCAAGCTCAAGCAGACGCTCGACGCCGGCGGGTGGTCGGGCTGGCTGGTCTGCGAGCGCTCCCGCAGGAGCGGCAAAACCGCCCGCGACGACTTTGCGGCCAACGCGGCTTATCTCAAGTCGATCTTTCAGGCCTAGGCGGCTATCCGGATGGTCCACCACGAAGACACGGAGATCACCGCGAAGAGAGAAGAATCGCGAAGACGCGACGATCGAGGAGACAGCCGCAAGGTGTCCGCGTTTTCACGGGGTGTGGGTGGTTGTCAGAGGCCCGTGAACAGGCGGGTTACGTCTTGATAGGTCGTCAGAAGGAACACACCGATGATCAGCGCCAGGCCGACGATCTGAGCGATCGACTGGGCGCGGGGTCCGAGGGGTTTGCCGGTGAACTTCTCGAGCAGCAGGAAGACGAAGTGTCCGCCGTCGACGATGGGAATGGGCAGGAAGTTCACGACAGCCAGGTTGACGCTGATCATGGCGAGGAACCAGATCAGCCAGTCGATTCCGCGGGGGGCGATGATCGTCCCCATGTGGAAGATGCCCACCGGTCCTACCAGGAGCTTGTAACTGATCTGTCCTGAGAAGACGCGCTGCAGGGTGATGTAGCCCTGAAGGATGAAGTCCCGTGTTTCATACACGCCCCACGCGGCGGCCTGCAGCGGGTTGTTCGTCTGCCGCGCGACGGTGTATGCCGGAAGGTTGATTCGCGGGGCCAGGCCCGTACCCCGGACGGCTTCGGTCAACTGCTCGGGCGTCACGGCCACTTCCGCCGACCGCGGGTCGCCTTGGGCAGAGACCCATTGCGCCGAGAGGGTGGTGCCGGTGAACGACCGGAGCGCCCCATAGACCTCGTGCCAGCTCCGCACATCCTGCCCTGCCAGGCGGGTCAACCGATCGCCCGTGGAGAGCCCCAGCCGATCGGCGAGCGACCCCTCGAGCACCTCGGCAACGACCAGATCGTCTTTCGGCACCACCGGGTTAAACCCCAGCACAAACTGCCGCGCGTCGCCCGACGGGATGCTCTTGGTGATCTCGAGCGGCTCGATCGTCACCGTCTCGCCGCCCCGGAGCACCGTCAGCGTCACCGGCTGCTTCGACCGGCCGGCGCGGTTGATGAGGGCGACGATCTCCGTCGCGGTCGGCATGGCGGTCTCGTCGGTGCCGACGGTCAGGGCGGTGATGACGTCGCCGATCAGCAACTTGCCTTTGGCCGCCGAGTCGTCCGAGACACCACCGACCATCGCCCGGGGCTGAATCCCGGCAAAGTTGAGCATCAGTGCGGTCGGCGTGCTGCCGAAGGGCTGCAGAAACTCCGCCTCGACCGACTCGTTCCGCAGGTTTCCGTCGACGCCCCGGATCGTGATCGGGACGGGCCTTCCCGCCGACGCCGAGATCGCCTCCATCAGCACGCGGTAATCGCTGACCATGTCGTCGTCCTCGGCGTTGATCGCGACATCGCCGACGGAAACGATCGCCTCGCCCGGGCGGATGACCGGAACACCCGCCTCGGCCGCCCGCTGGTCATCCACCTCGATCTTGTAAGACTCCGGCACGCTCAGCCGCGGAAGCTGATGGATGCCCAGCATGGGGAGACTGCGCGAGTCGGTTCCCTGCCTGATCGGGGTGATCTGCACGCTCTGGGTTTCGCCGTTGCGAAGGTAGACCAGGTCGAGCGGTTGGCCGGCGCGGGCCAGCGCGGTGTTGAGCGTGATCTTGTTGAAGTCGTAGGTGTCGGCGCCGTTGATGCTGACGATGCGGTCGCCGAGTTGCAGGCCCGCCCGCTCGGCCGGCGAGCCGGGAGACACCGCCCCGACGATCGATGGCGGGGTGGTGAAGCCGATCAGGAACAGCACAGTGAACCCGACCGCCGCGAGGATCACGTTCATGATCACGCCGGCCGAGATGACGATCATCCGCGCCCCGACCGACTTGCGGTTAAACGCCCGCGGGTCGTCGCTGGTGGCGTTGGGGTTCATGTCGTCCTGGCCGAGCATTTTCACATAGCCGCCCAGGGGCATCCAGTTGAGGCGGTATTCGGTCTCGCCCAGGCGAAGCGTCTGGGCCGCGGCACGCTCCTGTGCGTCGGTGAAGCGGTCCTGCTCGCTGCTGATCTCGCCGGTCTGAACAAGGTGCTGGCGGATGAGCTGTCGATACTCGGGCGCGGTCGTGCCGACCCGCAGCCCGATCCCCTTGCGCCAGCAGAGCACGGCGTGTCCAAATCCGACGGCAAACTGCTCGACCTTGATGCCCACCGCCTTGGCCGCCAGGAAATGCCCCAGCTCGTGCCAGAAGACGACAAAACCGAAGCCCAGGGCGAGCAGGGCAAGACTCAATATGGTGACGAGCGTTTCAGGCATGGTTGTCAGGGGCCGCGACAGCCGGCACAAGCCGACAATCTGCGGCAGGCAGACGAGTTAAAGACGTCCGACGACCGGCTCTCGTTCACGTGAAACGTGCCGTGCGGCGTGTTGTCGGGCGCGGAGATCGGCCTCAAGCAGCCCCTCCAGATCGCCCGGATCGGTCGAACGATGCGCGTCAAGTGTAGCCTCGACCGTGCGGGTGATGCCACCAAAGGCGATTCGTCCGGCCAAGAACGCCTCGACCGCCACCTCGTTGGCCGCGTTGAGCACTGCCCCGGCCGTCCCGCCATCGCGGGCCACCTGATACGCAAGCCGCAGCGAGGCAAACCGCTCGAGGTCGGGCGGCTCAAGGCGGAGCTGTGAGGATTTTGTCCAGTCCATCCGGCGGGCGGGGCCCGGGGTTCGGGCGGGGTAGGTCAACGCATATTGAATCGGCAGCCGCATGTCCGGGGGCGACAACTGCGCGACCACCGACCCATCGACAAACTCCACCATCGAATGGATCACCGACTCGGGATGCAC
>CAZBOE010000018.1:11732-38443 GCA_964493365.1 uncultured Tepidisphaeraceae bacterium | reverse complement strand
GGGCGCGCTGGCGCGGGGCGCGCCGGCGTGGCCGGCCGAGCCGGCGTTTTGGGGCCTGTCGTCGCCATGCATCCGCGGCGCGGAAAGATCGACGCAGACACACTGCAGCGCTGGCGTCAGGAACAGGCCGACGTGGCGCGGGCGGTGACGGTCGCGCCGCTGCGGGGGCTGCCGCGGTTTGTTGCCGGCGCTGACGTCGCGTTTGCCGACGGAGGCAACACGATCAAGGCCGCGGCGGTGGTCTGGGATGCACAAGCCGGCGGCGGGCGCGGGGGCGTGATCGATGCCGTGGTGATCCGTCGGCCGGTGGAGGTTCCTTACATCCCGGGCTATCTCAGCTTCCGCGAGGCCCCGGCGGTGATGGAGGCGGTGCGGCGGCTTGGACACGCCTTCGACGTGTTGTGTATCGACGGGCAAGGCCTGGCCCACCCGCGCCGGGCGGGGCTGGCGTGTCATGTGGGCGTGCGGCTGGATGTGGCGACGATCGGCGTGGCCAAGAGCGTGTTGACCGGCACATTCGACCCGCCCGCGCCACCGCGCGGCAGCACGGCGGCGCTGCTCGATCCGAAGACGCGCGAGCGCATCGGCACGGTCTTGCGCACGCGCGACCGCGTGAGGCCGCTGTTTGTCAGCGTCGGCCACCGCATCGACCTCGAGTGGGCACAGACGGTGGTGATGCACTGCGGGAGAGGCTATCGGCTGCCGGAGCCCACGAGGCTGGCCGACCGGATGGTGGGCGAGGCGCGGTGATCGCGGATGATGGCAACAAAATACGAGGCGCCGATCGGTGATCGGCGCCTCGTGGGCATGGGTCTGGTGTCTGTCCGGCATCTGTGCCCGGCCGGCGGGCAAGCGCCGGGCACGCATGCTGGCCGGGTCATGCACAGGCACGCGGGCGGCCGGCGGCCCGCAAGCCGCGCACTCGGTCGGCAGACTGAGCGATCAGCGCCTGCCGGGCAGCCTGCGGCGCGGGGCCTCCTGCTGCGGCTCGGCGGGCTTGGGCTCCTCGGCGGCCGCGGGCTTGAGCGGGTCGACCGTCGGGCGGTTGTTGACGGTGTAGACCGACTTGTTGCCGGCGGAATCGGTCTTGAGATAGAGCTTCTGCTGCTCGGCGAGATTGAACGGCCTGGCGCCGCGACGGCCGAAGACGGCCAGCTGGTTGCCCGACTCGTCGACCGCACGGTCACGGTCGAGGCCCTCGGACAGCGCGATGGCCGGGCCGTGAGTGTGCTTGACCGCCACGAGCTTGGGGGCCGGGGTCGGCGAGAATCCGCCGAACGTGGGCACCGTCTCGGGGCTGAAGATCTGCACGACCTTGAGCCCGCCGACGCCGTCGGCGACATAGGCGAACATCGAGTTGTTGGTCATCGCCAGGCGCACCGCGGTCGAATCGACCAGGCGGCCTTCGGCGTCATAGGTCATCTCGAGCCGCGGCTGCTCGGGCTTGGTGACGTCGACGATCTTGAGGCCTTCCTTGCCGGCCGCGATGTAGGCGTAGGCGCGGGCGATGTAGATGTCGCGGGCGTCGGCGATTGGCAGGGTGGCCGACTCGATCAGCCGGGGCTGGCGCGGGTCGGTCACGTCGATCACCTTGAGCCCGTCGGCATCGACGACGAAGCCGTAGCGGAACTGGAACTGCACGTGCCGCGGCTTGTTGATGCCGGCCGACAGGGTGGCGACATGCTTGGGCTCGAGGGGGTTGTCGAGGTCGATCACCACGACGCCCTTGTCACAGCTCACGTAGGCGTAGGTGCCGTAGAGCTCCATGTCGACCGCGCCGTCGAGCAGGCCGTCGGGGTTGAAGGCCAGGGCGCGGGTGAGGAAGTTGTTTTCGGGGTCGCCGTCGAGCAGCGTGGCGACGCCGATGTTCCATTTCTCCTGGGCCTTGGTGCCGGGCTTGTTGCCGATGACCACCAGGCCCTCGTACTTGTCGGTGACATAGAGCCACGCGTAGAGCAGGTGGATCGGCTTCTCTTCGTTGAGCGGGTGCTGCGGGCGGGTGGGGTCGAGCGCCATCGTCGAGGGCGAGGTGACGCTGGTGGCATACTTGGTCTTCACATACAGCCGCTGACCCAGCGGGCTCACCGGCGCGGTGACGAACCGCTCGCTGAAGCCCTTGTTGTCGATGTTGGCGATGTCATAGGCGATGAAGCCCTTCTCGCCGCAGGCGGTGTAGAGGTATTCGCCGCGGTGCTGGAGGTCGAGCACCTTGCCGTGGTGGTGGTGCGACTCGATCACCTCGAGGCCGCGGGCCACATGCTTGGCGTAATCGTCGGGGTAAGCCAGTTGATGCAGGTCTGAGCCGAAGACCGCCTGCGGCTCGTTGCGCTCGCTGACGCCTACGGCTTCGACGCCGCCGTCACCGAGGCCGACCCAGGCGAAGCGGCCGACGAAGTTGACGCTGTTGGTCCCGTGGAGGAGCAACTGCGCCATGATCGCGTTGTTGTCGCCCTCGGTGCTGAGGTGGCAGTCGGTGCACTGCTTGGTCTCGACGCTGCGGACGGTGTGGGGGAAGTAGGCGCTGAACGCCGTGCCCGAATAGCCCTCGGCGCTGACCGTCTGCTGCTGCACATACAGCCATTGACGCAGCGCGTCCTGGGAGCTGACCATGACGGCACAGCTCGAGCGGATGGGCACGATCTTGTTGCCCTTGACCGTCCCGTCGATGCCGAGCATGTAGACGTCGTCGCGCAGGGTCTGGAAGTTGTAGTTGGTGTAGTTGCGGCTCTTTTCGCCTTCGTTGTGGAGGTTCTTCTTGAGCTGGTTGGCCCGCATGGGCAGGTGGCAGCCGAAGCAGGCGGTTGTCCAGCTGGTGTGGCAGGAATAGCAGGTCATGTTGGCGCTGCTGTGGGCGAGCGCCAGCTCGGGCGAGGTTTCGGGCCTGCCCTCGATCGGCACGCTGCCCCACGTGACGCCGTCCTTGCGGACGGTGTGGGCGAAGCGGGCGAGCATCGGCGAATCGGGGTGGGTGCCGCCCTCGACGCCCGCCTTGGCCCAGACCGAGTCGGGGTTGATCGTGTCGACCGTCTGGACGACATACCAGCCCTTTTCCGGGTCGAGCGCGCTCTTCTGCCAGAGCCGCCCGTCCTTCTCGTCGAAGTGCTGGCTGATGATCCGGCGGTTGCGGGCCATCTGCTGCTCGGGGGTCATCCCGTTGTCGGCGGCGTTGCCGCTGAAGGCCGAGAGCAGCAGCTTCTGACCTTCGTCGCTGTTCTGCTGACGGCGCGGCAGCTTGAGCCAGCTGAGGATCGCGGCTTCCTTGGCCTCGGTGCCGTGGCAGTCGATGCATTCTTCCATGACCGCGGCGCGGGTTTCGGCATAGAGGTTGCCGTCGCCGTGCATGTCCTGGGCGAAGTGGCAGTCGACGCAGTGCATGCCTTTTTCAAGGTGAATGTCCTTGAGGTGCACGGGCGTCTGCGGCTCGGGCAGCCGGGCGGTCGAGGTTTCGTCCTGCTTGTGGGGCAGCGTGGCGAAATCGACGCCCTTCTTCATGTTGGCGGCCGACACGTCGTTGACCACGTTGCCGTTGACGTCGAGCAGGTTGCCCTTGCGGTCCTGCTTGTAGACGGCGCGATAGACCCAGCCGTGGCCGTGGAAGTCGGCGAACTGCGTGCGGGTCAGCATCGGGTTGAGCGACGACACGTTCCACAGGAACTTCTCGCCCGCGAGCATGCCGGCGTGGCTCTTCTCGTCGGGGTAGAGGTTGCCCCAGAGACCACGGGCGGCCGCCTGCTCGGGGTTGTGTTTGGCGACCTCGTATTCGTCGTGCGCGTCGGGGTTCTGCTGCCGGGCGGGATACATGAACTTCCCGTCGACCTCGTTGTCCCACCACATGTAGCCGAGGTAGGAGTTGACGACGTTGGTGCCGGGGTGGACGTGGCAGACGATGCAGGTGCTGGTGGGCATCTGCTTCTGGAACTGGTGCTTGATCGGGTGGCCGGGCTCACCCTTCTTGATCGTCGGGTCGGGGTTGACGGTTTCGCCGCGGTTGCCGAACTCGGCCCACTTGGCCGAGTGAACGGGCGAGCGGTCGTTGGCATAGACCACGTGGCACGCCGAGCAGCCCGAGGCGCGGAAATCGCCCGGATGGTCGTTGGTGCCGAAGAGGTTGAGGGTGGGGTCGAGCAGGCGGGTCTTCTGCAGGCCCAGGAAGACCGGGTCGGTGCGGACGTCGGTGCCCAGCCCGCGGATTGAGAGGCGGACTTCGGGCTTGCCGCCTTCTTCGAACGGGTCAGGGGTCGCCAGGATCGGGCGGCGTCGCCCGCCGCGCTCGAAGACGCGGAGGATGTTGCCCGGCTGGGTGATGTTGTATCGCGGCAGCGGATACATGATCGGGACGATGCCCTTTTCGACATAGTCCTTCATCGTCACGTCTTTGCCCGCCTGGGCGACGCCCGGCTTGCCGTCGACGGTGTAGAACTCGCCGTAGATCGGATACTTGGTGTTGATCGCGCCGTTGTTGTAGAGGGCGGCCTGCCACAGCATCGCGCCGTGGGCCATCATGTTGGTCTGGCTGGTGTTGACCTCTGACTCGTGGCACTGGATGCACGCGGCCTTGGCGGCACGCAGATCGCCGGGGTTGACGAAGCGGATGTAGTCGGCGCTCTCCTTGAGGGTCTGGGCGGCCGGCGCTTCGGGGTTGGCGGCGGTGTTGCCCCAGAGTTCGGGCATCAGCGGCTTGACGTGGGCCGCCACCTTGAGGGCCTGGTAGTTGGGGTCGGCGTCGGTGATGTCCCGCGCCACCTGGATATCGCCATTGCCGCCGTGGCAGTCGACGCACGAGATGCCGACGAAGGCCTTGCCCCCGGAGTCGTCGTGCATGGTGTGTTCGTAGGTGCCGTAGCCGGTGTGGCAGCCCGTGCAGCTCATGACGGCGCTGTAGGCTTCGAGCTCTTCGCGTGAGCGGGCGCGCGACATCGGGGGGGCGGCCTTGTAGGCAAAGCCGAGCTTGAGCGCCAGCTCCATGTCGGGGTCTGCCTGGGGTCCGGTCGCCTCGGCCGCGGCTTCGCTCGCGGCGGCGCTGGCCGGTGTGCCGGCGTCTTCCTGTGAGAGCTCGACGGCATAGATCACCGGCGCGTCGGAATCGCCGGCGAAAACGACGGCATGGTCGAGCGTGCCCTGCTGCAGCGCCGACATGGCGCGGCGCATGCGCGCGTCGCCGCACGAGATCACCACCGCCAGCACGCCGATCGACATGACGACGAAGGCGGCAAGCTTATGCGTTTTGAAGGAGGTCGTTGACTTCATTTTGGCCTCGTGACTATCTCTTGCGGTTGCCCGGGCCCCCGATCCACTACCGGGCCCGTCGGTCGTTCATTTCTGAAGCATGCGGCGCCTGATCACGCTTCGACGGTCGACTGTCATGCTTTGCGGATCAGGCGACCCGCGTCTCGAGCCCCTGGGCTCAGTAGGTCAGTGTCGCGGCGACGAAGGTCGAATAGAGCGTTTCGCTGGTGTAGATGTCCTGGAAGCCCGCTCCCGGCACCAGCGCCGCGGCGCCGACCGTGAAGATGATGTTGTTGGTGTTGAACGGGCGGTATTGGACGCCCAGCGAGATATCGATGCCGATGTCGGGGTTGATCTTGTCGTCGAACAGCAGGAGTTCGAGCGAGCTGGTGTCGGCGAAGCGCAGCCACGAGACGTTGGTGAACAGCCTCGTGCGCGGGGTGAGATCGAAGTCGACGCCCACGTTGTAGAGGAACAGGCCCGGGTTGACGAAGTTGGCCTGCCCCTGTTCCTTGCTCTGACGCAGGTTGGGCAGGAACGAGTTGCGCCCGTTGAGGAAGGTGCCGCCGCCCGTGAGCGGGATCGACTGCCGCTGGAAGAATGCAAAGCCACCGCCGGCGAAGTTGGGGTTGTCGAAGATCGAATCGAAGCCGCCGCCGGTGCCGTCGAGCGGGTTGTCGTCGCCGCTGGCATACATGAACGACGCCCGCGGGCGGATCCAGTCGATATCCACGCTCAGTTCAATGGCGAAGAACTGGGCGTTGAGATACGTCTCCTGGTCGGCGATCTGGTTGAAGCTCTCGGTGCCGAACACCTGGTAGAACTGGTGGGTCAGATTGAGCCGGCCCCAGTGCCCGTCGCCCGCCCAGCCGAGGTAATAGGCCCTGACTTCTTTCTCGGCGATCGTGCCGATCGGCTGCGGGCGCACGAGGAACCCGTTGGAGTCATATTCGAGGTTGCCGCGGTCCCAGTTCATCGCGAAGCTGACCTGCCCGGTGTAGCCCAGCACGAGGAAGTCTTCGCGGTAAAGGTTGGCGATGAACACGTCCTGGTCGCGGGTGGTCAGCTCGTTGAGGCCGGAGTTGGTGTCTTTTTCGAGCTGGTGAAACCACGCGAGGTTGTACAGCCAGCGGCTGTTGTCGTAGTTGCCAAAGAGCCTCAAGCCCAGGTTGTTGTCGATGAACAAGAAGCCCTTGAAGTCGGCGTTGAAGCCCTGAATGCCTCCGCGCAGCGCGACAAAGTCATAGTTGGGCGAGAGGTCGAGCAGGTGCTTTTCGAAGAACAGGTCCTGCAGCGCCACGATCTCGTCGTTTCGGTCCGAGCCGTCACGCGGGTCGGGGCTGACCACGCCCACTTCGTCGAAGTTGACGTAGTTGTAGTTGATGACCGTCGTGATGCGCAGTTCCCAGTCGCGCGGCTTGAAGAACGTCTCGCCTTCGAACAGCTCGAGGCTGATGATGAAGTTCTGGTTGAAAAGCTGCGAATCTTCGGTGCCGAAGAAATCGAAGCTGTTGGGGTCCTGGGCGCTGACGTTGGTGGGCAGCGGGAACGACCGGAACTCAAACAGCGTGTCGCTGATTGCGGTCAGGTTGAAGAAAATGTGGTCGCCCAGAATCGGGTAGTCGCCCTTGAGGACGTTCTGGCGGTAGGGGTTGAAGATGCCGCCGCGGGCGTTCTGCACGTAATCGCCCGGCAGGCCGACGCGCCAGCGGTCGGGCAGGGGAAGGAAGTCATCCTGCGGGGCGTAGCCGCGGTCATCCTGATGCATCGGCCGGCCGTGGGCCTTGTGGATGCCATGACTGCCCCAGCTCGGGCCGGTGAAACCCAGCGGCGACTTGGGAATGGGCGTGAACAGCTCGGGGCCTTCTTCGGCCGGGGCGGTCGTCACGGTGGCGGCGCCGGGCGTCTGCGTGTTTGACGCATCGGCATCCCGAACGGCGCCTTCGCCCTCGACGGCCGACGGTGCGGTCGTTGCGGCGCCGGCGGCTTCGCTCGCGGGGCGTACTCGCGGCGGGGGCGGAGGCGCAGCAAGGGTGAACCCATCGACCGCGGTGAACATGCTCGCGCCGGCGGCGCGGACGACCGCGGGGTGCGGCAGCGCGCGACCGCCGAACGCGCCAGACGTCGATGCGCCCGATGCCGATGCGCCCGATGTCGGCGCGGCGGATGTCGCCGAGCCGGATGCATGGACCACGCCATCAAAGAATCGCGCGTCCTGCGCCGCGGCGACGCTGGCAAAGCACAACAGAGACGCACCCGCTAACCGGCCGGTTGTTGACCAACCCATTGCTTCCCCGGGGAAAAGGCCTGCCCCTGACTTGTCATGAAAAAACGAACGCCCTGATGATCCAGAAGCTATCGCGACATCGCCCGCCGCACAAGCACAATGTCATTCCTGTTTTTGCTGTGTCACGTACATGCGTCGTTGCGACGACTTCTCCAGCGCAACATTTGCGGGCGGTCGCGCGCGGGGCGCGACACACTCGTTGCGGTTGTCGTGTGAAACGTCTTGCGACCCGCGCGTCGTCAAAGTAGTGTTTGATCGGGGAAGTCGCAGTTCGACAGTCAGGGCCCCGGTTTGGACAAGGTGTAAGACAACTCGCGTCGCGGCCCGTGCTCCTGAGCGCGGCCCGCGACACCGGCCGCACACCACGCGGTCGCCCTCGCGCGTGTGCCGCGCACATCATCGATGTGCGGGCGTGTGCGGTTCAGAGGGCGCAGCCGCAAGGTGGGTCGGCCGCAGAGGCGCGCCGGCTCGAAGCGCTCAGCGCGATCGGCCGGCCGCCACGCATCGACGTAACGGGCTTCACGCAACGCCCCAAGACGCACGACACGACACGCCGCTCGGGAGATCATCCATGGCTCATGCCCAACGCGATTCAGTTAACACGCCGCACGCTCAGTCATCGGTGGCGATGATTGAAAACCTCGAGCCCCGCCGGCTCTTCGCGGTCGGCACGACCAGTGTGCCCCACCTTCACGCCGAGTCGCCCTCGTTTGCGGCGGTCAACGCCACGCTGCTGACGGCAGAGGAAGTCGACGGCATCCTCGCCCGCGCGCTCAAGTACGCCCGACCCGGGCAGGTCATCGCCGTCAGCGACCGCGAGGGCGTGATCCTGGGCATCGCGGTCAAGACGCCGCGCGCCGGCGACACCCGCGACGTCAACACGACCGCGCTGGCCGCCATCGCCCGCGCCCGCACCGGCGCTTACTTCCAGTCGACCCAGAACGCCTTCACCACCCGCACCGCCCGCTTCATCATCCAGGACCACTTCCCCGACCCGATCTTCCGTACCTCGGGCGGCCCGCTCTACGGCGTGCAGTTCTCGAGCCTGCCGGGCTCCGATATCGTCAACGGCCCGTTCAGCCCCGTCGCCAACAACTCGCTGTCGATCAGCGGCGACCCGGGCGGCGTTCCGCTCTACAAGAAGGTGGGCAAGGCCCGCGTGCCCGTCGGCGGCATCGGCGTCGCCGGCGACGGCTTCGACGTCATCGCCCGCCCCGAGCTCCGGGGCCTGGCGCTGCCCGCCGATCCGACCAACCCGCGCTCCGTCCGCTTCACCGCTCAGGGAAAGGTTTTTAACGGCAAGGAAGAGCGCGACCTCGACGAACGCGTGGCGCTCGCGGGGGCATACAACTTCCGCGCCCCGTCGAACATCGTGGCGTCGAAGATCCTGCTGGCCAACACCGCCCTGCGGTTCCCCTTCGCCGTCGAGAGCTACAAGAAGAAAGGCACGCGCTCCGATGTGGCGGATTTCGTCAGCCGCGGGCAGGCGAGCATCCTGGGCAACACGACGATCAACAAGACCGCCACCATCGACGCCTCGGTCGCCGCGCCCTATCCCACCGCCACCTTCGGCGGCATCACCGGCCAGCTCAAGAACACCAGCCGCGCCGACTACGGCATCGTCGGCTCGGATGACACCGGGGCCAACGGCGACCCGCTCGACGAATCGATCCGCCTCACCGAAGACGACGTCCGCACGATCATCGAAAACGCCGTCAGCGAGGCGCTGCGGCTCCGCGCCGGCATTCGTCAGCCCATCGGATCGCCTGTGCAGATTCACGTCGCCGTCACTGACCGCGACGGCACCGTGCTGGGCGTGTTCCGAATGACCGACGGCACCAACTTCAGCTTCGACGTCGCCGTCCAGAAAGCGCGCACCGCCGCCTTCTTCTCCGACAACGACCACGCCCTGTCCAGCCGCGCCGTCGGCTTCATGGCCCAGAAGCATTTCCCCGCCGGTATCGACGACGGCTCGAGCGGCCCGCTCTTCGGCCTCCAGCAGCAGCTCTCGCTCGACGCCACCAACCTCAAGGGCCCGCTGGCCAACGGCATCACCATCTTCCCCGGCGGCGTGCCACTCTATAAGGGTGGCGAACTCGTCGGCGCCATCGGCATCTCGGGCGACGGCGTCGAAGAAGACGACCAGGTCGCCTTCGCCGGCACGAAAGGCTTCCGCCCGCGCGAGGGCATCCGCAGCGACGAGATCGACCTGCAGGAGATGGAAAGCCACATCCTGGCCAAGGTCACGTTCCTGCGCAACAACTACACCTTCTCGAGAGACCCGATCGAACAGGTCGCCGACGGCTTCGACAGCGACCTCGAGTCGTTCCGCATCCCCTACGTCAAGTTCAAGCGAAACCCCGAGCGCTGATCCCGCCCACGGCGTGCCGGCCCGCGGACAAGACCCGCGCGGGCCAAGCAGGCGCGCCCGGCGCAGCGAAAAGGCCGACGGCTTCGAGAGCCGTCGGCCTTCTTGTTTTGGCAATCATGCAAGGCGGATCAGTGGGCGTGGGCGGTGTCGGTCTTGACCAGTTCGCCGGCATTGGCGTCGACGTCGAGGAACTTCACCTGACCCGTCGAGATCTCGTAATAAGCCCCGACGACCTTCAGCCGGCCGCCTTCGACGGCAGCGCCGACGACCGGGTTGGCCAGCAACTCGGCCACCTGCGCCCGCACGTTGGCAACCACCCCTGCCTTGAGCCGGGCCTTGTCGTCAGCTTCATCGCCCACCGTGGCGATGCCCGGACGGATCTCCTTAAGCAGGTACTGGATGTTCGACGACTCGCCCGCGGTGGCGCTCGTCGGCGCCAGCGCCGCCGCCACAGCGCCACACGACTCGTGACCCATCACCATGAGCACCGGCACATTGAGGTGCGCCACGGCATATTCGATGCTGCCCGTGGTCGACGGGTCGGCGATGTTGCCCGCCACGCGGATCGTAAACAGCTTGCCCGGGCCCTGGTCGTAGATGTCTTCCACGGGCACGCGGCTGTCGGCGCAGCTCAGGATGATCGCAAACGGCTTCTGACCCTTGGCCAGCATCGAGCGATCGGTGGCCGACGGGTTATATGAGCCGGCGTTGCCCGCGCTCGAGCGCTCGTTGCCGCCCTTGAGCATCGACATCGCGTCGTCGATCGACACGACGGGCGTCGGCGCGTGGGCCGCGCCCTTTGCATGACCGTCGGCGTCAGCCTTCTCGGCAGCGCCGTGTCCGGCGGCGCCATGTTGATCCGCCCCATGTTGATCCGCCCCGCCATGCGCCGGGGCCTGCGTCGCATGGGCGTCGGCCTTGGCATGCGCATCGGCCTTGGTGCCGGAGCCGGCTTTGGCGGTGCCGTGTCCGGCGGACTTAGCGTGCGAGGCGTCGGCGTCGTGCGGGTCGGCCGCCGCCGACATCATCACGGGCTGCCCCGCCGGAGCAGGATTGTTGCTGACCGCGACCCCGGGGCCAACGAACTGCACGCCCGAGCCGGCGATCGCCGCCGCACCCAACGCCGCGACCATCGTCGCGGCCGCCAAACCCAGCCACTTCGTCTTTTGCTTAACCATAACCTTCCCTTTCTTCCCGGCCGGTGAGAACCTCCCGGCCGTGGTCGTGTAAACCCACCGGAGCGCGCCGCCCCGGAATTGGCATGGAGAAGCATCGGCGAACCCGTCCGCCGACTGCACCCGAGATTAGGTGTCAATAATCCCTCACCTGATTAGAGTCTCGCGTCTTTTGTATAGCGCCGACCCCGGGAATTCGGTGCCCGATAAGTGTTGTATCGCGGTCATGCGACCCGCCGGCCATGGCCTCTTCGACCCCAGTCGGCGCTTCCCACCGCGATCCTGGCCCTGTGAACCCAGCTTCAGGATCAGGCCAGCGGCCGTCCGATACGCGGGGGTTTGAACCTCACACCAGGGTCGCAAGCCGCCTGGCCTGCTGAATACTTCCGCCGCCCGGTATGTCGCTGCCGGTCATGGCGGTCGAGCGGTCAGGTCCCGCTTTGCCCCTCGCAGAGCAGACATGGCCGCAAAGGCGTCGCGCGCCCACACATGGAGACTGCAAATGAAAATCAGCCATGCCCGGCCGTCGCGCCGGGCATGGCTGATTCAATCTGACTCAATGGCTCGTCTCGAAAACAGAGCGCGCCGCAGTGTCGCACTCGCGCAGGACTTGTGTACCGGCCACCCTCGACACCTGCATCGAGACTGCCGGTGCGAGGGCGCGTCACGCCCCGCGGTTACTTCGCCCCAACCAGGCTCGCGCGCTTCTCGGCGATCGTCTTGAGCAGCGCCTTGTGCGGCTCGGCGAACTTGGCGGTGCCTTCGCTCATCAGCACTTCTTCGAGCTTGGCGATGTCGACCTTCGCGTCGATTTCGTCCAGCACCGCCTTGGACGGCATCTGGTCGATCTTGCGGGAGTACTGCTTGTTCAGCGCTTCGACGGCGTCGTTGGTGGCCGGGGGATTGGTCTGGATGTCGCTGCCCGCCAGCGCCTCGACATACTTGTCGGCCGGGGGCGAGTAGGTCTTCATCTTCTTGGCGCCCGTCGAGGCGAAGATGATTTCCTGCTGCAGCGGGAGCTTCTTGTCCTTCCACCACTGCTGGTTGAGCTGCCAGAGCCGCTTGACGTTGACCAGGCCCACCATGCCCTGCGCGTCGGGCGAGAGGCTGGGGATGTGGTTTTCGGTGTAGACGTCGACGCGTGAGACGAAGATCGAGTAGACGCTCTTGAAGGTCGACAGCCCGCCCGGGCGGCGCTGGGCGCCCTTCCACACATTCTCCCGCGCGATCTTGTACTGCCGCTCGCTGAAGATCAGCGTGACGTTGAGCGTGATGCCGTGGGCGGCGAGTTCTTCCAGCGCGTCGAGGCCGGCGGGCGTCGCGGGCACCTTGATCATGCGGTTCTTCTGGTGGGCGTTCCACTTCTTGCCCAGCTCGATGTACTTCCGCACCGCCTCGGCATGGGGGACAGGATTGGTCACGTCTTCCAGCAGCGGGTCGAGCTCGAAGCTCACCCAGCCGTCGTTGCACTTGCTCTGCTCCCACACCGGCAGGAACACCGCCTGCGCGTTGCTCACCAGCGTGTCGGTCATCGACCAGGCGATCTCCTCATCGCCCAGGCCCTTCTCGATCAGCTCCATGATCTGCGAGTCAAACGTGCCGGTCTTGAGGATGTCCGACACGATGATCGGGTTGGAGGTCGCGCCGGTCGCGCCCAGGGCGCGGTTCTTGGCGACGAGCTTCGGATCGATCGAATCCAGCCAGAGCTTGGTACCGGTGGCAATCAGCGATTTGAGCGACATAAACCCTACTCCCATGAAAGCGCGCCGCCGGCATCGGGCGGCGCAAGTGGACGCGGCGCAAGACAACCCTGTTGCGCAAACGGTATCGCCCCTGCCCCCACGCGTCTAGCAAAAACGCACGCCCGGTCTCCCCGGGTACACCGCCCCCGGCAACCCCCCGCCCGCAATCCGGCCCGCCGATAACGGGCGGTCAGATCGGTTCGACGCTCTCCACGTCGTAGGTGAAGATGCTCGACACGCGCCCCTCTTCATGCTTCACGTCGACGTGCAGCGTGCCCAGCACTCGCACCTGGGCGGGGTAATATGTCACCTTTTTTCCGTCCACCACCGTCGAATGGACGAAGTGCTGGATCTTCGGCGGGCCCGAGAAGCAGCACTTGGCGATGCTGTAGACCAGCTCGAAACTCGCCAGGCTGTCGTCGGCGGCCTGCGCGTTCCACATCTCGCCGACCAGCATGACGCGCTTGCCGTCCAGCGCGCGCCACTTTTCGGGCACGTCGTCGATTGTTCCGTTGACCTGGTCGAACTCAAAGCTGCTCATGGTCTTGAGATCGACCTCGACGTAGTCGCCCCGGTCGCGGATGCCGCCGGTCAGCACCGACTCGGTGAACACATACATCGGAAACCCGATGATCGTCAGCGCGACGACGCAGAACACGATGATCCGCGGGTTGATCCGCGACAGAAACGATTCCGGCACAGGCGTGGCGGGATTGGCGTAATCCATGGTCACCTCGACTCAATCAACTGACCGTGCCCCGCATCGGTCGACATCCCGGCCCCGGACAAAAAGGGCCCCCAAATCTGAAGGCACCCGATGCTACGGCACCCGGAACACAACGGCGCCCGACACAGAGGGCATCCAGCACAATGCAGACCCGACACAAAGACACCCAACACAAGGACACTCGGCACAAGGCGTCCGTCAAACGGCATCCGTCACAGGGACATGGGGCACAGACGCCGCAGGCAGATCAGCCTTCGGCAAAAGGGCCCATTCGATTTGACGCACGGTTCGGCCGGACCGATCGGCCACAAGCCTCCTGCGAAGCCGGACCGACCAGCGTCTGCCTGCCGGGCACGTGCCCCGTGCAGATGCAAGGCACCTGCATTATTCCACCCAGACCGCCCCGGCGTCCAGTGGAATCGCACCGGGGCGCCTATTTCTTTGACAATCCATCACTTGGGCGCGGGTCGGACGCTCGATGCGTCCATCTCGAAGATGCTGATGATGAAGTCGTCTTCCTTCTTCTCCTCGACCCGCAGCGATCCCTCGACCACCAGCACATCGGGGTAATAGCTCACCGCCTTGCCCCGGGGGGTCGAGACGACAATCGTGTGCTGGATCTGTGGGGGCTGACCGAAGCAGCAGGCCAGCAGGCTCGGCACCAGCGCAAAATGGGTGATGTTCTCCGCCTGATCCAGCGGAATCATGTATCCGCGGACCCGAATCCGTGAACCGCTCAGGCCGGTGACGTCGGCGGGAATGTTGCCGCCCGCCACCGCGTCGTAGTCGAAGTTGCCCAGTTCGCGGATGTCCTGAAAGTCGAGCGTCTCGCCCGGCTTGGGCTTGACGAACACCTCGCGCGGCTTGGCCGCGTCGGCCTGTGCGAGCGCCGAGGCAGGCACATCCGGGCCCGCGGCGGCGAGGTTGCGCTCCGCCAGGCGGATCTGCTCGCGAATGACCCCCAGCTTGCTCGGGTCGTTGGCATAGCCCGACTCGAGCCGCCTCAGCGGCGACAGCGCGTCACGGTATTGGCCCGCCGCCAGGAACTGGTTGGCCGTGATCTCGATCTGCGCCAGCTCGGCAGCGCTGGGGGCCCGCGGCGGCGAGGCCACCACCGTATCGGCTGTGCCCGTCGTCGCATCCGGCGCGAGGCCGGCCGATGCCGATTGGCCGGGCGCGATGGGCGAAGGGCTGTCACTCGTCCGAACCTCACCAGTCGGCGTGCCGGCGGCCTGGGCGAGCGCCGTTGACACCGACAACCCCGGCATCACCACCGCGCTCAGGGCAGCCAGCACCGCCACCCCGACACACGACGACGCCCGGCGTCGCTCCGACGCGGCCGACTGGTTCTTGGGCATCCAATGCGAATCGTGGCGATCGATCATCATCGTCTTGCTCCGGTCTACATCATCTTGGCCCGTCGGCCCCGCTGCCACATGGTAATGCGCAACCCGGTCGTAATTCGAGCCGGGCGAAAGTTTTCGCACCCTTGCGGCCGGTCATATCGGCCCCAGACCCGGCAACCCGGCACCCGGCAAACGCCGCTGCCCGGCTCGCCGGGGGGGGTTGTGTGCGATGGTATATGCGACCGTTACACCACGGCGACACCCACCGTGACACGTCATCGGCCTCGACGTCAGCATCGCATCAGCGGCGATCGATTAATTAGCCCGCCCGTGAAGGCAGGGCGAGGTGCGCCAGCGGCGCCGCGTGTTCGGCCAGCCAGGCGGCGCCGGCGGTCATGCGTCCCCACAGCAGGAGGGTCCCGACCGCGACGGGGGTGAACAGCGCCGCCGCGTCGCGATCCGCCAGCGCTGCCTCGACGGCCGCGGTCGATGCCGGTGTATGCCACAGGCCGGTGTGTTCGGGTCCGCGGCCGGCGACACGGCTTGCCAGTTCGCCCAGCCCGACCCGCGTTCGGGCGGCGAAGATGAGCTCGGGCTGGGCGATCGATCGATCCTGAGCCACGCCGATCAGGGCCATCGAGGTCGTCTCCGCCGGGGTCAGGGCCAGTTCTTCGTCGAGCTCGCGGCCGATCCCTGAGAAAATGCCCGCGCCGTCTGACCGCTCGAGCCCCTCGGGCATGACGTCGGCCGGCTCGAGCGCCCCGGCGATCGGATGAACCCGCGAAGGGTAGTAAGCCACCCGCGCCGACCGTCGGCCCATCACGAGGTGGCCGTCGGCGGTCTCCAGCGCCACCGACATGCCGACGGGATTGGCCATCACCGATCGGCCGAATCGTTCTTCAATCGCCCGGTTGGCGAGGTTGGTCCCCAGGAACACGCGGTAGCTGGACCGCGACAGCCCCAGCTCAAGCGGCCCTGGCGCGCCGCCCGCACGGATCCATTCGAGCCGGCACATCGGGCCGTCAAACAGGTGCACGCCCGGCCTGGCGGACGCGGCGGCCCACGTCTGCTCGATCAGCGCATCGACTTGGGGATGGCGCGCCAGGGTCGAGGGCGTCCATCGCACGTCGAGCCGGTCGGCCGACCAATGACCGACATGAACAAGATCCACCAGCGGCAGGGCCATGTTGCGTTCCGCTACAGACCGCGCAGCCTGCTCAGGCAGGCTGACCTTCGCAGTGCACAATACACGAGCGCGGCAGCACCACTGTAAACGTCGAACCCGCGCCCGGCTCGCTCTCGACGCGGATGGTGCCGCCCATCGCGGTGGCAAGCCGCTGGCAGATGGTCAGCCCGAGGCCCGACCCGCCGGTGGGTGTGCGCCAGTCCTGACCGAGGTGGGCCCCGCGCGAGCGGATCTGGTAGAACTCGTCGAAGATGTAAGCCAGCGCATCGGGCGGGATGCCCACGCCGGTGTCTCTCACGTTGATCAGCACCTCGCCGTCTTCTCCCGGCTCGGCCCAGGTTTCCACCCGGCCTTTGATGGTGAACTTGAGCGCGTTGCTGAGCAGGTTGCCCAGGATGCGCCCGAGCTTGACGCGATCGGTGTTGACCACCAGCCCGGCCTTGCATCCGCCGCAGATCAGCTCGAGGCCCTTCTGCTGTGCGACCAGCTCGAGCTGGCGGCACTCGTCGGCGAGCACCTGCGCCAGCGGAAACGGCGCCAGGCTCAGTTCGACGTGGCCGGTGTCGAGGCGGGTGATGTCCAGCACGTCGCTGACCAGGTTGACCAGCGACAGGGCGCTCGCCTGCAGCTCGCGCGCCAGTTGAGACACTTCGCCGACCATGGTCGGGTTTGACGACGTCCGCGCGATGAGCTCGGCGAGCAGCGAGATGGCGTTGGCGGGCGTGCGGATGTCGTGCGACACCGTTGCCAGGAACCGGCTCTTGCGCGCCGACGATTCCTCGGCCACGCGACGCCGGTTGTCGAGCTCCTGTTGCAGGTCTTTGAGCACGCTGATGTCGACCATCGATGCCACGGCGCCGATCACCCGTCCTTCGGCGTCGTGGAGCGGGGTTGCCGAGACCAGGGCTTCGAAGCGACGCCCGCCCGGGCTGATGACCTCGACTTCTTCGCCCGACACGACGCGGCCCTGCGTGGCCGCCAGCGACAGGGGGTGTTCGTCGAGCGTGATCTGACGCCCGCCGCGCACGAGCCGCCAGGGCAGGTGACCGTCGACGACACCGTGATTGGCTTCGGGCGAGACATTGAGCATCGCGGCGCCGGCATGATTGAGCCTGACATCCGACAGATCGCGGTTGGCGATCATGAGCCCGATCGGTGCGGTCTTGAGCACCGCAGCCAGCCGCGAGCGCTCGTCGCGGATTTTCTCGAACAGCTCGGCGTTCTCGAGGCTGATCGACGCCTGCGAAGCCAGCGACTCGATCAGCGAAACCTGCTCTTCGCTCCAGCTTCGCCGCTCGTGGCTGTAGATCTCGAGCGTGCCGACCACGCGGCCGCGGATCTTCAGGGGTGTCGACAGCACCGCCACGTTGCGGGCGCCGCCGACGGGCTGGGGAATCTGCAGGTCGGGCCGCAAGGAGACGTCTTCGAGATAGCCCGTGCGGTTGCGCTCGTTGACCAGTGAAGCGAACGAGACACTGAAGGGAATGCGGTCGGTCTCGAGACCCCCCGAAAACCCGTGGTGACACGCCACCCGCATCACCCCGCCATGTTGGAGCAACACGCCCGAACTGGTCTGCGGACTGTCTGCCAGCTCGGCCAGCGCCCGGCAGATCTGCGTCATCGACTGATCGGTGGACAGCCCCGTATGAAGCGACCGCGCCAGGCCCAGCAGACTCTCGAGCATCTGCTCACGCCGGGCGATCTGGTCATTGCTGTGGCGCAGCTCTTCCGACTGGCGCTCGAGCTCTTCGGTCTGGGTTTGCAGTTCTTCGTTCTGGCGGGCGATCTCTTCTTCGCGGTCGGCCAGTTCCCGGTTTGTCTGCTCGAGCTGCATTGTCCGGGCGCGGAGCCTGCCGCCATAGATCAGTGCGAGGTGAACCGCCGACGCGACCAGGGCCGTGTCGAGGGTCACCAGCGCGATCCGCGCCAGGGGGGCAGCACACCCGGCGGCGTCGGGCCCGCCATGCCCAGGTGCTTGTACAGCGACATCAGCACAAACGCCCCGGCCGTCGCCCAAAGCAGGCCCGGGCGGTTGAGCAGCAGAAACGCCGCCAGCGGCACGCCGTATCCGATGGGGATGTGTCGGTCAGGCCACAGCCACAGCCGTATCAGCGCCATGACCAGGATCAGCCCGCCCGCGACGGCCAGGCTCACCGGCAGCGGCGCGCGAAATGCCTCCGCCTGGGCGGTGCGTGTGTCATGCGCGGGAGCTTGTGACATCAGCGTGGTACTCATCTGCGTCTCACCTGCCCGGGATTTGCCCGGGGCCTGTCGAGTCTCTGGTCGCTGGCCGGCGGCCCGAATGCCGTGTGTCGGGCATCTGCCATTGCGACAATTGTCTGAGCCGGCGTCGTCGGCGAAGCCGCCGGTGGGAGGCATCCGCGGGAAGGCATCCGGTAACGCGCTAACGCGCGTCGTTTCGAGGATGCCGTCGCAAGGACCGCAAGGTCAATCATGGCGGCATTCGGTAAATGCACGGCGCCAGCCGGACGAGCTTTTCGACACAATCGATCCGCTCGGCCTTGCCTGTGATGAGGTATCCGCCGGGCTTGATGCGCGATTCCATCAATCGCCACAGCCGCGCCGCGGCCGACGGCTCGAGGTAAATCGCAAGATTCCGGCACATCACCAGGTCGAACGGCGGCTCGTCCGCCGGCGACAGCACGGATTCTTGCCGGAATCGCGTATTGACCCTGAGCCTCGGCTCGATTTCCCAGTAGATGGAGATCGGCCGAAGCGAGGCAGCCTCTGTGGCCAGCGGGCCGCCGCGGCGCGGCGCAGACGGGAAGAACTCGGCCCGGGTGCGCGGGTTGAAGAGGTGGTGGTATCGCTGGGGAACCTCGGCAAGCGACTCGGCCGAGTATTGGGCGATGCGTGCCGATGTGATCGCCGTGGCGCGGCAATCCGACCCGAGGAGATCGCTTCGCCCGAGCAGATCGGCCTCGGCGAGCTGGAGCAGAACCGAATAGAGCTCCGACCCGTCGGAGCAGCCCGCGCTCCACACGCGCGGCGCCGTGTGCGTGCGTATCCACGAGGGGATGATCTTTCCCTCGATGTAGTCATAGACGGCACTGTCGCGGAAAAACCGCGTGACGCCGATGACCATCGTCGAAAGACACCGCTCAACCGCCCGCCGATCGCGGCGGATCTGCTGCAGCGCCTTGGCGGGTGTCGTGCAACCCAGCGCCCGCAGGCAAGCCGCCACCCGGCGGCGCAGCGTCTCAGAGCGATAATCGCCGCGATCGAGCCCCGCGTGGTGGAACAGCTCGTTCACCAGGCGCGATTCCTCGTCGCTCAGCGGCGCGTCATCGACAGGGTCGGGACGGGTGGAGAAATCCACCACCCGACGCGACTGACGCCGATCGTCGACGAAGACAACGTGGCTGAAACGTCCGACCGTAGTCATCTGCATTTTATCCCGACCGCGCACCATGACCCCCGCACCATGACCCCTGCACCGTGAGCCCTGTACAACGAGCCCCGCACCGCGAGCCCTGTACAACGACCCTCACATCGACCTCTGCACCAATGAACGAGGCACGAGGAGCCGGACACCAGTGGCCTGCACCAGACGCCGGCACCAGGAGCCCGCGCTATCGCCTCGGCCGCGTCCGACAACGCCTTGCCGCGCAACCGTGTCCGTCAGCCCGGCCGGCACTGGCTTCTGCAGTGATGGCGGGCTCGGGCATGGCCGGGCTGGGCCGTGCACCGATGTGGCCGCGGCAAGCCTCTGCCGGCGCCGATCCGCCTGCATCACGACAGCGGCAATCGGATTGGCGCAATAGCGAACGATAACGCCCCGTTACGGGGCGTCACAGTCCGTCAATCTGTCGGCGGGTTGCGGCTGGTGTGGACGGGGGATCAGTCGAAAAACACGCCGTTGAGGATCGCATCGCTGCCCGAGAGGCGGGTGATGCGGATCGTCGTATCGCCCTTGACGTCAAAGGTGAGATAGACGCCCTCGCGGAAACGCGAAATCGTCTGCGACGTGACGACGTTTCCACCCGAATCGACGATCTCGACCCGCTGAGTTCGCCTGCGGTTGTCGAGGTCGGCGAAATAGAGCGTCACGCGGTGCGGGGCGGTGTCGTTGAAGTCGAGCAGGATGTCGGTCGACGAGGGTGTGCGGATGTAGGAGCTGATGCGATCGCGGAAGGTGTTGGGCTTGATGGGGGCCGAGCGCTGACTCGTCGACGCCCGCAGCACGCTGACCGCGCCGTTGGAGTCGGGCGCGATGGTGCCGTTAATGAACGACGGCACCGTCGTCGACAGGCCCGGGAGAAACACACCCTCCCCGCCATAGAGCCCGAGGTAGTTGCCGCGGGTGGTGCGGTCGGCACCGATGAAGCTCGCCGGCTGGGTCGGCCGGGAATCGAAGAAAATGCCGCTGAGCGTTGCACTGGTCCCGGCCAGGCGGGTGACGCGGATCGTCGAAGTGCCCGAGGCCGGGAGGTCGAGCGTCACATATTGGCCGCTGCGGAAGTTGGTGATGTCGCGGCTGTAGGCGAACTGCCCGTCCGGACCAAACACCTCGACCCTGACCGCCCGGCCGATGCCGCGGCGGCTGTCGTCGTGGAAGTAGAGCGTCGTCCGCTGGGGCGTGGTGTTGGCGTTGGTGATCCGCACATCGAAGCTCACCGGCGACGACAGGTAGGCGATGATTCCCCGGCCCGGCTGGGTCAGCCGCTCGAGCGGGCCGCGGATGGTCCGCGTGGTGGAGCGGGCGACGACGGTGGCGGCGTTGACCGGCTCGATCGTGATGCCCTGCGGCGTGACCGAGGCGTCGCCGAAGACCACGGCGCCCTGCGAGCCGTACTGGCTCGACCAGTCGCCCGAGGTGGTGGTGTCGCGCGACACCTCGACCACCGCACCGGACGGCGCGCCGTCGAAGAAGAACCCGTTGAGGATGGCGTTGGGCCCGCGCACACTGGTCACGCGGACGATCACGTCGCCGCTGACGGTGTAGGTCAGGTAGGTGCCGTTGCGGAAATCGGAGACCGTCGTCGAATCGAGCACCTTGCCCGTCTCGGCATCGACCATCTCGACGCGCTGCGTGCGGGCCGTCCGACGGTTGGTGCCCAGGTCGGCCATATAAAGCGTGAACCGCCTGGTTTCGCCCGGGGCCAGGGTGATGCCGATTTCGTAAGACTCGTCGGCGAAGTTGAAGGTATCGACCCGCGTGCCGAAATCGCCCGGGCCAGTCGTGTCGCGCAGGAGCGAAGCCGGCGTCACCCGGGCCGCGCCGGCGCTGACGGGCGAGAGGGTCAGCGAGGTCACGCCAGAGACTTCCGGCAGCGCCGGGGTGTCGGTCGCGACGACCGCGCCCTGCGTGCCGTAGCGGCCCTTCCAGTCGCCGCCGGCGTTGTCCACCCGCGACACCAGGCGCGTCGTGAGGAGGCGAAGCGTGTTGTATGCGTTGAGACGCCCGCCGGTCGAGACCGCCTGGCGTGCCGAAAAGCCGTCGCCGTTGAGAGAGGGGATCGAGTCGACCCCGTCGAGGATCGCCTGCCTGATCTGCTGCGCCGTCGCCTGCGGCACCAGCGCCTTGGCCAGCGCCGCCACGCCCGCCACGTGAGGCGCGGCTTCGGATGTCCCGCTGTAGTAGGCGTATCCGTCGATCGTGCCGTCGAAGAAGTCGCTTCCGGGCGTTTCGTGCTCCGCCGTAGACGGGACGGTCGAGAGGATGTTCACGCCCGGCGCCGACAGTTGCACCGAAGCGAAGCCGAAATTCGAAAAGCCCGCCAGATCGTCCTGGTTGTCGGTCGCCGCGACGGTGATGACGTTGTCACGGCTCAGCGAGCTGCGCGCCGGCGTTACCAGGGTGCGGTCGACGTCAACGCTGTCGTTGCCCGCCGAGACGATCACCAGCATGTCGAGACGCCCGGCCCGCTCGATCGCGGGGCTTTCCAGATCTGTGAAGGGGAAGTCGCTGAAGCCGCCCAGGCTCAGGTTCATCGCGACGATGTTGAACCCCTGCGCCCGGAGGTCGTTGACGTATTGAATGCCCGCGATCACCGACTCGATGGTGCCGCCGCCGTCGTCGCCCAGAACCTTGACCGGCAAGATCCGCACGCCCTGGCTCACCCCCGCGATGCCCACGCTGTTGTTGGCGCGGGCGCCGATGATGCCGGCGGTGTGCGAGCCGTGGCCGTCGACGTCGGTGATGTCGCCGTTGTTGTCCAGCGTGTTAAAGCCGGTGACGTCGTCGATGTAGCCGTTGGCGTCGTCGTCGATGCCGTTGCCCGCGATCTCGAGCGGGTTGGTGAAGACGGCGTCCATCAGGTCGGGGTGGGTCAGGTCATAACCCGTGTCGAGCACCGCGACGATCACCTCGGGCTGCCCCGTCGCCGGGACGCCCGTGGTCAGCTCCCACGCCTCGGGGAGATCGATGTCGGCGTCTTCGGTGCCGGTCTGCTCAGAAGGACCCGAGAAATCGGGAAACAGCGTCGTATCCGGCACGGTCTGACCGGTGTTGTTGTGACCCCATTGCGTGCTGTAGAACGGGTCGGTCGCGAAGACGGCCGACGTGCCGACCGTCCAGTTGGGAGACAGCGCCGTGAGTCGGCGGCCATGGCGCTCCGCGATCCGCTCGATCTGGGCCGGCGTGCGCTGCGTATCGGTGAAGCTGTAATAGCCCCCGCCCATCGACTTCACATCCGACCAGCCGTATCGCTCGGTGAAGTAGCCGATCGTGCCCCGCTTGACGTGGGCGATGTACGCGTCTTCGACCGCCGGCGCGGTCACGCCGCCGAAGGAGACATCGATGACCGAGGCGAACAGCCGCCGGGGCTCGAGTTGTTCGAGCCGCGCCGCGGCGACGACGGACGGGCACGCGCTTGCGCCGCTGGGCAGACCGACGCCGCTGCGCCGCCGGGTCGAAACAACTTGAGTCATCTGGTGATCCTCCACGACCGGTGAGAGATTTGCCCGCAAGGAGGGCACGCCCGGCGGGTCAACTTGCGATCCCCTGTAGCGGGATCGTCCCGGGCGACTGCGAGACGCCGGCTGCGAGCCTCACCGCAAACCGGCACCCCTTTGCCCGCAAGATAAGTCGGCCACTGCGCTTGTCAATGAAGAGCCCGCCCCCGAAACGCCCGCCCGGCGTGCGAATCGGCGCCCGTGTCGTCTGCGTTACCGCCGGCGCAGCAGCCTGGCGACATCGCCCAGACCGCCCGCGGCGCACAGCCCGAAGTAGACCGCCGCCCCGGCGGCCATCAGCATCGCCAGTTGCGCCGCCCAGATCGCCCGCGACTCGCCGCCCGGCCACCACGGCAGCCACTGCATCGCCACCAGCACCACCCCCATCACCACGCTCGCCCCGATCATCACCGCCACCGGCCGGGCGACCTGCCCCAGCCCCAGCCCGCCCACCCGCCGGGAAAGCTGCCAGGTCATCACCACCGCCTGGATCGAGAAGCTCACCAGCGTCCCCACCGCCATGCCGCTCTCGCGCAGCGGTGTCCACAGCAGCGGCAACTCGACCACGAGGTTGATCAGCAGGTTCCACGCCGCCCACTTCAGCGGCGTCGTCGTGTCGTGCAGCGCGTAATACGCCCGGTTGAGTATCTGCTGGAGCGAAAACGCCCAGATCGCGGCGGCATAGATCGCCGTCGACAGCGCCACCCATTGGCTGTCGGCATAATCGAAGTTGCCCCCCTCAAACAGCAGCCTCACCGCCGGCAGCGCCACCACCGCAAGCCCCACGCTCGCCGGCAGCCCGATGAACAGCGACGCCTCGATCCCCCGCCGCATCACGGCGCGGAAGGCGCCGCGGTCGGCTTCCAGCGCGTCGCCCGCGAGCTTGGGGAAAATCGCCGTCGCGATCGCGATCGCAAAAACCCCCAGCGGAAACTGGTACATAAACTGCGCCCAGTTGAGCCGCGCCGCCGCCCCCTCGGCCATCGGATACGCCACGCGAAAGCCCAGCACCTCAAAGTGCGTGTGCCCCGCCGCCTCGGCCAGCACGAAACTGATGCCCTTGTCGAGCATCACTCCCAGTTGCAGCACGCCCGCGCCGATCGCCACGGGGAAGCTCATGCGCAGCATCTGACGCACCGCCGGGACCCATACGTGCAGCACCGGGCGAAACGCAAACCCCACCGCCCTGAGGCTGGGCACGAGCATCGCCAGTTGAATCACCCCCGACACCAGCACCGCCCACGACAGCCACCACACCCCGGTCACGCGCCCCTGCTCGGTCGTCAGGTCGACCGCCGTCGCGGCCGACACGATCGCCACGATCAGCGCCAGGTTGAGCACGATGCTGGTGGCCGCCACCGCCGCGAACCGCCGGTGCACCTGCAAAATACCCCCGACAAACGCCGCCCCGCAGACCAGCAGCACATACGGCAGCATCAGCATCGACAGCCGGACCGCCAGCAGATAGTCCTTGCGCGGTTCGCCGCCCCACACCAACCACGCATACACCCCCGCCAGCACCACCTCCCCCACCACCGTCACCCCCAGCAGGATCATGCACAGCAGATTGACGCTCGCCACCGCAAACTCATTGGCACTGATCGCCGCTGCTTCAACGATGTCAGCACCCCCTCCCACCTTCGCGTCCCTTTCTGCCTCCATGCCTCCGTGCCTTCGTGCCTCCGTGCCTTCTCTGCCTGTTCTGCCTGTTCTGCCTTCCTCCGCCTTCGTGCCTCCGTGCCTTCGTGCCTCCGTGCCTTCTCTGCCTGTTCTGCCTTCCTCCGCCACCGCCTTGGCATACAGCGGGATGAACGCCGCCGACAGCGCCCCTTCGCCGAACAGCTTGCGGAACAGGTTCGGCACGGTGAACGCGACGGTGAACGCCGACCACACCCAGTCGGCCCCGAAATACCGCGCCGCAAACGCCTCGCGCGCCAGCCCCAGCACGCGGCTCACCAGCGTCAGTGCGCCGATCAGCTTGGCATGCCACACGAAAGACCGCTCCGCAGTCGGCGTCTCGCGCCGCACCACGCCTTCGCCCGCCGCGCTGTCCATCTGCTGGGACATCCATTTCCTGTTCAAACCCCTCGGCCAGGGCAGACAACGTTTTCACCACCCACACACCACCGCAGCACCATTCCAAGGCGGCCCGCCTCCACACTTGCCCGCCGTCGCAGTCGCAGGCCTCCCGAGTCGCCCGCCCACGCGGAGAAGCGCCTCCGCAGTGACGCGCCTTGTCAATGACACGCCTCTGCAGCAAAACGCCTCCGCAGCGGCACACCTCCACTGTGGCAAACTCCACAGTGGCACGCCGCCGCAGTGGCACACCGCTATCGTGGCACGGGCTACCAGCCCGTGGCTGACGCCAAACCTTCTCCCGCGCGCTCCGCTAACCCTGCATCTTCGCGAGGATTCGCCTCACCTCTGCCGCCGGGTCATCGGCGTCGCAGACCGCGCTGCTCACCGCGACGCACCGCGCGCCGGCGGCTGTCACCTTATCGACATTCGACGCGTCGATGCCCGCAATCGCCACCGCGGGCAGCGCCACTTCGCGCGTCACCTCGCTCACATACGCCAGCCCCGGGTCGATCTCGCGCGGCTTGGTCTTCGACCTGAAGACCGGCCCGACCCCGATGTAATCCGCCCCGTCGACCAGCGCCGCCTTCGCCTGCGCCAGTTCGTGCGTGCTGACCCCCACGATCATCCGCCGGCCGACCAGCTTTCTCACGGCCGCCGCCGGCAGATCGCCCTGGCCGACGTGCACGCCGTCCGCGCTTGCGATCAGCGCCACATCCGGCCGATCGTTGATGACGCTGATCGCGCCGCCCGCGCGACACGCCTCGACCAGCCTGCCCGCCCGCTCGAGCAGTTCGCCCCCTTCGAGGGATTTTTCACGAAGTTGCACCGCCCCCGCGCCCCCGTCGATCGCCCGCCGGGCTGTTTCGAGCCAGTCGAGCCGGCAGAGCGACGCGGTGACCAGCACATACACCCTCACCGCCTCGATCCGCGCCCGCAGTTCGCCGGGCCTGAAGGTCAGCGCCACCGCCCGCTCGATGTCATAGAACCGGTATCGCGCCGCCTCGACCCCCCGCGCCGATGCCGGGTGATCGATCTTCAAAAACTCCTCGACCGCGCGCAGCGCCTCGCCGACCCGTTTGCCGGCCGCCGTCACCACGGCTTCGATATCGGCCCGCGCCCCCTCGGAAGGCGTCGAGACGCCCGTCCCCACATCGCCCGGGGTGTCGCGCTGGATAACCGCGTCGGCCGACACCCCCGCCAAGGCGGCCGCCAGGTCGTGGCGCACCCCCTTGAGCCGCTCGCACAGCGCCGCGCTGTCGAGCACGAAGCGCGCATAATCCTCCACGACGCGCAACCCTTCCCGCGCCCGGTTGGCATTGGCGTCGATCAAACGGAGCACCGCATGGCGGTCGGCGGGATTGTGACTGGGCAGACTCATGTCAGGGCGACGGTCACGCCGATTATCAGTCGTCGGCCCGCAGTCACAAGCGCCACCGCAACAGGAGTTTCGCCGCCGCATGAACGCCCGACAAAAGGCCCATCAACTGGCCGTCATGGCCTTGCGTCAGAAGAAGCGGCAACGCCAGCCTCTGTTGGCTCAAAGCGATACCCATTGCGCCAAGCCCAAGTTGCGCTACAATGGGCGGCTCATGCTGCCCAACAACGACATCCTCCAAGGCGACTGCATCAAGACCCTGAACGACCTGCCCGAGGG
>CAZBOE010000018.1:0-11722 GCA_964493365.1 uncultured Tepidisphaeraceae bacterium | reverse complement strand
CGACCTGGTCTTCGCCGACCCGCCGTTCAACATCGGCTACCTCTACAACGGCTACGACGACCGGCGAAAGACCGAGGATTATCTCCAGTTCAGCCACGACTGGATGAAGGCCGTCCACCGCGCCCTGACCCCGACCGGCAGCTTCTACCTCGCCATCGGTGACGACTACGCGGCCGACCTGTGCGTGATCGCCCGGCGTCAACTCGGCTTCACGCTCCGCTCGTGGATCATCTGGCACTACACGTTCGGCCAGCAGCCCAAGCGAAAGTTCGCCCGGTCGCACACGCACATCCTGTATTTCACAAAACACGAGAGCGATTTCACCTTCAATGCCGACGCCGTCCGTGTGGCATCGGCACGCCAGACCACCTACAACGACGCCCGCGCCAACCCCAAGGGCAAGCTGCCCGACGACGTCTGGTTTCTCCGCCCCCAGGAGGCCGCGCCGCACGCCTATTTCGAAGAAGGCGCTGACGTCTGGAACATCTCGAGGGTCTGCGGGACCTTCAAGGAGCGCGAGGGCTGGCACGGCTGTCAGATGCCCATCGCGGTGCTCAACCGGATCGTGGCGGCATCGAGCAATCCGGGTGATCTGGTGCTCGACCCGTTCAACGGCAGCGGCACCACGGTGGTGTCGGCCGCCCTGCTCGGCCGACGTTACGTCGGCATCGATCAAGGCGCCGACTATGTCGAGTTTGCCCGCAAGCGACTGGCCCACGCGCTGGAACACGCGAATCAAGCCGTCGATCCTTCGGGCGTGGCCAACCGGGTCGTGACCGATGCGTCGCGCGAGAGCCGTGTTTTCACCGCGACCGACGCGCTAGGCCGCATGCGTGTTCCCCGCAAACGCCGCGCGAAGACCGCGTGATCGCAGGCCGTCAGCAAACGACCTCCCCTCGTTCAACAAGCAACTTGCCGCGGATCGACTGCGGGCACCCGGCGTCGGTGACGTGCGCGCTGTTCGGGTCGTGCGCCTCACCCGCAGTTGGGCCGCGATACTTCAGGCTGTCTGCACGTTGGGGAAATCGATCTGGCTTCCAACCGACATGACCCCGGGACCTGCAAAAAGAAACACCCGGCCTTCGGGAGGCCGGGTGTCATTGTTTGGGGATCATTGAGCTGCTGCTGGCCGGGCTAATCGGCCATCGCAACAGTGCGGCGGCGCATGAGGTACTGCTGCACCAACTCGGGCTTGACCGCGATGTAATACAGCTTGCCCTCGTGGAGCTGGTATCCCGCGACCGCCTCGGCTTCGGGGCCCGTGCCCATGTAGATGTCGGTGCGGCCTGCGGCGCGGATGGCGCCGCCGGTGTCCTGATCCATCATAAACCCGCTGTACTCGCGCACCGACGCGCCGCCGGGGTTGGGGATCTGGGTGACGAGGAACGCGGACATCGCCCGGGGGTAGACGGTCTTGTCGGTCGCGATCGTCGCGAAGGGCGTGACCGGGGTGTTGAGGCTGCCGAACGGGCCGCCCGGGCGCTCGGTGAAGAAGACGAAGCGCGGGTTGGCGCCCAGGTATTCATCGATGTCACCCGGGTTGGCTTCGAAGTAGGTCTTGAGCCCCTTGAGCGACAGTTGATCACGCGTGATCTTGCCCTCGGCCAGCATCTTCTTGCCGGGCGAGACGTAGGGGTGGCCGTTGTTGCCGGCATAGCCGACCTCGAGCATGCGGCCGTCGGTCAGCCGCAGCTTGGCCGAGCCCTGGATGGTGATGACATAGGCATCCCACCGGCTCTTGAGCCAGACGAATTCGTTGCCCGCGATGGCGCCGCCGCGCTCGATTTCGTCGCGGGTGTAATAGAGCACGTATCGCCCGTCGGGGGTGCGGCGGGAGGCCTGCGTGCCCTCGGCATCGGTCAGCAGGTCGGCCGGGCGCTTGTAGAGCGGATACTGAAACTCACCCGTGCGGACCATCGACGCCTCATAAATCGGCGTGTAATAGCCCGTGAACAACACCGTGCGGGTGTAGCCCTGGTCGGGGTGATAGCCGCCGATCGAGCGGTAGACCTCGCAGTTGTCGCGGATCCACTGGTTCAGCGGGATCGGGTCGGGCCGGGCCGACGACTGGCTCACCCCGCTGACGTAGTCACGAAAGGCGTAGAGCGAAGCGAGCCCGCGCTCGTGGCTGATGTCGAGGTAGGGGTAGTAGGCCCGGCTCGACGGCTTGTTCATGTAGTCGATGCTGTGGTCGATCGAGGCGAGCAGGTCGGGCAGCCGCTGCTGATCGAGCCGGAACTCGGGATATTCCGAGGGGTCGATCTTCTCCAGCGCCATGCGCCCGGGTTCGAGCTCGTGGCTGAAGTCGGTCTTTTTCTTAGGCCGGCAACCCGTCGAGGCCAGCAGGCCCGCCGCCACCAGGGTCACCAGCGCCATCCGCACACCGCTCGTCCATGAAAGAGGCATCACAGTCGTTCTCCGTGTATCGCGTCGCCCGAAAGCCGCCGCCGGACAAGGCCGCGGCCAATCGACATGACCCGATTATCGGCACAATGCGGGAGAAATGCACAGAAGTCGTCGGGGGGCGAAGATTGTGCGTTGTGTGGGGTTAACGCCGGCTTGGGCTTCACCGCACGCCATGCTGCCAAGACATTGCCGAATTCGAAAGGCTCAGGGGCTGGACGGTATTGCAGTTCAGTCTGGCGGAAGTTCACCGGTACTCAACGGGCGGAAGTAACCCTTGATGCTGCTGCGAGTGCGCACGGCGATCCGGATATGATGCCGCGCGGTGATGCCGCTGCCGGGGAAAAGATCACCGCCCTCGGCAAACGCGGCGCGCACTGAATCGAACGGGCGAAGGCCCTTGTCGATTCGGGTCTGGTGCATGGCGTTGATGACGGCGCAGTCGAGGGGGCGGCGTAGGCGGTCCGCCGAGTTGACCGGCAGCGGCACGCCGGCCTTGTTGAGGATCTGCTTGAGGTCGAAAAATGCCTCAGCGGTCAGTGACAAGAACTCGGCGTCGAGCAGGTTGAGGCAATAGCCCAGTTCGATAACGGCGCCGATGACCGCCGCGGTTTTGATCTTGGGCCCGCGACGCCGAGGGTGGTCACGGAGTTGCGTGGCATACTCCAGTGCGCGGGCAGGGCTGTTCTCCCAGAAGTAAACCCCTTCGCCTAGCCAGTCGTAGTTGTTTCGACTCTTTTTGAGGTGTTGCGTTCCCGAGAGCACCGCATCGGCGACTGACGCATCGCAGCCGTGGAAGCCGAGCGTGTAGGAGGGAAGGACCTGATACATGCAGCATCAGCGGTAACGCTTGGACAACCGTTTACCGTTCTTCGTGAGGATGCCGGCGCGGATGAGAAACGCCCGCGCCCGCTCAGGGTCGGCGTGTTCCTTCCGCTGCTTCGTTGCAGCGGCACGGTGTTCTTTGATGATGACCGCGACCTTGGGCATACGTGACGAGATATTGGAACGCAGGGCAATTCCCGCAGGTGCGGGTGGACTGAAGCCTTACGGAAAGTATTGATTCAATCCAAAGGTGCGTCAAGCGGAATAGGCTCGCCCGGGGTCAGCGGCTTGCTTCGATCCGCTACGAGTCCCTCACCCGCCGAACTTGCCGATGAGCTGGAACTGGCCTGTCGGCTGGGGGACGCCGCCGGCGGGTTCGTCGGTGACGGCGGCCAGCAGGACCGTGCCCAACCCGTCGGGGATCTTGTCGCTCAGTGTGCCGGTGCCGTCGGCGCCGGGGTCGAATGTGCCCATCGGAATCTTCCGCTCGTCGGCCGTCACCAGCCAGAGCTGGTAGGTGCGTCCCTGGGGCAGCGGTTTGAGCCCGCCGCCGACGAAGGCCCAGGTCTTCGATGCCGGATCGACCAGCAGCCGGCCGGTGGCGGTGGGATTGGTGTCGGCCTGGCCGGCGAGGGGCACGACCGCCAGCGAGGGCGATTCGAGCAGCGCCGCCATCTGAAGTTGTTCGCGGTCGCGCAGGGCGCCGATCAGGCGGTCGCGGTCGGCGACGGCGGCCGTCAACAGCTCGATCTCCCGGTCGAGAAGCATCCGCGCCGTGGTCGCATCCTGCACCTGGTTGCGGGCGGAGGTCAGCTGCTTGTTCAGGTCGTTGTTGCGCAGATGCGCCTGGCGAAGCGGGACGGCCATCGACAGGGCGGTGATGACCGCGGCGACCGAAGCCGCCAGCAGGGCCGGGCGGATGGACGGTCGGCCTTTCATCGACATCGACCCGGCCTCGCCGTTGCCACGCGAGGCGGCAACACCCTGGAGCTGATCTTCACGGTCGATGCGGCGCATCAGCGTTGTCTTGATCGAGGCGGGGGGAGCCTGTCGGCTGACCGACAACGCGACCGATGCGACCACGTCGCGCGCCTCGGCCAACTGCCGTGTGCAGGCGTCGCACCCGCCAGACAGATGCGCCTCGAGCTCGACGAGTTCAGCTCCGTCGAGCGCGGCGGCCGCATAGGCCAGCAGTTGATCTTGTCGCTGATCGCACTTCACGTCTAAAACTCACTGCTCTCGCGTCGCCCGGCTCCCGCGGGGACACGCAAATTTCACATGGGCATGCCAGCCCGGGCCCGTTGCCCGGTCGGTCACCCGCTCCACATTGTCTGGCGATTCGCGGCGACTTGATCCTTCCCCGCCGCCGCGGGTCTCCTCACTGTGCACCTCCATTACGCAGCACGTCACGTAGTCGGATGAGTCCCTGTCGAATATGTGTCTTGACGGTCCCCAGCGGCTTATCAAGCCGCTCGGCGATCTCGCTGTGGCTCAATCCCTCGAAAAAGTTGAGCTCAATCGCCTGGCGGTGCACCGGGTCGAGGCATGCCAGCGCCCGCCGAACCACCTCGGCCGATTCATCCGTTACAACCGTTTGGACCGGCCCCGCTTCGTCGCTGGCGAGCATCGAGCCGACGGATGAGCCCCCGGGGGTCATGGGCTGATCGATGCTCAGGCGCAGCGGGCCGCGCTGCGAGCGCCTGCGGTCAATCGCCCGGCTTCGCGCCAGGGTGACGATATAGGTCAGCGGTGACCCCCGCCCCGCGTCGTATCGGTCGCTGCGACGCCAGAGCTCGAAAAAGATGTCGCCCAGGAGTTCCTCGGCCGCCCCCTGGTCGTTCACGATCCGAAGACAAAGCGAATAGACCAGCGAGGCGTGTTTGTCATAGAGGCGGGACAAAGCGGTGCGATCGCCCTGCGCGATGCCCTGCATCAGCGCGACGTCTTCCGGCGATGATTCTCTGCCCCGCATGGGGGCACTGACTGCTGCCACACGCGCTCCTTGGCCGCGCCGCCTCGATGCGCCCTGCCCGGACGGCCGACTTGACCTATGACACTAACGCCACACTCGCGCAACGGCAATCACACGCCACCCGCCTCGCGCCTCGGCCGGGCAAGTCGGCTCGGTCGAGGGCGAAAAAAAGAAAGCGGCGACACCCGGGGATGGGTCGTCGCCGCTGCTTCTCCCGCTCCCGCGGGAACCTTCACAGGCGGATTGCCCGCGCCGGCCGCGCGGGGTTGATGTCGATAAAGCGGGATCGCGCCGGGCATCAGGGCCCCACAGTTGGGTACCCGGTCGCGACCCCGCCACACATACGAAGCCGCTGCCCGTGCGGATGTAACGACGCGATGAAGCGTCGGCCGCTGCAGGACAGAGCCGCCGCGGGCAAGGCGGTACCGTGCGTCAGGTCGAAGACGGGATGCGAAACCAGGGATTGGTAGCGGCGAGTCGGAAGAAGGAAAGCGAAGGTGGAGACCCGGAGACGCGACGCGGACGCTGCGGCTCAGGCACCGGGACGTCGGCGTGGGAATCGGCCATGGTGAGCCGGGAATGGCGGGTCGGAATAGGGCATTGGAGAACGGTGACGCGCGAGCGGGTATTCGCAAATAGTGTCGCTTGATAGATCGGGCTGCGCCGATGAATCGAGCTGTGAGGGCGATCGGCTAGCGCGGTCAGGGCGCGGTGCGTCAGACGGCGTTTGGGCTCGACGACGTTTGGGCCAGACCGCGGTGGGTGAGACAGCGTTTGGGTCCGACGGCGTTGCGTCAGGCGGGGTTTCGAGCGGAAAGGAATGGGCAAAAAAAAAGGCGTCGCGGAAGGTAGCCGGTGGGGGGGGACCGGCCGGGGGGGGACTTCCGCGACGCAGTGGATTGTCAAACTTCAGTGTAGCCGAGTGGGCCTACCCAATCAATCTTCTAGCATTTAACCCGTCAGGACCCTGAACATACAGACGTGACTGCGTGAATCCCGCTCCGGGCATTTGTTCCGCACAGTATAGCCCAAGTTTACACCTTGTCCAGTGATCCATGCGGAAACCGACAGCGCATATCCCCTAAACGCGGGACTCGGACCGGCGCGCTCCCAGTAGTTGGCGGGAGGAGGTCGATCGGGCGAAGAACACCGATTGCTCTCGGCCGGGCATGCGAATGGTTGTGCTGATCAACAGCGGCGCGGGGACGATCGCCAAGTCGACCACCCGGGACGAGGCCCAGCGTATTCGTCAGGCCCTTTCCGACACGGGTCATGAAGTCGATGTCGTGCCGACACCCGGTGCCGAATTGTGTGAAGCGGCCCGACAGGCGGCCGACGGCGGCGCGGACATGGTCGTCGCAGTCGGGGGAGACGGGACGATCGCGGCGGTCGCGTCGTCGCTCGTCGATACACCCGCGATTCTCGGGGTCATCCCCCAGGGAACGCACAACCACTTTGCCCGGGAGATGAACCTGCCACTCGAGCTCGAGCCGGCGGCCCGTGTGCTGGTCGAGGGCCGCCCGCGGCCGGTGGATGTCGCGACGGTCAACGGTCGGCTGTTCATCAACTTCGCGGCCATCGGGTTTCATCCGTCGGTGGTTCGCCACCGCGACGCGCAGCGGAAGTCGGCGGACCGCAACAAATGGCTGGCGATGGCGGTGGCGATGTGGCGTGTGCTCACGCGGTTTTTTCCGCTGATCCGGGTGCGACTCGATCCGCACGGCAGCACGACCCCCCGGCGTCGGGTGACGCCTTCGGTGGTGGTGTGCATCAACCCGTATCAGATGAAGGCATTCGGCGGGGCGGCGGCCGACGGCGCCGGCGAGCCGGTCGATCGATCGACGATGCATGTGTATCTCGCGAGGGTGACCAGCCGCCTGGGGCTGGCGTGGCTGATGGTCGGGGCGGCGCTCCGCCTGCTGCGGCCGGGGAGGTCGTTCGAAACCCTGCGGCTCGACCGGTTTACACTCGACACCGCGCATCGCACGGTTCACATCGGGCTTGACGGTGAGCTGCATGACCTGGCCTCGCCGCTGGAGTTCGCGATGAAGCGCGGGGCGCTGCGGGTGATGACACCCGGGGGGCAGGAGGGCGCAATCGCGGCTTCGCACGTGGAGCCCGGTTGAAATCACCGTTGTGCTATCTTTGGCCGAAAGTCTGCTATTGGTCGGCAGGAATGCGGTGGTAAGCTAGTCACAAATCGATCAACCCAGGAGATTTCGACCATGGCGGCAACCAAGACCGATGAAGCCAAGCAGGGCCACGCGGCTCACACGAAAGAAGCCCAGTCACAGGAAGGCCTGCGCGGGCGGATCACGCGTCCGCTGAACATCACGTTTTTCGGGGCCGGGTCGGGGTTCTGCCCGACGCTGTGCCGCGACGTGCTGCTGATCCCCGGCGCCGACCGGGGTGAGTTCCGCCTGGTGGACGTCGACAAAGACCGCCTGAGCACCATGCACCAGGTGATCAGCAAGCTGATTGCCGACCTGGGCAAAGACGGCTGGACGGTCCGCTCGGCGACCAACCGTCGCGAGGTGATCCCCGGGACCGACTATGCCGTCTGCTGCGTCGAGGTCTCAGGCACGGCGTGCGTGGCGTGGGACAACGACATTCCGCTGAAGTACGGGGTCGACCAGTGCATCGGCGACACACTGGGCCCGGGCGGGCTGTTTAAGGGCCTGCGGACGGTGCCGGTGTTCCTCGACATCCTGCGCGACCTGCGCGAACTGGCGCCGAGCGCGGTGATGCTCAACTACACCAACCCGATGAGCATGCTGGTGCTGGCGGCCGGTCGGGCGGTGCCGGAGATTCCGGTGGTGGGGCTGTGTCACAGCGTGCAGGGGACCAGCCACCTGCTGGCCGGCTATGCCGGCGTGCCCTACGAGGACATGGAATGGGAGTGCGCGGGCATCAACCACCTCGCGTGGTTCACCAAGCTGCGCTACCAGGGCCAGGACCTTTACACCACGAAGCTCTACAAGAAGTTTGCCGACGAGATCGCCGAGGGCGTGCGTGAGGCCGAGGCGGGCCTGGCGGTGTTCGACGCGCAGAACATCAAGTGGGGCGAGAAGCAGGAACAGCCCTACAAGATGACCGACCTGATCCGCAAGGACATGTGTGTGCAGTTCGGGGCGTTCATCACCGAGAGCTCGGGCCACCTGAGCGAGTATCTGCCCTACTACCGCAAGAACAAAGAGGGTCAGAAGCTGCTCCGCCGGGCGTATGAGGGCGGGAGCCGGTTCTATGCCACCAACTGGCCGACCTGGCGCAAGGGCGCCGACGAGCACCGGATGAAGCTCGTGCGCGGCGAGGCGACGATCGAGCTCAAGCGCAGCTGGGAATACGCGAGCTGGATCATCGAGGCCCGCGAGAAGGATGCGCCCTACCGCATTCACGGCAACGTGATGAACAACGCCGAGAAGCCCGGGCAGCGCGGCAGCGGCGAAGGCGGCAAGCTGATCACCAACCTGCCGGGCGACGGCGCGGTCGAGGTGGCATGCATGATCGACCGCAACGGGATCAACCCGACCCGCTTCGGGGCGCTGCCGGCGCAGATGGCCGCGATCTGCCGGATGAACATGAACTACTTTGATCTGGCCGCGACGGCTTGCATCGAGAAGAGCAAAGAGGCCGCGGTGCACGCCCTGATGCTCGACCCGCTGACGCAGGCCGTCCTGAGCACGCGGGAGATCCGGGCGATGACCTACGAAATGTTCGACGCCGAGCGCGAGTTCCTGCCCGGGTATAAGTGATCGCCGATACCGCTGCTGCCATGGTGGCGGCGGATGACGGCCGCGGTCACGCGAGACCGGGACAGGACATTCAGGGCCAAAACAAGAGGCGTCGTCTCCGAGATGGGGACGACGCCTCTTCTTGCCTTCAAACGTCGGCCGACGACGGGGCATGAGAAGACTGCGCCAAACGGGCGGGCGCCACACGGGCGGGCAACACGCTGGACGGCGACACGCCGGAGGGCGCGATTCCGCCGGCGCGGCTACTGCGCCGGCAGCCCGGCGGTGAGGGCGGTGTGTTCGCGAAGGATGGCGTCGAGCACGCCGTTGACAAAGCCGGGGCTTTGCTCGGTGGAGAAGGCCTTGGCCAGCTCGATCGCCTCGTCGAGGACGACCTTGTGCGGGGTGTCGGTGTGGGTCATTTCCCAGACCGCGAGCCGCAGGATGGCGCGATCGACGCCCGGCTGACGTCGGGGCGGCCACTGGGGTGCATGGGTCTCAAGACGCTGATCGATGACGGCACGGTCATCCCAGGCGCCGTTAGCCATGGCCAGGGCATCGCGGCGCAGGTCGTGGTCGGGCGTGCCGTCTTCCACGATCTGCTGTGCGGCGGGCTTGTCGGCATCACCGGCGGCATCCCAGGCAAACAAGACCTGCAGCGCTAGCTCACGAACTTTACGACGCTTGAACATCGCCAGCGAGTATACAACCGCCGCGCCACCACGACGAACGCGCCGACGCGCAGGTGCGTCGGTTTGCCCGCCGGGCGCGGATCACGCCCGCTGAGCGGCGGGGGCGAGCGCTTCGCGGATCAACCGGGTGACCTTTTCAGAGCCGATCTCGCGCTTGCCGAAGCCGAACAACGCGCCCTCGGCCACCGCGGCGGCCTGGGCCTCGGGGTAGTTACTGACCAGCATCAATCTGACATCGGGATGCGACTGGCGCACCTTCTTGATGTAGGCAACGCCTTCGGTGTCGGCGAAACCGGACTCGAGCAACCGGTTGAAGAGCAACAAATCGACGCCGCTGTCGAGCAGGGAGGCCAGGCTGGCGTCATCGTCGGCGGACAACACCTGCGCCTCGGGCGCCGCCTTGCGAACGGCAATGCGAAGGAAACTGCTGTCGGGGCCGCAATGACCGACGAGGGCGATCTTCTGTGGGGAGCTCATGGTTTTGCCTTGTTAGCGACTACTTACAAACATCGGGCTGATTCACTCGAGCGAAACCCGGCGCGCTCATCGGCGCCGGGGAGGCCGCGGCGGGTGGCGGCGTGGCTAGGCGTCGGCCCCGTCTTGCGGGTCGGGCCTGTCTTGCTGGTCGGCCGAGCCGGTCTTGGCTTCGCTGCGGCGGAAGATCGCCAGCACGCGGTCGATGTGGACCACGAACAGCTTGTTGTCGTGTTCGAGCTCGACGGGGATGGCTTCGCGCGGGTCGAAGAGCACCTTGTCATAGACGCGGATGGTCTGGTCTTCGTCGTTTTCGATCTGCCGCGATACCGCGATCACCCGGCCGGTGATGACGGGAATCTCGTGGGTGTCGGGCAGCACGATGCCCGAGCGCGTTTCGCGCTTGTTGTCGTCTTTGCGCAACACCACCCGCTTACCGATGGGCTCGATGATGTCATATTCGAGCTTCCGCGCGGGCTTGGTGGGTTTGGGGTTCATCGTCAGGAAGTTTAGGAGCCCCCGACGGGCCGGGGCAAACGACCGAGGGGCCGGGGCAAACGACACGCGCCACGCCCCTCCGGGCGCCTCCCGTCGCGTTGACCCCGGCCGCAGCGCCAGGGACGATGGGACGATGCCGCTGGAGTATCACTCGCCGCGTCCGATGTTGCCCTTTCGCGATCACCGGACGGGGTTGCTCGTTTTCGGAATATTGTCGCTGTGCATGGGTGCGGCTTCGGCATACTCCTTCATCGGGCCGCTAGTACTTGCACGCCTGGGCATCATTCGCCCCGGCAACAACTATGTTCAACTGGCCTCGCTGGGCGTGGCGATCGCCACGGGCTGGCTCATGACGGGTATCGGATCGATCCGGGTCAAACGGTGGTGCCGCCCGCTGGGGCTGCTCATGGGGTCGGTGTGGTTCCTGATTGGTGTGGCGTCCATCGTCAGCGGTGAGGTACGGCCGCTCCTAGCTCAGCACAGCGTCGTCGTCGACCGGACAGTCGCCACCGCGGCAGTGTTGGGCTTGTTTGTGCTGGTGTCTTTACCGTGGCTTGTGTTCTACCGGCTGGATTCTGTGAGCCGGACACTGGCTCATTTCGATCCACGGTCGACTCGCCTCGACAGCGTGAGCGCGCGGGTGTCGGTGCTGGCGCTGGGCCTGTTCCTGTTGACCTGGAACTATGTTGCGAAGGCGGCCATGTTCGGATTCTTCGGGGCCTGGAAGAAGTCGGCGCCGCTGTTGGCGGTCACACTGATTCTGGCGGCGGCCACGGCGTATGGCGGGTGGGAGATGCTGCGGCTCCGACGCCGCGGCTGGTGGACGGTGCTTGTGCTGGTCAGCTCGCTCGGGTTTGTCGCGATGCTCCATTCGCTCAGCAAGGACGCGATCTATGGCGATTTGTCTCGTATCCCCACCCGAGCTGTTGCCATGGATACTGATCCGATGACCAGGCTGTGGTTCGGATTCGGCACGGCGGGGATACTGACGCTGTTGAGTGTCAGCTACCTGCTGTGGATCCGCCCGGAGTTCTGCGCCGCCTGCAAAGCCTGCTCGATCCGCCACCGCGGCGCCGCCTGCCCTGTTGATGTCGCCCAACCCGGCGACCCTGCCCCGCCCGCCGACC
>CAZBOE010000017.1:21428-39913 GCA_964493365.1 uncultured Tepidisphaeraceae bacterium | reverse complement strand
GACCTCTCGGTGCTGCTGTCGCGTCACCCGGGCCTGCCGGCGCCCGCGTATTTCGTGCGCTCGCCCGGGCTGAGTGAAGCCGTGTGTCAGTCACTGATCGCGCCGATCACCGCGGTGGTGACGCAGATCGCCGATCAGCGCCGCGCCGCCGTTCGATCGCTTACGGCCGCACCGCGCGTTAAGTCGGCATCGATCACCCGCGTCTGTGTCGTCCGGCCGTCGGCGTTTCGCCTGTGGAACGGCGCTGCCGCCACGTTGTCGGCCGTCGCGGCTTCGGCGCTCGATGTCGCCCCGCTCGACACCGACTCGCCCGCGTCGAGCTCCCCCGCCGCGCTGGCGCTGGCCGCGCACGAGGCCGGGGCGATTCTCTCGGCCGATCTCGCCCGCAGCGATCTGCCCGACCTGATCCACCCCGGCATTCCCTGGGTGACATGGGTCACAAGCCAGCGCGTGCCGCCGGTTCCTCCGGGCGGCGCACGGCGCGATGTGCTGATCGCGGCCGATCTGCCGACCCGCTCGGCGCTGCTCGGCGCAGGCTGGCCGGCCGACCATGTGCTGGTGGGCGCCCATCCGCCCATCACCCCCCACCCCGACAGCCTCGCGACGGGCGGCGGTCATGCGGCCGCCGGGCTCGAGGTGCAGATGATCGCCGACACCGCGCCGCTCGACCCGCCCGACCATGTCCGCTCCTATTCCAGCCACGGCCTGCTCTGGGAACGACTCGCGTCTGACATCGCCGGCCACCCGACCCTCGTGCTGGATAACCCGACTCGCCTGCTCGAGCGCCGCCGGAGCGACCTGGGCATACCCGACGGCCAGATCGATGCCGCGGCCTTTGTCAGTCAACTGATTGTGCCGGCGTATCAGCAGTCGCTGGCGCGTGAACTGGTGCGCCAGGGCGTTTCGCTTCGGCTATACGGCCGACATTGGAACGCGCTGCCCGATCTGGCCGGCTTTTCGGGCGGCCCGGTCGAGTCGGCCGACCATCTGCGGCACCTGCTCTCGCAGTCGCGCGCGGTGGTCGACTGCTGGCCGACCCACAGCCCCGCGGGCTACCGCGCCCTGGCGGTGGCGACGCCCCGCCCGCCGGCCGACCTGACGCGCTTCGCCGCCCTGCTCAAGCAGCCTGGCTATCGCTGGCCCCCGCGCGGCACCGCTTCCGTGCTGACCGGCGACGTCATCCGCGAGGCGTTCCGCATCGCCCTGGCTTCGCCATAGGCGCTGCGGCGTTCGTCGCGGTCTCACCACACCGCACGACACCCCGCCCCATGAGATCGCCACCGCCCCGCATTCGCCCGACAGGCAGGATTCCCGCTGCGCGCGACGCCGCCTATGCCGATATCATCTCCCATGAGACGAGGTGACCAATGAGGCGCAGTGCGGTCATTCAACAGGTGTCGGCGGCGGTGCTCGCCGGCGCTTGCGGCGTCACGTCGCTGCAGGCACAGCAACCCCCAAACCGACCCGACATACACGACGGTCGTGCGCCGGCAGCGGAGCGGCCCGCGGCGGAGAAGCCGGCGCTGGGTCAGCAGGCGGCCGATGGAACGGTGGTTGATGCAACGGCGGTCTCAGCGGCCGAGACCGGCTCGCCGGGATCGGATCGCAACGCCGCGATGCAAGCCTCCCTCGAGGCGGCCGCCCGGCGGGCGGTCGATACGGTCGATTACCTCCGCCATGTCGGGCTGGGCGAGCTGCCCATGCTCGCCCCAAGGCCGATGGATCGCGTCCTGACCGCGCGCATCGAGAACGGGCGCATCGTCGTGACCCCCGAGATCAACGACCTCGATCAGCCCCACACCATCATCATCAACAACTGGCCCGGCACGGCCAAGATCAGCTCGACCGTCGCGCCCGACCAATCGGGAAGGCATTTCACGCTCGTTCACGTCCGCATGACCGCGCCGACGACCCAGCCCGCCGCATCCGCCCAGCCCGGTCAAAGCGCCACCCCGACCGACCCCGCGGGTCCGCCCGGTTCCCCGTCGCCCGAGCCGCCTTCGTCCGAAGTGTCGTCCGGGGCGCTGGGCGTCGAGATGACATCGCTGCTGGCCACCGATGGCCGCGTGACCCTCGCCCGCGATCTCGAGCAGGACGACACGCTGCGGTCGGTGCAATACATACAGACCAGCGTTGTCGAGTCTGACACGGATGAGCAGGCCGAGCAGAGCGCCATCACGCTGTATGTCCGCGACATCAACAGCGCAACCGCGCAGTCGGCGGCCGATGTGCGGATCGAGGCCGCGAGTCTTCCGGCGCTGCGTCGCGCCCATCCGGAGCTCACCAGCGTCTATCTCGACCCGATCCTGCTCGCCGTCAGCCGCGACGGCGCGCTGCTGGCGCCCGATCCGCGGGTCGCGCGGCAGGTCCTGCGAACGGCCTCGCCCGGACCTCTGCCCGATGCGGTCGCTTCGATCCTCAAGCGGCTCGACAGCGACAGCTTCAAGCAGCGGATGGAGGCGGCGGCCGAGCTGCAAGCCATGGGCGATGACGCGGCGGCCGCGCTGAGTGGGATCGACTTCGGCTCGCTGTCGGTCGAGCAGCGGATTGCGGTCGAGGCATTCCTCAAGCCCTATCGCCCGCTCTCGCTCGACGAGGTGCGGGTCATCGAAAACGACGCACACTTCCTTATCGACGCCCTGCTGCTTCCCGACGCCGCACTGCGCGCCGAGGCGGCCCGGCGGCTGGGCGTCGCCCACCGGATCGATGCGACGCCTGTCCTGCAAGCCCCCGCCGCACAGCGCCCGGCGCTGGTCGAGGCGCTGCGACGCGACCTGGCCCTGCGCCGGTAGACACGCCGCCGACAACCGACGATGGCGGCCCCGCGAATCGCCCCGGAAGGATGGTTCGTCTGGAGCCGGCGCGGCGGCCACGGTATATCAGTCGGGATGAGCTCGATCGCCGATCACTTCCGTCGGGTGTTCATCGCCGGCGCGTTTGCCGCAGTGCCGCTGGTGGTGACGGGTGTCGCGGTCTGGTACGTCGAATCGAGCACGCAATTCATCTCGACACGGCTTTTCGGCAGGCCGGTGCCGCTCGTGGGGCTTGTGATCTGCGTCGGCGGCGTCTATCTCCTGGGGCTGGCGATCAGCAACGCGCTGGGCAAATGGGTGCTCGGCAGGCTCGACCAGCTTCTGAGTTCGATGCCGGTGCTCAAGCCGATCTACCAGGCCTGGAAACAGGTGACGCTCAACCCCGAAGGCAGCGAGGGCGTCTGGAGCCGCGTGGTGCTCGTCAGGCTCGAATCCGACCACGCGCCCACGCTCGGCTTCACCAGCGGCCACCCCGTCCCCGGCGACCCCAACACGATCTGCGTCTATGTCCCCTCGGCGCCGGCCCCGACCACCGGACGCATCTACTTCGTCTCCCACTGCCAGTGCACGCTGCTGCCGCTCTCGCCCGAAGAAGCATTCAAAATCATCCTCTCAGGCGGCAACTACGTCCCCCCCGAGATTGGCGCGGCTACGTCTGCGAAGGCGGGCGCGTCCAGTCCTGCAACCGCGGACGCGACAATTGCATCGCCTCCCGCAGCCACACCACCGCCGCCTGCAGTTCTTCGGTCGTGAGGTCGTCCACCAGCGTCACGATGGTGCCGTCGCGCTGCTCGACTCCCAGCGACTCCATCGTGAAATTGAGCCCGGTGATCTCCCGGAAAGGCCAGAATTGCTGCTTGTAGCCGATCAGGGTCGGCCGGGTCGAGATGATGCCCATCGGGCTGATGCCGACCGTGGTGCTGTAGAACTGCTTCCGCGTGTAGAACAGCACCGACAGCGCCGCGACCACCCACCCGCCGCCCAGGCCCGCCAGCCAGATCGCCAACACGATGGGGTTGGGCGCGCTGGTGCGAAGGCTCGCATAAATCACACCGGCCAGAAACGCCGTCAGCACGCCCATCGCCAGCAGCGGCATGACCACCGGCAAAGCCCCGTTCCGCAGCCCCGGCCCACGGGCGATAAGCCGACGCAGATCCGGCTGCACCGACACCGTCAGACGTCCGATCGTGATCCGATCGGCCTCGCGGCTCACAGCGGCATGTGGTTTGGCCCCGACAACGCTCATCGCTAAAGCCGGCCTCCGGCGTGATCCTATCCGCGCCGGCGGCAGCGACCAACTCAAAAAGGCAGCACCCTGAGAGGCGTTCACGCTCGCTCGATGGGCCGCTTGACGGCCGATCCAGCGTGATCAGTCGCCAGTCGCATCGGCGCTCACACCGCAGTTGGCGCAGAAGCGGCTCACCCTCGTGACGCCGCAACGTCGGCAGTGACGAACAGGCTCGGCCGTCAGCACCGCCCCCTGGTGGGCGAGCTCGGACGAACCCCGGGCCGGCTCGCTGCCGGAACCATTGCCCAAGTCGCCATTGCCCGAGTTGCCATTGCCCAGGTCACCATTGCCCAGGCCGCCAGAGCCCCCTTCACGACCGTGGGCATCAGCCCTGCTGACGCCACCCGCGTTGGGGCGGGGCATGACAGGCAGGGGCGGACGGTTTCGAATCGCGTAGTCGATGAACTCGGGGTGGCCGACCGACCGACCATCGCCCGCCGAACGGTTGACGGTCAACCAGGGCTGGGCATGCTCGTTCGTTGCCCCTCTGGCGCCATTCCCCGAGACGGCGGACATTCTCGCATGGTCAAATCGTCCGAGCAGCCTGGCAAAAGCGATGCCGGTCAGCCCGACGAACAGGAACACCATGACGGTGATGATGAGAATCAGCGCGACAGCCATCGGTCGATCCCCGGTTCATGCCTGCGAAGTCGCCGTCGAAGCCCCCGGCCGAATGCCGTCGCGACAAGGGGTCGGCACGTAGCATGATACCTATCGCCCGCCCGGCCGCCATTCAGGCAGGCCCCGCTCCGTGCGACGGCGCTGAAGCTCGCTGATGAAATTCGCGATCTGTTCACGCTGCATCGGCGAGCGGTTCTCCACCATCCGCTTCTGCATCTCGGGCATGCTGAAGCGAGGACGCGGCGGCTCGGCGTTCTGGCCATTGCCCGCATTGGCGTTGTTGCCCGACCCCATGGCCGCCCGGAAACTCGCCATGCGGGCGCGCATCTGCTCGCCTTCGTCGATCATGCGGTCGAGGTAGGCGTCGCGCTCCTTCTTGGTCGTCAGCGCGAAGTAAGCCGCCGCGCGGTCGTCCATCATCCGACCCATCGTGTTCCGCCAGGCCGCCATGCGCTGTTCCTCGGTGATGCCCGGGTCCTGGAACAGCGCCATGCGGTCGGCGAAGGACATCTTCTGCATCGCGTCCAGATACGGCTGTCGCTGTTCCAGCGGCAGTTTCGCGAACCGATCCGTCGCCATGAACTTGGCCACCTCAATCGCCGGGGCATCCGGGGCGGGCATCGGGGTCGGCCACAGCGCCCATGCCGCCGCCAGGCCCAGCCCGAGCACGACCACCGCCGCCACGCCCGCAATGAGGCCCTTCTTCGATTGAATCTTCTGACCTGTCATAGCTGCACCCGTCTGTGATTCTGTGATGTCCGCCCCGCCGCCGCGCACAGCGCTCGCCGTCAGCGACCGCCACAGCATTGTAGTTCAACTGAACGCGACCGGGCGATGGACCGGCCTTCAGCTTCCGCCCGGCGATCCCGCTCCGCCTGACCCTGAGCCGGCCAGGTCGCCGACATGCCAGTCGGCAAACAGGAAGTTCATGTTGCCCGGGGAGCCCTTTCGGCCATGGAAGTAGGTCATGTCGTTGAACACCCGCAGCGTGTTCTGAGAGATGCCGCGGTTGCCGGCGCGCTGGATCACCTGTTCCCAGTTATCGCCGCCGGAGAGGGAGTTGATCCAGAAGTTGTACTCGTAGCTGACGCCCAGGGCTTCGAAGTAGGTGTCGGCGCCCGGATCGATCGTGGAGGGCAGGTTTTCGGCTTCGATGAGCTTGTCAGACGGGCACTCCCAGATCTTGTACTGCCCCTTGGTGTATGACGCGAACACCTCGTAAAACGACGGCCGCGCCGGGATGACCGAGTCGGCGATCTTCGGGAAAGGGTTCATCGCGGGGAGGCGCTGCTTGTAGTCATTGAGATACATCTGGAAGGTCGAGCCGATGTCGTGAAGCTGGGCGGCGCATGCCGTCCGTGCGGCGCTGGCGCGGACGCGTCCGAGCACCGGGAGCAGAATTCCGATCAGCACCGCGATGATGCCGATCACGACCAGCAACTCGACCAGCGTAAAACCGCGCTTCATAGAGCCTCTCCGGCAAGCCGCCCCGGGAATGCAACGCTGCTACGTGCAGTATATTCCGGGTTTTGTGAAACATCCGAACCACCCGCCGAGGCGGATGGTTCGCCGGGGGCTTCTACGCTAGACTCCCCCGGGCGGTGACAGCTTGCACGCCGCGGATTTGGCACCACAGGAGACTTCATCATGGCCGACAACGCCACCAGCGCCCTCAAGCAGACCGACCCGCGGATTGCCGAATTGGTCCGCCTCGAGAAAAACCGCCAGGAATCGACGCTCGAACTGATCGCCAGCGAAAACCACGTTTCGCCCGCGGTCATGGAGGTGATGGGCACGGTTCTGACCAACAAGTATGCCGAGGGCTACCCGGGCGCAAGGTATTACGGCGGCTGCGGTTACTACGACGAAATCGAAACGCTGGCCGTCGACCGGGCCAAGGCGTTGTTTAACTGCCGCTTTGCCAACGTCCAGCCCCACTCCGGCGCCAACGCCAACCTCGCGGCGTTCATGACCATGATGCAGCCGGGCGACCAGTTCCTCTCGCTCAACCTCAGCTCGGGCGGGCACCTCAGCCACGGGATGAAGCTCAACGCATCGGCCATTTTCTACAAGGCCGCCCACTACGAGCTCGACCCCAAGACCGAGACGATCGACTTCAACTCGGTGGCCGATCAGGCGCAGAAGCTGCGGCCCAAGGCGATTCTGTGCGGCTATTCGGCCTATCCGCGGGTGATCGATTTCGCGAAGTTCCGCGAGATCGCTGACTCGGTCGGGGCGATGCTGATGGCCGACATTGCCCATATCGCCGGGCTTGTCGCCGGCGGGGCCCATCCGTCGCCGTTCCCCCACGCCCACATCGTCACGACCACCACGCACAAGACGCTCCGCGGCCCGCGCGGCGGCATGATCATGACCAACGACGACGAGCTGGCCAAGCTGATCAACCGCAACGTCTTCCCCGGCAGCCAGGGCGGCCCGCTGATGCACGTGATCGCGGCCAAGGCGGTGGCATTCGGCGAAGACCTCAAGCCCGAGTTCAAGACCTATTCCGCCCAGATCGTGAAGAACGCCAAGGCGCTGGCCGAGAGCCTCCAGAGCCGCGGCTACCGGATGACCAGCGGCGGCACCGACAACCACCTGATGCTGGTCGATCTCCGCGCCAAGAGCGCCGACCTCACCGGCGCCGATGCCGAGAAGTGGCTGGAGGCCGCGGGAATCATCGCCAACAAGAACGGCATTCCGTTCGACACGCGGCCGCCCAAGACGACCAGCGGCATCCGCCTGGGCACGCCAGCGCTGACCACGCGCGGTCTCAAGGAAGCCGACATGCCCCAGGTGGCCGACTTCATCGACCGCGCCATGTCATCGGGCGGCGACGAAAACAGGCTCAAGACGGTGCGCGGCGAGGTGGCGGAGTTCGCGGCCAGGTTCCCGATGCCGCACTGATCGCACCCGCCGCGAGAAGGCGGCGGGTCAGGCGAGCGAGTCAGGCCAGCGAGTCAGGCTGTGGTTCGGGCGAAGCCTCCCCGGCGTCACGCGGGCACGGCAGATGGAAGCGGAGTCGATGGGTCAGCCGATCACGGTCAACGTCAATCTGCCCGCCAGCCCATACGAGGTGGTGATCGCGCCGGGACTGCTGGATGGTGTGGGGTCGCAGTTGCGCCGGGTCAGCCAGGCCCCCAAGGCGATCGTGGTCACCGAACCGGGGCTGGTCGATCCCTATGCCCGGCGCGTGTCCGGCTCGCTGGGGGCGAGTGGGTTTGAGTCGATCACCGTCACCCTGCCGGGCGGCGAAGACCATAAAACGCTCGATGCGCTTCTGCCGGCGTTTGATGCGGCGCTGCGCTTTCGGATCGACCGGCGCACACCCGTGATTGCGCTGGGCGGCGGCATCGTGGGCGACATGGCCGGCTTTCTCGCGGCCTCGCTGCTGCGCGGCGTGCCGCTGGTGCAGGTGCCGACGACGCTGCTGGCAATGGTCGATTCGTCGGTCGGGGGCAAGACGGGCATCAACCATGCCGTGGGCAAGAACCTGATCGGGGCGTTTCATCAGCCGACGCTGGTGGTGATCGATCCCGAGACGCTGCGCACGCTGCCGGCTGGCGAGGTGAGCTCGGGGCTGGCCGAGTGCATCAAGCACCAGGCCATTCGCGACCCGGCGGGGCTGGCCGACCTCGAGGCGAACATCTCGCGCGTCCTGTCGCTGGAGATGGATTACCTCTCGCGTCACATCGCGGCCAACGTCGCGATCAAGGCGCGGGTCGTCGAGTCTGACGAAAAAGAAACCGGCCCGCGCGCCCATCTCAACTTCGGGCACACGTTCGGCCACGCGATCGAGACGCTCTCGCATCACGCCTACAGCCATGGGCAGGCGGTATCGCTGGGGATGTGCGCCGCGGCCGACCTCTCGACGCGGCTGGGGATGCTCCCTGCCTCTGACCGGGACCGGATCATTGCCCTGCTTTCGTCGGCCGGGCTTCCGACGCGGGGCCTCAAGCTCGACCCGCGGGCGATGCTCGAAGCGATGACCTTCGACAAAAAAGCCTCGGGCGGAAAAACGCGATTCGTCCTGCTCGAAGCGCTCGGCCGGCCCGTGGTCAAGGCGGGCGTCGACGACAGCCGTGTGCTGGCGGCGCTGGCGAGCATCAGCGCCTGACCAACATCGCCGGGCGACGCTGATTGCGGCAACGTCGTGCGGTGGCTAGATTGCCACCAACCGACCGCCGGGCCCCCAGCCCTTCCAGCCACGCTCACAGACTCATCCCGCCAAGGAAGAACATGGACGTCTACTGGTCCACCATCTACCCGATGGAGGTGTACGGCGACTACAACATGCTTTACAAGCAGCCGATGCCGCTGCTGCCCGACCTGCTGCCCGACCGCGGCCCGGAGAATCCGCACGATTTCTTCGCCTGCCCGGCGTTTCATCGGCATGCCGCCAACACGTTTGTGGTCAGGAGCACGGTCGACGCCCATGTGGGCATCAGCCGCGAAGGCTTTGCCCCCCTCGACGAGCGTTCGAAGATCACCGCCCAGCTCTTTTCCTACATGCACCCCACGCGCAAGGGCTATCGCACGATCCTGTTCGACCACCGCATGCTGGTGTTTTCCGAGAAGCCGCTGGTGATGGCGACCTATCCGGCCTTCCTGCATCGAAGCGAGGTGCAGGAAAAGCTGGTGTACGTGCCGGGCGCCTACGACATCTCGAAGTGGATCCGCCCGCTCCAGGGGACGTACGAGGCGCCCGAGTCGCTGGCGGCGCTGCGGATCCGCGAAGACGACCCGCTCTATTACATCAAGTTTGAAACGACCGAGAAGATCCGGCTCCGGCGGTTTCAGGTGACCCAGGAACTGCACGGCATTGTGCACGGGTGCGTGCATTACAAGCTCTTCCGGCCGATGTCGTCGCTGCAGAAGGTGTATGGGGCGTTCACCCAGGCCAAGCTTCACCGGCGAACGCTGAGGCTGATTCGCGAGAACCTGCTCGACTCGTGACGCCGAGCCCGCGATCGAGCGCTGTGAGGGCGCGGGAAACGCGGGGGAGGTGCGCGGTTGTTTTGCGGCGGGCGGCGTGACATCTATCATGGAAGAGAGATGGCGATCAGCTACATCGAGCAACTCGGGCGGCAGACCAACTACACGCTGGCGACACTGGGAGACTTCTTCGTCTTCTGCGGCCGCACGATCATGTGGCTGTTCGCGTCGCTCAACTGGCGGACGATCCGGCTCGTGCTGCCGCAGATGTATGAGGTGGGCGTGCGCAGCGTGCCCGTGGTGGCGGTGACCGGGGCGTTTATCGGGATGGTGCTGGCGGTCGAGACCTATTCACAGTTCAAAGCGCTGGGGCAGGAAAACCGCCTGGGCAGCGTGATCAACATCTCGGTGGTGAAACAGATCGGGCCGGTGCTGGCGGCGGTGATGCTCGCCGGCCGGGTGGGCGGGGCGCTGACGGCCGAGCTGGGCACGATGAACGTCACCGAACAGCTCGACGCGCTGCGGGTGATGGGCTCGGAGCCGATCCGCTACCTGGTGGTGCCGCGGTTCCTCGCGTGCCTGATCCTCACGCCCGTCCTGACGATCTACAGCGACCTCATGGGCGTGCTGGGCGGGTGGCTCATCAGCGTGCAATACCTGGGCGTGCCCAACGACCCCTACTGGCAGTTCAGCGCCATGGGCGTGGACACGTGGCAGGTGCTCGAGGGGATCGCCAAGAGCTTTTTCTTCGGCGGCGCTTTGGCGCTGATCGCGTGCTGGAACGGGTTCAACTGTGGCAGCGGCGCGTCGGGGGTCGGCCGCGCCTGCACGGACAGCTTTGTCCAGAGCTTTATCGCCATCATCATCCTCAACTTTTTCTTCGCCAGCGTGTCGCGGCAGTGGTATGAGGCGATCTATGGGAACATCAGCCTGTTCGGGTGATGGCGTCCGACCGGGGCACGACCACGCCTCACGCCCCAGCTAAGATGAGCCCCATGGCCGTCGATCACGAACGCAACCCGCACCGACCCCCGGCGTCGTCCGGCAACGGCCATAAGCCCGCGGCCTTTACCGACGACACCTACATCGAGCTGCGCAACGTCTCGAAGCGGTTCGGCGCGCTGGTCGTGCTGACCGATATCTCGCTGCGCATCCGCCGGGGGCAGACGCTGGTGATTCTGGGCGCCAGCGGCAGCGGCAAGCGCGTGATGCTCAAGCACATCGTGGGACTGATCAAGCCCGACAGCGGCGAGGTTTATTTCGCCGGCCATCGGATCGACACGCTCCGCGAACGAGAGCTGGCCGAGGTCAGGACACGCTTCGGGTTTCTGTTCCAGATGGGGGCGCTGTTCGATTCGATGACGGTGGGCGACAACATCGCCTTCCCGCTGCGGGAGCACAGCCGCAAATCGCCCGACGAGATCAGGCAGGTGATGCAGCGGTGCCTCAGACTGGTGGGTCTGCCCGACGTGGGGGGAAAGATGCCGGCCGAGCTTTCGGGCGGGCAGCGGAAGCGGGTGGCGCTGGCGCGGGCGATCGCGATGGGGCCCGAGGTGATCGTCTACGACGAGCCGACCACCGGGCTCGACCCGATCCGCTCCGACGTCATTAACGAGCTGATCATCAAGCTCAAGCGCGAGCTGAAGGTGACCAGCATCGTGGTGACCCACGACATGACCAGTGCGTTTAAGGTGGCTGACCGGATCGTGATGCTGCACGAGGGGAAGCTGATCGCCGACGGTACGCCGCAGGATTTCCGTCGGAGCGACAACGAGATCGTCCGCCGGTTCGTGGCGGGCGAAGCCAGCGAAGAAGACCTTGCTTCGCTTCGAAAATAGGCCCGGGCGCTTCGGGTGCCCTACAATGCGGGCGATGAAGTACTTCTACGGCGAATTCGACGGCAGCGAATTTCCCTCGCCCGACAAGCTCTTCGACAGCGATCAACTGATGCAGTTCATCCTTGAGTATGGCCAGCAGGCGCTCAAGGCCATGCAGCAGATGATGAACGACAAGAGCAACCCCCAGCAATCTGACCTGCTGCAGCAGCTGATCGACGAAGGATTGCTCGACAAGGACGGCAAGGGCAAGCTGCGTCTCACGCCGCGGGCGGTCGGCCGCATGCAGCAGAAGGCGCTGATGGAGGTGTTTGCCAACCTCCGCACCGGCCAGCGTGAAGGCCACGAGCGCCGCACCCCCGGCGCCGGCGGCGAGCGCATCGACGGCACCAAGCCCTATCAATACGGCGACCAGGTTTCCGAGATCGACCTCCATGCCACGCTCCACAACGCGCTGACTCGCTCGGGCGCCGAGGCGCAGTCGCACAAGGCGCCGCGCGACAACCCGCCGGGCCGGCTCATCCGGTTCGACGAGCGCGACATGGAGCTGCACCAGCATGAAGGCGTCACCTCGTGCTCGACGGTCGTGCTGATCGACATGTCGGGCTCGATGATGCGCTACGGTCGATTCCTGTCGGCCAAGAAGGTGGCGCTGGCGATGCAGGCGCTGGTGCGGATGAAGTTTCCGCAGGACTCGATCGACTTCGTCGGCTTTTATTCCGGGGCACAGCGGGTGCCGGAGATCGGGCTTCCGCTGCTGATGCCCAAGCCGGTGACGATCTATGACTACCAGGTGAGGATGAAGGTCAAGCTCGATGAGATAAGCAAGGCCCCGCAGCACTTCACCAACCTTCACCTGGGTCTGCAGATGGCGAGGCGCATCCTTCGCCAGCGGACGAGCGAGAACAAGCAATTGTTCATCATCACCGACGGCCAGCCGACTGCGCATGTCGAGGGCGATTACATCCACCTGCTGTATCCGCCCGACCCGCGCTCGACCGTGGCGACGCTCAAGGAGGCCGTGCTGGCAACGAAGGAAGGCTGCCGCATCTCGACCTTCGCGCTGATCGAAGACTACTGGGGCATGGATTGGGTCGGCTTTGTCGATCAGCTCACGAAGCTGACCAAGGGCGTGGCCTTTTATACGTCGTCGGGTGAACTGGCGAACTGCGTCATGGAAAGCTACCTCTCGGGCCGCAAGAAGAAGACGACCATCGGTTGACGCATACAGTGATCTATCGGGTGATCCGGCGGTTGGGCCGGTCGTTGCTTTATTGCGAGGCTCACCACGGGAAATGAGCCGGGCGGACCATCTGTTGATCCGCGCCCGGCTCACGAAGGCAGGACGATCCCGCGACTGAGCCTGCGCATCAGGCGGAGACACGTTGGGGGCGGGCGTGCGGTGGCCGGGCGGTTTGGTGGAGGACGAGATGGGCGGAGGGCGAAGCGGCGGAAGGTGCATGGGCTGAGGGCAAGTGGGCGGAGGACGAATGGGGGGCGGCGTGTTGCTTGTCAACGCAGACGGTGCGGCTACACTGGCCGTCTGGCAAATTCGGCGAGCTCGGGCCGCCGCGAGCCAGCTTCGACGGGCCAACGGGACGGACTCCTCTGGTGACGCCACACCGCATCTCTCGGTCGAACAGGTTTCGACCCGCTCCACGTGCCGTAATCCTGGTTAGCGCGATCAGCGCCGCGGTGGCGGCATGCCCGGCGCAGGTCTGGTCGCAGGCCGCGTCGACCGCGGCTCAACCGGCAGACCCGGGTGGTCGGGGTACGTCCAGTCAGGCGCCCGCCGAGCCGGCGTCTCCCGGAGGCGGATCACCTGCACAAACTCCGCCCGCTCAACCACCGGCGGGATCGACGCCCCCCGGGCCGGCGACTCCGCCCGGCAGCGGCTCGACGGGCGGCGCTCCGACGGGCGGCGCTCCGACGGGCGAGATCCGCATCAGCCGCGAGCTTGAGGGGCGAAACGTCGAGCAGATCCGCGTGGTGGGCAACCGCACCGTGCCCGCGAGCAGCATTCTCAACGTCGTCCGCACGCGCGAAGGCGAGCCGTTCGACCCGGCCACGGTGGAAGAGGATTTCCAGCGTGTCTTCGGGCTGCGCAAGTTTGCCAACGTCGAGGCGCGGGTCGAGCCGACCGCCTCGGGCGGGGTCATTGTGGTGTTCGATGTGGTCGAACAGCGGACGATCACCGAGGTTCGCTATATCGGCAACACCCGCATCGCCACTTCGCGGCTGCAGGAGCTTGTCGACATCAGCGAAGGCGAGACGATCGACCGCTTCCGCATCGCCCTGGCACGCCAGGCGATCGAGCGCGCCTACCGCGAGAAGAACCACCCGTTCACCCACATCGAGGTCGACGAGGCCCTGCTGACCCAGAGCGGCATCCTGGTGTTCAACGTGGTCGAGGGGCCCAACGTCCGCATCCGAAGGGTGGCGTTCAGAGGCACGCCGACTTTTCCCAAGGGCCGACTGCTGCGGCAGGTCAAGACGCGGTCGTGGATATTCATCTTCCGCCCGGGCCGGCTTGATTTCGAGCAGGTCGAAGACGACGTGGCCTCGCTGAGGCGGTTCTACGAGAGCAAGGGATTCTTCGACGCCCGGACCGGCCGGCGCATCGTGTTTTCGCCCGACCAGACCGAGGCGATGGTCGAATTCGTTGTCGATGAGGGGACGCGCTACACCGTCGACAACATCCGCTTCGAGGGCCTCAATGCCCTGACCACCGAAGCGGTGCGGAGCGATCTGCGGCTGACCGAGGGCATGTGGTATGACCAGGACCTGGTCGACCGCGATATCCGCCGGATCGTCAAGGCTTACAGCCCCTACGGGTTTATCTATCAGCCGCCGGGCACGGGAAACGTCAACCCCGAGTATCTTCAGGTCACGACGCGGACGGTCTTCCGCCCCGAGGCGGGCAAGGTCGAGCTGGTCTACGAGATCAACGAGGGCCGGCCTTTCAGGATCGGTCAGATCATCGTCAAGGGAAACAGCCGCACGCAGGACAAGCTGGTGTTGCGCGAGCTGCGCGTGGCGCCGGGCCAGCTGTACGATTCGTCGGAGCTGACCGACGCCGTGCAGCGGCTGCGGTCGAGCGCCTACTTCTCCAACGCCACGGTCACGCCGGTGGGCGACAAGGAAGACGAGCGCGATCTGCTGGTCGAGGTGCAGGAGCGGCAGACCGCGAGCTTTAACATCGGCGCCGGGGTCAACTCCAACGGCGGCGTCGGCGGCAACATCACCTTCGAGCAGCGCAACTTTGACGCCAGCGCCGTCCCCCGAACGCCGGGCGATTTCTTCACCGACCGCGCCTTCACCGGCGCCGGTCAGCGGTTCCGCGTATCGATCGAGCCGGGCACGCAGTTCAACTCGGCCTCGGTGCTCTTCAGCGAGCCGTGGCTGTTCGACCAGCCGTATAGCTTCACCGGCGAAGCCTACTTCCGCGACCGGATCCGCAGCGACTACGACGAAACCCGCGCCGGCGGCCGCGTCAGCTTCGGACACCGCTTCGACTACGAGAACTCCGTGCTGCTGACCCTGCGCGGCGAAGACGTCAACATTCACGACATCGAAGACCCCGCCATCCGTGCCGACGAAATCGTCGACCTGCGCGGGCACAGCCAGTTGACCAGCGTCGCCCTGCAGTATCGCCGCGACACCACCCCGCCCGGGTTTCTCCCCGACCGCGGCTCGACGTTCACCATCACCACCGAGCAGGCCGGCGCGCTGGGCGGCAACTTTTCGTTCAACAAACTGTCGGCGGGATACGACGTCTACTTCGCCCTGGCTGAAGACCTGCTCGAGCGGCCGACCGTGCTGACGATCCGCAACGACGCGGGCTATATCTTCGGCGAAGCGCCGTTCTTCGAACGCTACTACGGCGGCGGCATCGGCTCGATCCGCGGGTTTCAGTTCCGCGGCGTCAGCCCCCGCGCGGGCCTCGACGACGACGCCATCGGCGGCGACTTCGTCTTCCTCACCAGCGCCGAGCTCAACTACCCGATCGCGTCGGACTTCCTCCGCGGCGTCGTCTTTGTCGACGCGGGCACGGTCGAGTCCGACTTCGAGATCAACGACTTTCGATCCGCCGTCGGGTTCGGGTTTCGACTGACACTGCCTATTTTCGGCGGCGCGCCGTTCGCGCTGGATTTCGCGCTGCCCCTGACCTCCAACGGCCTCGACGAGGAGCAGGTGGTCAGCTTCTCGTTCGGCTTGAGCCCCTGATCAGGCAGCCCGGGGTGACTGACATCGCCCCGCCGGGCGTGTCTGAGCTTTGCCGGGATCTCAATAAACAGCACTTGCTGAAAGGAAAGGACCGCAATGAACCGAATCTCACTCTTCACCGTGCTTCTGTCTGTGGCGATGTTGGCCGGCCTCTCGACCCAGGCCCGTGCGCAGGCGCCGGCCGTCCGCGTCGCCATCGCCAACCCTGCGAAGATCTTCGCCGACATGCAGGAGACCAAGGACCTTCGCACCAAGCTCGACGACGAGCGCAAGCGGCTCGAGGCGACCGAGCGCGAAAAGCGCCAGCGGCTGGCCGACCTGCAGTCCCAGCGCGAGCTGCTCAACCCGGGCACGCCCGACTACGAAGCCAAGAACCGCGAGCTGATCACCGCGAGCATCGAGTTCGAATCGTGGGGCCGCCTCGCCCAGCTTGACGTGCAGCGGAATCAGAAGATGCAGATGATCCGGCTCTTCGGCAAAATCCAGGAGGCGGTCGGCGAGGTCGCCCGCAACCGCGGCTATGACCTGGTCATCTCCCAGCAGGCCCCGGAGCTGCCGCAGAACATCGATCAGATCGACGTCAACCAGCTCCGGCTGCTGATCTCGCAGCGCACGGTGCTCTTCAACGTGCCCTCGGTCGACATCAGCGACGAAGTGACCGCCCTGCTCGATCAGCGCTATCGCAACCCGTAAACCATGCCCGAGCATACCGGCGCCGTTGCCGGCCCGGACCCAAACCCATCCGACGCCGCACGACCCTGTTTGGATGGTCGTGCGGCGTCGGCTGTCATTGCACGCGAGGCCTGCCCGATGGCGACCTATAAGCTTTCCGAGATAGCCCTGCGCCTGGGCGTCGCGCCCGCTGCCGGCGGCAGGCCAGACAACGACCCCGTCATCACCGGCATGGCGATGCTCGCTGACGCGGGGCCGAGCGAGTTGTCGTTCCTGGGCGACGCCGGTTACCTCAAGGCCTTTGCCGCCACGCGTGCCGGCGCGGCGATTGTTCACCGCAAGGTGCGGTTGCCCGATGTCACGCCCTGCCCGGTGCTGGTCGTCGACGATGCCGATCTTGCCGTCGCGCAGGCGCTCGAGCTGTTCGCGCCGCCGATCGCGCGACCTGCCGCGGGCATCCACCCGTCGGCGCTGGTCGACCCGTCCGCCAGGCTGGGCGACGCCGTCGCGATCGGGCCGGGCGTGGTGATCGGGGCGCGGACGACGCTTGGCGCGCGCTGCGTTGTCCACGCGGGGGCGGTGATTTCGGATGATGTCTCGCTGGGCGACGACTGCGAGGTCTTTGCCAATGTCGTCATCCGCGAGCGCATCACGCTCGGGCATCGCGTGGTCATTCACGCCGGCAGCGTGCTCGGCACCGACGGCTTCGGCTATCGCTGGGACGGCCGGCGTCACGCCAAGATCCCCCAGATCGGCACGATCGTCATCGAAGACGATGTCGAGATCGGGTCATGCGTGTGCATCGACCGCGCCAAGTTCAGCGTCACCCGGATCGGCCGGGGGACCAAGATCGACAACCTCGTGCAGATCGGGCACAACGTCACCGTCGGCCCGCACTGCATCATCGTGGGTCAGACGGGGCTGGCCGGCTCGGTCAGGCTCGGGACGGGGGTCGTGCTGGGCGGGCAGACCGCGGTGCGTGACCACATCACCATCGGCGACGGCGCGATGGCGGCGGCGTGCAGCGCGATCGCCAAGGATGTCGATCCCAAGGCAATCGTCAGCGGCATGCCCGCACTGCCCCACCGCCAGAGCCTGCGCGAGCAGGCGGCGTTCCGGCATCTGCCCGAGCTGGTCGTGCAGGTTCGGAAGATGGCCGAGGAGATCGAGCGTCTCAAGGCTCAGCTGGGTGTGCGATCCGAATCCGACGCCGACGCCGATACAAGCCGCAAAGACTAAGCCGGCCACGGCACACGGCCAGCCGGGGCAGGTAAAGGCGGAGGGCCCGGGCGTCCGCCGGCGATCTGCTTTCAACAATGGCGTGGGTAAGCCACCTGTCCCCTTGGCGCTGTTTGTGCCCGCCCCCCTGCCCGGGCGAGCACCTTCAGCGGGGCAAGTGCCCTCGCCAATGTCATTGCTCTCGCCTACGCCATTGCCCTTGGCGGTGCCCGCCGAGCGTGTTGGCGAATCTGAGTCGGCTACAGGATCGCCAGTTGGATGGCGAACCCGATGATCCGGATCATGAAGACCAGCATGAGGGTGATGAAGGCCTCGCGGAAATCGAGCTCGAAGAACCAGCCGAACAGCCACCAGTAGACGACGAGGCTCAGCACAATTCCCAGCAGCACGGCCCCGTCGCCGTCGCCGAGCACCCACGACACCACCGCCATCAGCCCCAGCGGCCCCACCGCCAGCGCGCCGACCTTGAGCACCGCCTGGCTCGCCAGCCCGAAGCCGTTGTCGATCAGCCGCGAGGCCACAAACAGCGCCAGGAGCATGTAGACCGAGTTGAGCGCCACGTGTGCGCTCAAGTGCCACAGCGCGGCGTTCCAGCTGAGGTCTGCCCCGCCGAGCACAAGCCACAGATAGGTCACCACCGTGCCGAAAGCGATCATGCCGATGGGGAGCCAGACGTGCTTGCGGCTCTCGACCCGCGTCGGCTCGAGCCGCGCCGCGTGATAGGCCTGCTCCTTCGCGGCAACCCTGTTCTGATAGGTCAACACGCGCGCCGCCGGCTGTGCGACCGCGGCCCGAGGCGGCGGCTCATCGGCCAGGTCATACACGTCGTCGAGCTTCGGATCCGTCGACTGACTC
>CAZBOE010000017.1:17480-21393 GCA_964493365.1 uncultured Tepidisphaeraceae bacterium | reverse complement strand
CGAGACACGCGAGCGGCTACCCGATCAGAACGGCACCGACTGGTCCATCCAGTCGTCGGTGCGGAGCACCTGCTTGCGGTTGAAGCGTGCGAGAAACTCGGCCTTGCCCTGCGCGATTCTGATCAGCCGCTCGGCGCCGATGGCGCGCCACGCCCGCCGCGCCTTGGGCGTCTGGCGCACCAGCAGATCGTCTTCGCTGCTGGCAAACATCTGGGCGCTGCCCGGATCGCCCTGCCGCGCCGCACGCCCGAAAAGCTGCCGGTCGATGCGGAAGCTGGTGTTGGGTTCGGTCGCGATCACCGCCAGCCCCCCGAGCTCGGCCACGCCCTTGCCCAGGTGGATGTCCGTTCCGCGGCCGGCCATGTTCGTCGCGACGGTGATCCGCCCGCGTTGACCGGCTTCGGCGACGATGGCCGCCTCCTCGGCGTTCTGCGCCGCATTGAGCACCTTGTGCGCCCGCCCCGCCGCGGTGAGCCGTCGGCTGACTTCCTCACTGGCGCCGACCGATCGCGTGCCGACCAGCACGGGAATGCCCTTGTCGTTGAGCTCGCAGATGCGCAGCACGACGGCGTTCCACCTGTCGTCGGCGCGGTCGAACATGCGCAGCGGAAGCTGCTGACGGATGCAGGGCTTGTTGGTCGGGATGCGCACCACCGCCCGGCGATAGATCTGCCACAGCTCCGGCGCGCTCTCCCAGGCCGTGCCGGTCATGCCCGCCAGGTGGGGGTATTGCCTGAAAAACCGCTGAAAGCTCATCGCCGCGAGGTTTTCCTTGTCGGCAGTCACCTCGACGCCCTCTTTGATCTCGATGGCCTGGTGCAGCCCGTGGCGCCACGACCGGTCGGCCATGATTCGGCCCGTGAACTCATCGATGATCTGCACCTTGCCTTCGCCGTCGACGAGATAATGCTCGTCGCGGTGGAAGCAGTGCAGCGCCACCAGCGCCTGGGTCACCAGTTCCTCGCGACGACGCTGCCCGCGCCAGAACCCCGCGTCGGCTTCGTCGGCCAGTTCCTCCAGCCGCTCCTGGCCGCGCGGGGTGAGGTCGACCGTGCGGACGGGGCGGTCGATGGTGAAGTCCTTCGCCGGCTCGAGCCGCCGCGCCAGATCCTGTGCGGCGCGATAGAGCTTTTCGTTCGGGTTGCCCTGGGGCGAGTTGGAGATGATCAGCGGTGTCACCGCCTCGTCGATCAGCAGGCTGTCGGCCTCGTCGACGATGCACCGAAACAGCCCCGGCACCATCAGCGGCCGGCGTGACAGCATCGGGTTGAGCAGCGCCCCCACCGCGGTCTGCGTGCTGCTCCGCAGCGTGCCCAGGCCGATCCGGTCGCGCAGAAAGTCGGCCACCAGCTCTTTGCTGGTCGTGTAGACCACCGACCGCCGGTAAACCTCGGGCCGCTTGTCAGGCGGAAGCTCGTGGACGATCGCCCCAACGGTCAGACCCAGCAGCTGATAGAGGGGCTTCATCAGCTCGGCGTCGCGGGCCACGAGATAATCGTTGACGGTGATGACATGCACAGGCTTGCCCGACCAGCCCCAGAGCCCGGCCGCCAGGCCCGCGGTGAGCGTCTTGCCTTCGCCGGTCGCCATCTCGGCGATCTTGCCGTCGGCCATCGCCATGGCGCCGATGATCTGCACGGGGTAAGGCCGCTTGCCCAGCGACCGCACCGACGCCTCGCGCACAACCGCATACGCCCGGCTCAGCGCGTCGCCTTCGAGCCGACCGAGCCGGGCCAGCTCGCGGCATTCGCCGACCGCCTCGCGGAACTTCGCATCGGTCAACCCCGACGCCCACGGCTCGAGCGCCGCCACCGCCTTCTCACGCTCGACATATCGCCCCAGCACGGGAATGCGATTGGTCACCCAGCCGACCACGTTGTTGACGGCGATATCCACGCCCTTGAGCTCGGGCGCCTTCACCCGACGGGCGTTGAACACCTGCCAGAGGTCGTCGTTGGTTTTGACCGCCAGGGACATCTATACCTGCCGTGCTAACAGTGCCTGCCTCAAGACCGAAACATGCCGAAACATCGACCTCGCCCGCGCCACCGCGCGGGATCACGGGCGAAATCACCACGCCCCGCCGGGCGAGATCACCATGCCGAGGTTGCGGCGTGTGTCTGAATGACCTGCAGCAGCCGCCTCACCCACTGCGACAGCAGCGGCCGCGGCTCGAGCTCGACGAGCACATAGGCCCGCTGACCGGGATAGTAGCGCTGGCCGTCGTTGGGCAGCCGCACCCGCAGCTCGAACTGATTGATGGCGGCGCGGGTGCCCGATCGGTCGCTCGGGTCGATCGGCACCGTGCCTCCCGCATTGACGCCCAGCGACGGGTGGGGAATCCGATCCTGCCCAACGTCGATCAGCACGACGCGCTCGCTGTCGAGCCGCCGGCCCACGTCACCGGCCAGTCGGACCTGCGCCTGGGGGATCTGCGACGGCAGCACGCCGATCTCGGTCTGCGGGACCACCGCGCGGATCTCCAGTTCGTCGAGCGTCGCGACGATCGCGAGCTCTTCGCCTTGTTTCACGTATGCCTCAGCCCGCTCCTCGACCAGGGGCGCGGTGACGATGCCGTCGAAAGGAGCGCGGACGATCAGCTCCGCCTGCTGCGCCTGCAGCATCCTCAGCGACTCACGCTTTTTGTTCAGGTCGTATTCGTCGATCTCGCGCTGGGCCGGGTCGGCCGCGCCCGACTTGAGCACGCGGATGCGTGTCGCTTCGAGCTCGGCTTCGGCCCTAACCACGCGATAGTCCAGTTCCTCGTTGCGAAGGGTGAACAGCGGCTGGCCCTTGGAGACGATCTGCCCGTCCTTGAAATGGATCTCCGCGACCGTACCCGACTCGCCGGCGTAGATAACCTCGCGGTTGCGGGCTTCGACGGTGCCCTCGGCACGCACGTTAAACCAGACCGGGATCAGCCCCAGCCCGCCGAACAGCAGCGCGAAAAACGCCGCGGTGATGCCGCAGGCGCGGAGGCGTTTGCGGTGAAGCTCGGGCTCGAGCAGGAGGTATTTCAGCCCCTTGAACAGCGGCACAAGCACCCACAGCGCCACGCCGCTGATGCCCATGAGCACGCCGACCAGCGGAATCTGGAACGTGACCAGCAGGATGATCGCCAGCCCGATCGCGATTCGGTATGGCGTGCTCGTGATCGCATAGAGGAACAGCTGCCACCGCTGCCCCACCGCCGGAAGGGGCTGATGCTGTTTGACGCGGAAGATGTGCCGCTTGATCAGGCCCATCGTGTACTGCGTCGACTTCATCTGGAGATTGGGGATCTCCAGGATGTCGGACAGCATGTAATAGCCGTCATAGCGCAGCAGCGGGTTGGCGTTGAAGAGCACCGTGCTCACCGAGGCGATGAGCATGATGTTGTAGGACAACTGGTGCACCAGCGCCCACTGCGAGTCGCCCGAACCGGTGTTGGCCCAGACGAACGCCGCCAGCGCCGCGACGAAGATCTCAAAGATCATCCCCGCAGCGCCGACAAACAGCCGCTTCCACCGGGAAGGGAAGAGCCACGCGCTGCTGGCATCGACATAGGGCGTCGGGATGAACACCAGGAACATGATGCCCAGTTCGTGCACCTCGCCGCCGAACCGTCGACACGCAAACGCGTGGCCCATTTCGTGGACGAACTTGATGAAGACGAACACCGCCCAGAGCCACAGCCAGTTGGACGGATTGATCGCGTCGGCGGCCGACGCCTTGAGCTCCGACCACATCGGCGCCACCGTCGCCACCGCCCAGATCACCACGGCCAGCCAGACCAGCGCCCCCGCCCACGACAGGATCGGCCGCATGACCGGCATCCACGTGGTCAGGAAACGGTCGGGGTCCCAGATGGGAATGCGCGGGAAGAGCAGGTTCATCAGCCTGCCCTTCATCTTGCGTTCCTGCAGCTTTTTGT
>CAZBOE010000017.1:339-17449 GCA_964493365.1 uncultured Tepidisphaeraceae bacterium | reverse complement strand
TGATCTCGGCGTCGACGAGGTTGGCCGCGTAGAGCTGGCTGAGGATCTGGATCACCTCGGGCTGCGTCGGCGCGTCGTCGGCCATCGCGCCGCCGGCGAGTTCCCAGGCCTCCTGGATCGTCCGCTTGCCATCGAGCAGCGCGACGAAGCGGTAAGCCGGGTCGGAGAGCCGGTGATACTGGTTGCCCGCGGGGTCGCGGACGACATACCACCGCTCGCCCCGGTAATGCTGACGCGAGATCTGCGCCGTCGGACGCAGCCGCGCCCGCAGCCCCGCGACGCGATACCACGATTCGGAGAAAGTCGGTCGAAGTGCGAGCATGGGAGGAGTCGAAAATTACCGGTCGTTCGGCACGGGATCGTTTGTCACGCGATCGTTCGGAACGGCATCGTCCGTCAAGGGTTTGGGTCGTCTGGCTTCAAGCCTGGGCTTTCGGCTCCGGTTGCCCATCGGCGACGCCCGATGCCTGCCGTCACGCTCACCTTACAGCCAGAGCTTGAGCCGCACCCAGTTGACCAGGCGGTCGGTCCACAGGGCGATCAGCGGCCAGTCGTCGCCCTCGAGCCGGGCCTCGCCCGCCATGCCCGGACGCCACGACGCCAGTGTCTGCTCGTCGATGTTGCTGGTGTCGAGCGTGCCGTAGACGGTGAAGACGTTCTCGCCTTCCTTGGCTTTGCCGATCGGGACAATCCGATCAACCGTGATCTTGTGTTTCACGCCCGGGAGCGAAGAGGTGGCGATGAAGCCCTCCTGGCCGACCTTCACATACTGAATGTCGCGCTCGTGGACGGTCATTTCCACACGCAACCGCTTGTCTTCGGCGAGCTCAAACAGCGCGTCGCCCTGCTGCACGGGGGCGCCGCGCTTATCGCCCACTTCGCTCTTGAGAAGCTGCCCGTCGAACGGCGCCACGATCGTCGCACGCTCGATCATGCGAGCCAGCAGCTCGGCCTCGGCGCGCGACGCGCGGGCGTTCTCCGCGGCGATCAGCGCGTCGGCGGTCTTGCCCTCGGCCAGCAGGGCGGCCGACTGACGCCGATAGGCGTTGGCTTCGCTCTCGGCCCGGACATATTCATTGTGCTTGTCGTCCACATCCAGCTTCACCAGCACCGTGCCCGCCGGCACGAACATGCCCGCACGGATCTTCTCACCCTCGACCGCGCCGACCTCGGTGATATAGCTGTTGAACGGCGCTGCGATCACCCGCTTTTCCACCGGGATGAACTGAAACGGCGCGGCCACGCGGTGCGGCCAGTGAATCACGCACACCCCCACCACCACCGCCGCCACGCTCACCGTGATGAGCTTGGCCAGCCAGTGCTTGGGCCCCAGCAGCATCTTGGCCGTGTCGCGGGCGCTCAGGCCCGCCTTGGTGATCAGCCACCGGTCGTTGGCATGACGGTCATAGAGCTGCGGGCCCAGCAGTTCGACCGAGGTTGCGATGCCCTGCGCCACCTGCGGCGTCAGCGGGCTCTTGGCCGCAAACTCGAGCGTGAGCACGCCGATGATTTCGTCCAGCCGTCGAAGCGGCAGCGAGAGCACGGTCGCGCCTGCCTGTTGCCGGCTGAGCTGCGAGGCATATCGCGTGATGTTGGCGGTGCAGTTGTCGGGCGTTGCCGGATCAAACTGCACGGGCTCTTCCTGGTCGCCGCACTCTTCCATCACCTTTTCGAGCAGGACAACCACTTCCTGCTTGCGGTCGAAATCTTCGGTGTGCGACAGCGCCACGACCTTGATGTGGCGTCCCTTCACCCATCCGAGCGACACGCGGGTCGCCCCCGTGCGGGCCGCGACCTCGTTGCACAGATTGCTCGCGGCCGGCTTGAAGCCCTGCGCGGTGCCGACGGCGCCCGAGAGCTGCAGCACGTGCTGGTGAGATTCCGCGGTCGCCAGCGCGGTTTCGCTCTTGCGACGCAGCACCCAGAAATCGAAGTAGCCCGCCACGAGCTGCATCGAGACCAGCCGCTGCTGGGCCCGCTCGGCGTCGCGGGCGCGGGTGATCACGGCGCTGACCGCCACGATCTCGCCCCCGTCGCGCAGGAGCGTGACCAGGCAATACTGCGCCTCGCTGGTCTCGCTGCCGTCACTGATCTCGATCGCGCCGTCCTTGTTCTGCTCGATGCAGGGCTGAATGATCTCGGCGAAGGCCTCCAGCGCGGCGTTGCGGGTTTGCGCGTCGGCGTTGTCGGGACGAACGTGCGCCAGCACCTTGAGCTCGATCTCGGTCGCCTGACCGCCCTGGCCGCCCGACTTGCGGCGTTCCAGCAGAAAGCCCGCCGCCTCGGTGCCCGCAACCAGCACCGCCTGCGCGGTCAACATGTCGTTGATAAACGCCGGCAGGTCCGGCGCGCCGGCGAGAAGCCGCTGCACCAGGCGCGAACGCTGCGCGCCCACGGCGGCCGCCCGCTCCTGCTGCTGCTGCTGTGACTGTCCCGCGCTCTCAACAATTCCGCTCGACATCATTCACCGCCTGGTCGATCGTGATTCACACACCCTGCTCAGACGCCGCGCGCTTCACACGAAAGCGCGCGAGCGCCGCCTGCCGAAAGTCTCACCGAGCCGCGACGCCGCTGGGCGGCGACACGCTGACATTCAGCCCCGACGGCCTGCCCTCGGGGTTTGGCACTTCGAGTTTGACGCGTCGCGTGTCGCTGGCCGCGTCGGCGACCGGCGACAGGAAAATCACCTTGCCGCTGACCGTCTGACCCACATCGACATACGTCACGTCGAGCGAATCACCCACCTGCAACGCCGCCGCCTGCGCGGTCGGCAGGTTGGCGTTGACCCACAGCGGGTCATTGCGCACAACAAACACCGCCGGCTTGCTCTCCTCGGCGATCTCGCCCTCGCGCAGGTCGATCCGCTCGACGATGCCGTCGAACGGCGCCGCAAGCTGCATCATCTCGATCTTGATCTGCTGCCGCGCCGCCTCGAGTTTCTTGAGGGCCGCCTGTTCGATCTCCAGATCAAGCTGGGCCTGGCGCAGCTTCACCGCCAGCTCGGCCTCCTCGACTTCGCTCTTGTTCATGCCCCCGCCGGCCAGCGTCTTTTCCTTGCGCGCCAGCTCGACCTTCCGCTGCTCGAGGTCGGCGCGGGCCGCGTCGATCTTGAAAGTCGACTCGGCCTCGAGCCGGAGCGCCTCCAGCAGGGTCTGCTCGATCCGACGATCCAGCCCGATCAGCACATCCCCCGCCTTGACCACGTCGCCCTCCTTCACCAGCACCTCGGCCACGACGCCGGGGAAGGTGAAGTTCATCTTCGATCGCTCAGACGGCTCGGTATAGGCCGGTGTCGCCCGTGTCGACATGGACTGGCCCTGGAACGGCCTGGGATCCTGCGCCACCGACGTCGCCGACACGAGGCCGGCAGCGCTTGCCGCCAGCGCGACAAGCATGACCCGACCAACCAGCCTTGATTTGCAGGCACTTGCCTTTTGCATAGATCTCCAATCGACCGATCTGCCCCACCCGCTCCAAACCCGCCCGCTCCGCGACGAGCGCGAGCCGTCGGCGGACACGGGTCGTCGTTGTAACCGACCACACCCTGACCCTTACGGACGACGCCACCGGCCCGGTTGTTCGACCGGTCCGCCAGACAATTCGTGATATGTCGTCCGGCAATCTCTACGTCGTGTCCGGGCTGTCGGGTGTAAGTGTAACGACTGAAACACGTATTTCGACCAAAATCCGCCTGCGCCAACCGCCCGGCTCACGGCACTAAGTGCCGCATGAATAACCATTTATCCACCACGACACCGAGTCCGACCGCCGGCCCGGCTGATTGCGGCCGCGGGAAACGCCACCGCCCCAGACCCGGTGCCTGCTCGGCCGCCTCCCACGCCCGCCCGTCTCGCGGGGGCATCTGGCAGGGCTACCCAACTGGCGGGGCCACTCAATTGGCGGGGCCACCCAATCGGCGGGTTCCGCCTATCTCGCGGTCCAGCCAACGCGCGGCCGCAGGCTCGGTTATCTCGCAGGCCCGGCCAGCCCGAGTCCTGGCAGAATCGCCGGTCGGCTGGGCATCGCCCAACCCGCAGCACATCTCGGCCGCCCGCCCGGCTCGGCCTGGGCTCACCATTTCGGGCTCACCATTTACGGACCTGCGACGCCACCTTCATCGGCAACCCGAAGAGGTCGATAAACCCTCGAGCCGCCGTCACGTCGTAGCCCTCCATGCTGAAGCTCGCAAGTTGCGGGTCGTAGAGGCTGTGCGGGCTCTTGGCCCCCACCGCCATCGCCCGTCCCTTATAGAGCTTGACCCTGGCCACGCCGGTCACCGCGCCGTTGGTGTGGTCCACAAACGCCTGCACCGACTCGCGGAGCGGGTGGAACCACTGGCCGTAATAAACCAGTTCGGCGTACTTCAGCGCCACCTGCTGCTTGAAGTGGTAGGTGTCGCGCTCGATGCAGATCTGCTCCAGGGCCTTGTGCGCCTCGTAGAGAATCGTTCCGCCGGGCGTCTCATACACGCCACGGCTCTTCATCCCCACCAGGCGGTTCTCCGCCAGCACGGTCACACCCACGCCGTGCCGCCCGCCGATCTGGTTGAGCCCCGCGATCAGCTCATGGGCCGGCACCTTCATGCCGTTGACCGCCACCGGGTTGCCCCGGTCAAACTCGATCTCGACCACCTCGGGCTTGTCTGGAGCCTTTTCCGGCGGCACGACCATCGTCAAACATGCCTCCCAGTTGGGCTCGGCATCGGGGTGTTCGATCTCGGCGCCCTCGTGGCTGATGTGCCAGAGGTTGCGGTCCTGGCTGTAGATTTTCTTCTTGCTCACCGGGATCGGAATGCCGTGCTTCTCGGCATACTCGATCGCGCTCTCGCGGTCGCGCAGCTTGAATTGCGTGTCCTTCCAGGGCGCGATGATCTTCAGCTCGGGCGCCAGCGCCATGTAGGTCAGCTCGAAGCGCACCTGGTCGTTGCCCTTGCCCGTAGCGCCGTGTCCGACCGCGTCGGCCCCGGTCTTCCGCGCCACCTCGACCTGCTTCGCCGCGATCAGCGGCCGCGCGATGCTCGTGCCCAGCAGATAATCCTGCTCATAGATCGCGTGCGCCCGCAGCATCGGGAAGCAGTATTTCTCGGCAAACTCCTCCCGAAGGTCTTCGACATACACTTCGTCGGCACCGCTCTTGTAGGCCTTGTCCTCGATGCCCTTGAGCTCGTCGCCCTGGCCCAGCTCGGCCGCATAAGCCACCAGCTTGACCCCCGGATAACGCTCCTTAAGCCAGGGCAGAATGACCGACGTATCCAGGCCGCCGGAATAAGCCAGCACGATCTTCTTGGGCGAGTAGGTAGCAGACATGAGAGGCAGTAGCTCCGAGAGTATCCAACCGGCGGCCGAGTCCGCCGCCTCGCGCGACGCAACACCGGCCGGCCAAACCGAGACCGGAGAGTATATCAAACCGTCGGCAATATGGTCTGCGGCATGCGCATTCCGGTATCGAGGCCGAGCCGAGGGGTTTGGTCGGTGTCGCCGGTCGATCGGGGTCGAGGGCCGCTTGCGATTGGCCGCACTCCCCTGCGGCCGGGGGCATACCATCGGGTGTCATGGACGCTGGCAAACTCCTGATTCTCGCCGGCCTGCTGATCGCGGTGATCGGCGTCATCGTCTACGCGGCCGCCCGATTCGGTTTCCGCGGCCAGTGACCGCCCGCCAAAACAAAAACCCCGCTCCGGCCGACGACCGAAGCGGGGCTTGCTTTGCCAATCCGATCACGTGTCTCAGCCCCGCTGCCCCGCGCACCAGCCCGCACGGAGCCATCGAAGAGCCTACTCGCCGGGCGGGCGGGTCATCGCGGCTTCGGCCTTGCGGACGAGCTCTTCGATCAGCGGCTCGACGTCAGACGAACGGTAGAGGGTCGACCGAATGATGCCGTCGGCGTCGATGATGTAGACCTGGGGGATGCCGGTCACGCTGTAGCGGGCGGCGATCTCGCCATTGAGCGCCCCGCGCTCGAGCGCGGCGCCGTCCCAGATCGAAGGCCAGGTCATCTTCTTCGCCTCGGCCGCCTTGAGACCCGTCGCGGGATCCCGGTCGCCGTTGACGCCCAGCATCGCGAGCGGCCGCCCCGCATAACGGGCGAACAGCTTGACCTCGTTGTCGGCTTCAGCAACTTCAGCGATCCTGCACCCACTGCTCTTCTGCTTCACGCAGCGACGCTTCCGCCTTGGGGAGCATGCCGTTTTGCTTGAGGAGGATGTGCTTTCCGAGCTCGAGGCGGGTCAGCACCGCGTCCATGTCGGCCGGACGCTTCTGGGTCTTGGTCGCCACGCACTCCATGACAAGATTCGACACGCTCGGCGGCACCTTCGGATTCAGGTCGGCCGGGGTGTCGATGCGGGCGTCGAGCAGGAAGCTGTTGTCGCCCTTCTTGTTGACGGTGTAGAGCGTCGGGATGACCCGCCCGGTGAGCGCCCAATACATCGTGGCGCCGAAGTTGAACACGTCGGTCTGGACGCTGATCGGGCGGCGCGCGACCTGTTCGGGGGCGATGTAGTCGGGCGTGCCCTGAATGCGCTCCTTCACGGTGCCGATCTTGCAGCTCTGGCCGTAGTCGATGACCTTGGCGTGGCCGTGGTCGTCGCGAAGGATGTTGTTGGGCTTGAGGTCGCAGTGGACGTATCCCTGCTGGTGCATCGCCCGCAGCCCCTGGGCCACCTGGATGAAGATGTCGATCGTTTCGAGCACCGTGGTCGGCGGGCTGACGTCGAGCGGCTTGCCGTCGAACAGCTCCATCACCAGATAAGCTTCGCTCACCTTGAGCAGCAAGGTCTTGACGACCTTCAGCTCATACGAGCGGCGCAGATTGGGGTGGGTGAAGCCACGCGAGATCTCGAATTCCTGCTCCATCTGTTCGACGAAGCGGATGTCTTTAGGGTCTTGTCGCTGTACGTGTTTGAGCGCAAAGACCTGCCCGGTGACCGGATCGGACACGGCGTAGATCGCGCTGTGTGCGCCTTCGCCGAGCCGCTCGAGGACATCGTAGTTCAGAAGTTTCTGAGGCATGAAGACCCGGCTCCACCCAGGGTCAAAATTTCCTAAACCGTTAGGTGGAGTACGGTTAGGATGTCATCCGCGGCGTCCGGAAGATGGCGTATGGAATGAAGCGCGGTCGCTGCGGCCTGAGACGACCCTCACACATCGATTGACGGTCCCCGGAGACGCCGCATTGGTTGGTGCGTCGTCTCCTGCATGGATCAATTTAAGTCCAGCCGCAGGCGTTGGCAAGCCCAATCGGTCTCCGCTCCGATCCAGGTATGGACCACTCGGCGATCGAATACGACCTATTGTGGAATCGTGCGCGGTGTCCACCACCCTGCGATGCCCCGCTCATGAGACCGAGCCCGCCGGCAAAGCGACCGGCGGGCTCGGGTGATTGACTGGCAAGATCGCGATTTGCGCTCATTGCGCTCAGCGGCTCCGACGACGAACCAGAAGCGCCGAGCCGACCAGCCCGGCAAGACCGGCCGCGCCCGGCTCGGGGACGACTGCGATCCTCAGCGACCCGCCGACGCCCGCGGTGCCGTTGATGGCGCCGACCAGCGTGGCGGTGCCCGAGCCGCTGTCGACGGTGTAGAGGTTGCCGCCGCTGGTGAGCCAGAAGGGCCCGCCGACGGCGATGTCAAACCCGGTGTCGTCGGTCACGTCGATGCCGAGGCTGCCGACAGTGTTGAGCGTCGAGAAGCCCGGGGCGACACTGTGGAGCACCAGGGCGTCGGCCGACGCATCGATGCTGTAGAGGGCGGTCGAGGGCGTGCCGTCGAACGAGTTGGTGTAACCCGCGGCGACCAGGTTGGGATCGGACGGCAAGCCGCCGAGGTAGGCGACGGTGCCGTCGTTAGAGACCAGGCCGCTGTTGACGCCCGTCGGACCGGCGGTGTTGGTCGAGGGCGTGAGACGGTAGTTTTCGTCGTTGGTCGAGAGCACCCGGAGGCGGTCGGCGGCGGGGTTGAAGTCGATCGCCACGGGCGAGCCCAGGCTGCTGAGCGCCGTGGTGTCGAGGGTGAGGACGCCGGTCGTGAAGTCGATGCGATAGAGGTTGCCGGCCGACGAGAGGCCGTAGAGGTTGCGATCGACCGGGAAGACATCGATGTCGACGAGCGTCTCGTTGGGCAGTGGCGTAACGATCGGAACAGTCGTGATGCTGCCCAGCGCGTCGGAGTTGAAGCGGATCAGCGACTGAGGCCCTCCGGTGGGCGGGGTCACCAGGCCGACGAACTCGTCTGCCGAGGCGACACTGACGGCACCCAGGGCGACAACCGCAGCGAGCGCGGCGACGCCGCGCATACGAACGTGAGACATGTCCTTCTCCTTCCGCGGCCGAACGTGTTCGGCCGACTTCCCGTGCCAGCGGCCGGATACCCAGCGGGATCGAAGTGCCCCGCTACCGAAGGCACCCACTGCTGCACGGTTGACGCCCGTTATACGCCGGAAGAATCAGGTTAGATGTTATAAATTGACCAACATCTAGCGGAATGCGAGCAAGACCCTAGCGCTCGCACCCGCCGGTCGGCGGTTGATATGGCGCTGCCGAAAAGAAGGCAGTGCTGCAATAGAGCGGTAAGCACCGACGCGGCAAGGCTCATCGCGTGATGCGCTCGCGGAAGGCATCTGCGGGGAAGTATTTGCCGATGCCGGCGACGAGGTCCCGCTGCTCGACCATGATCACATGGCTGGCCGGGATGTTGAAGCGGCTCTGGAGGGCCGCGGTGAGCTGGGTCAGGCGTTCGAGTTGAGCCGGGGTGGGAACCGTGCGATCGAAATCGCCGATGAGGCAGATGCTGATCGCGGCGGGGTCGAGCGAGCTGGCGCCGGCCGGTGCGTCGGCGGACGCCTGCATGTCCCAGCGCCGCGACACCTGGATCTCGCCGTTGCCGGCGGCGTTTCCGTTGCCGATCACGAAGTGTCCGCCCCAGCCACTGCCGCCCGAGAGCGAGCGGATGTCGCCGGCGGGGGTCTTGCTGTGGTGAATGTAGACGTATTTCCACCGGTCGGCCGGGGCCCGCATGGGCGTGTTGAAGATCGACTCGAGCGAATCGCGGTCATCGACCGCAAGCAGCGCGGTCGACTGGTCGGGCCGCATGGGCTCGGGCGCCAGGGCGAGCAGGAGGCCGCTGGTCACCATGAGCATGACCACCAGGCCTGTAAAGACGGTGAGCGATCGACTGGAAGACTTCCGCTGAGAAGGCTTGGCCTTTTTCTTCACGATCGAACCCCGAAAGACACTGGGACGAGGTATTCGGACGCGCAGGAATCGCCGGTTGCCGATGGCGTGCCTGGGCCCGATCGACGGGGATCGCGCAGTTTGTGTCCGATAAAACCGCTCGCGCCCGTGTGCCTAAAAGATCGGCAGTCTGACCGGCAAACTTGAACGCATAGCGCGCAAAATCTGGCGCAGCAATGACTAGACCCGCGCGCCGGCTAGGCATCGGAGGCCGGCTGTCGGGTTTTCACACAAGGATTCGCAACAGACCACCAGCGGTTGTGTGTTCGCCCGCCCGTCGCGCGATGGGTTGGGCTCAATGGCATCGCTCACGCAAATTTCGAGCACTTCGCTATCGCAACAGGCCAGTGAACCGCCCCGTTACCGGACGGCGGCCCGTGTGATTTGTTTGGTATTGGGACGCGGCGCTGGGGGTTTGCGGCGATTGGCCAGTCGAGCAGTCCTAGATTCCGTGCGTAATCAGGGCGGCTGCGACCGTCACCGCCGCGGCCGACGCGGCGGCAAACAGGACCGACCGGCGCAGCCGACGCCGATGCGGGAGTGGCTGGGCCGACCTGGGTGCTGCGGCGGCAGATGGTGTGGCGCGACGAGATGCGGCGGCGACCGCAGTGGCGTCGCGCGATGTGGTGTCGGCCGATGTGACGGCGCCTGATGTGACGGCGCCTGATGTCATGGCGCTCGATGTGGAGGGGCGAGATCTGGCGTCACAAGACGTGACCACGGGTGCTCCGGCAGCGTGCGATGCGGCGGACGCGTTCTTGGGCGCTTTGACGGTGTGCCTCGCGGACAACGGTCGCGCTTGAGCGGTAGCGGGTGATGCTCGGTCGCGTGATGCGTGGTGGGTTGATGCTCTGTCGGGTGATGCGCGGCCGAGTGATGGGCCGGGAGAGCGGGTGGGGTCGCGTGGCGGTTGGTTCGCGGGGCCGTCGTCGGCCGCGTGCGCGGGATGAGACCGGCCTCCGAGATGGGCGGCCGATCGTACGGCTGATGAGCGGCAATAGAGGGTGGTCTGGCGCGACCGGCCGGACGCGGCGCGGCCCGGTCCGCGGCGGGTCGAATCGGGTGCCGGTGCCTCATGTACGGGGACGGTCTGGATCGTTCCGCAATAGCGGCATCGGCAGACGCCGCCGGCGAAGCCGTCGTCGATCTGCAGGCATGCGCGACAATGGTTGCAGGTGATCTGCATGAGCGACTGCGAGCACGAATGACTCTGCGACCGAAACGACATGAAGCGGAGCGATGTGGCCGGGCATTAACCCTCAACCGGATGTTGCCTTGGCCGACCGTGGCTGACCGCCGAGCGTACCGAAAGTCTACCGCGGCGCGCGTCAGCGGCCTTCCCACAAATAATAGAATCCGGGGCCGAGGCGGTTGTCGATGCCGGGCAGGTTAACCTGTATCGATTGTGCCGACGCGGGAGGCGTATCGCTGGCGGCGTAGATCGAGCCGCCGTAACCGAAAGGCCGCCGGTAGAGGACGACCCGCGGCTGGTCGATCTTCGCGAGCTGGGCGGCGCGGTCGATGGCGTCTTCGAGCGTGCCGGACCGGTCGGCCAGCTTCCATTGAACGGCCTGCTCGCCCGTAAAGACCCGACCGTCGGTGGCCTGTTCGATCACCTCGGGTGATTCAACCGGATGGGCGGCAAGGACGATCGTGCGGAAGCGCGCGAAGTATTCGTCGATCATCGACTGGATGATCTGGCGCTCGCCCGGGGTGAGCGGGCGCAGGGGCGAGGCCATGTCTTTCCGGGGGCCGGATTTGATGGCTTCGGCCCGGACACCGACCATGTCGAGGGTGCGTTCGACATTGAAGGTCTGGTAGATGACCCCGATCGATCCGACGATGCTGGTGGGGTGAACGATCAGTTCATCGGCGCCGCAGGCGACGTAGTAAGCGCCCGAGGCGCACACGTCCTGGGCGGCGGCGACGACGGGCTTGCCGGTGGTTTTACGAAATCGGACAACTTGTTGATACATGATGTCGCTGGCGGTGACGGCGCCGCCGGGCGAGTTGATTCGCAGCACGACCGCCTTGACGGACGGGTCGCGGGCGGCGGCGTCGAGCTGCTGGGTGAACAGCGAGACGCGGTTCTCCTGGGGCTGGAGCACCCCGCCGCTGCGGGCGTTGAGCAAGACCCCTTCGACTTCGACGATGGCAATCTTGGGGGCGAAGAGGCCTGCTTCGCGGACGGTGAGCTCTTCGATGTCTTGCGTGTTGTTGACGGGCGTGACCAGGAACGACGGGGCGCAGCCGGCCAGCAGCGCAACGAAGAGTAGCCATGTCAGCGGAAGAAGTCGCATGCCCGAGAGGGTAGCCGATCGGCCGGTTTGAGGAAGCGCGGGACACCAGGCATCGACGCCGCGGGATGCGACACCCGTCGCGATGGCGATTCGATCCGTCGACCCAAAGCCCGCGGGTGGTGATCGGGTTCGGGCGACGACCCGGTCGGCCGGGTGATTCGAACCGGCCCGCGCGGGCCCGATCCGACCCCGGATAATTCTCAGAACTTTCCTCCTACCGGGAATGTTCTTGCTCACCGGCGCGGATGTAGCTATCGTGTGGGCACCAACCGCTGCGGTTCACCACCCCAGGGCGCCACCCCTGCCCCGGCCATGTCTTGGACAAGTCAATGATGTGCTGCGAACACGCTACTTTGCGATTCGATCCGGGTGAACGCGCGACGGCAACACGCGCTGCGTCGCCGCGGAAACCAGCGACGAATCCGGCGACGAATGTCGCGTGGCCCGCTCGGACGCGGGGCCACCTGGCTTTGGGCAATGTGGCTTGGGATATGGTGACAACGAGCGGGTTGGCGGTCGTTAGCGGGGCCGCTGTTCACGGGGCCGCTGTTCACGGGGCCGCTGTTTGCCGGGCGTCAGCCAGCGGCGTTGTGGCAACCGGAGATTCGGCCAGCGGCGCCTCAGCCACTGGGGCTGCATCGCTTTGGGCTGCACGCGTCATGTCATCTCGCACGGGCCGGAGGATTATGCGCCGCATTCTGGATGGATCGCGCGGGTTTACGCTGGTTGAGCTGCTGGTGGTGATCGGCATTATTGCGGTGCTGGTCGGGATATTGCTGCCGGCGTTGTCTTCGGTTCGCGCCCAGTCGGCCGCGGTGAAATGCCAGTCGAACCTGAGGCAGATGGCGTCGGCAGTGCTGGGCCACGCGGCGGAGAACCGCGGGCGAATCCTGCTCAACAGCAGCTTTGGTCTGACCAGCGGCGGCGTGAATTACGCGCAGTATGCCTTTTTCGCCGTCAATTTGACTGAAAACAACATTGATCAGCGCTTCAACCACAAGCTGGGGTACATGCAGAAGTGGGTCGGCGAGGGCAAGGTCATTGATTGTCCGTCGTTCCCGTTTGAGACCAACCAGGTGATCCCTCAGGCCAGCATCTTTGGCTGGTCGGACACGCCGATGGCTTATGCAAGCAACATCGGGCTGACGACCTCGAATTACAACCTCGGGAGGGTGTCGGCGGCCAACGAGACGGTGATGTATGCCGATGCGGCATTCATGTCGACCGACCCGGCCAACTCCGGAATCAAGCGGTCTTCGCGTCTGGCGCCCCCGTCTCAGCGGTTTCCGGCCTTTCATGGCCGGCACAAGGGTGGCGTCGGCAACATTGCCTGGTTTGACGGGCACGTGTCGGCGATGAAGCCGAACCTCACCAGCGACCGATCGCTGACTCTGGTCGGCACGCCCGAGAGACGCAGAGAGGCCAACATCGGCGACATCACCCGTGAAGGCGTCGACCTGAGCGCGGGCTCGTTTCCGTTCGCCAACGCAAACCTTCACCCGATGAACTATTACTTCGTGCCCAAGAAACAGGGCTTTCGGGTGAACTGGGATCCGGTGAACTGACCATGGGTCTCACGGGGAGACCTTGCAACGGGAGACCGTCCAACCGCGAAGACGTGAAGTGCTAACCAAGGCTATCGGGCCCGCGCGGGCTCGGGAACAACAAAGGAGAGAGTGCAGATGATTTCGAAGATGGTAATGAAGTCCGCCGTGATTTCGGCGGCGGTGTTGTCGGCGGCCGCGACGGCGAGCGCCGACCTGACGGTCGATCTGAACCTGGGCACGATCGCGAGCAGCACGGTGTTGACGCTGAGCAACACGACCGTGGGCCAGACCAACGAGGCGTTCGCCTGGACCTCGTTCAACAACGCCGGCACGACCCTGTGGGGCAACGGCGAGTATGTCTACGAGTTTACGCTGGAAAGCCCGGCGTTCATCTACCTCCGCAACTCGCGGGAACCGGATGCCGACGGTTCGTTCCCCGACCCCAACCATGACTACCTCCTGCTCAACACGCTGACGACGTTCAACTCGAACAACACGGCGACGAGCAGCAACCCGAATTTCCCGAACTTCAACAACAGGCCGGAAGGGACCAGCCTGGCGGCGGTTCAGAATTCCATCGATCAGACGAGCGTGGCGGGTTCGCTGGGCGTCTTCCGCAACGCGACGACCAATCCCTTTGGGATCTGGGAGGCCGGCACGTATTACCTTGCCGTTGACTCGCGCAGTGGCACGCTCGCGACGTTCGGACAGCCCAACCAGTTGCCCGGCGGCAACTTCACGGCAGAACTCAACATCAAGTATCTGGATGAAGTGACCCCGCCTCCGTCGGCGCAGGTGAAGGTCGACCCGGCGGGCAAGGTCACCGACTATTACTCGGAGCAGGAGACGATCTTCGTCAGCTTCGAATACAAGGGCGGCCCGGTGAATGTGAACACCATCGGGTCCGACTTCGACACCTTCGGCGACGACACCAACATCGCCCTGTATGACTCGGCGGGCCGGATCATCGCCTTTCACAACGACGTGTCGACGGCCGACCTGAGCAGCTTCTTCGCACTTGCCGACGGTGCACTGACTGTGGGTGAGACGTATTACCTGGGCTTCGCGTCGTACAAGGGAGACGTGAACCCGGCATTCGACATGACGGTGTTCAGCAACTACATCTTCAACCCGCCGTTCAACTTCAACTTCCCCGACGGCACGATGACGCTGAACGGGCTGCGTTATCTCGCCGACCTCGACTACACTGGCCACGTCGACTTCGCCGACCTGGGCATCCTGCTGGGCGAATATGGCCTGACGGCGCCGGGTCTGATCTCGGACACCAACGACGACGGCGACGTCGACTTCGACGACCTGGGCATCCTGCTCGGTCAATACGGGATCGGCATTCCCCCGCCCCCGCCGCCGGGCGGCCTGGATGCCGCGGTTGCGGCGGTTCCCGAGCCGTCGACCATGCTGCTGGCCGGGCTTGCCGCGCCGGCGCTGCTCCGGCGGCGTCGTGTCGGCTGATCCGCGTTTTCCAGAGGAGAAGAGACCGGCCGGCCGCGCCCTCTAGCGCGAGCCGGCCGGTTCGCTTTATCGGGCGATACCGGGGATTCTGACCCTCGGGCGGGCGTGTGCGGGAGGGCGCTGACGGTGAGGGCGCTTTACGGTTAAGGGATTTAGCTGTATCTTCCGCGACCCTTTGTCAGGATCGAGCAGTGTAGCCGGGCGTAAGTGCCCGGCCTTTGAAAGGAGCCTACGGGACATGGCCAAGCCACGGCGTCGACGCAAAGTCGGCAGCAAAAAGCGCAAGGCCCGTCGCGATCGTCGCAAGCGCTGATCAGGCGGCTTGAGTGATCGGCGTTGAGGCATCAGCGCGAGACGGACATGCCAGACGACGGTGTCGGAGCAGTGGGTAAGGATGCGGCGGTGGCCGCGGCGTTCCCTGCGGGCGAGGCTCCGGTCGACTGTCAATTGACACAGCAGCGACGGGACGTTGCGGCCGGCCATTTCGGCGCCGCGTCGTCCCGTCGCTTTTTTACATACAGCGACGCGATCGGTCGCCGGTTGGGCCGACGGGCATGCCCGGGGCCGAGCCCTGGCGCCGGGAGGCAGACATCCGGGCCGCGACTCCGGCGGGATCGGTCGACGAATCACAGGCCTGAGGAACTGGGGTGAGCACCATGGAACACAGCGAGCATTTTGCCGATCGGCTTGTGGCGGCGGTAAGGCGGGCGGGGTCGCCGGTGTGTGTGGGCATCGACCCGATGCCCGACATGATGCCCGACGACCTGCGGGCCGACGGGCTGGACCTGGCCGAGGAGCTCGACGGCATCTTTGAGTTTTGCATGCGGGTGCTGCGTGTGATCGAGGGCAAGGCGGGTGTGGTCAAGCTGCAGTCGGCATACTTCGAGCGGTATCACTCGGCCGGGATTGATGCGTATTTCTCGCTGATCCAGGAGGCGAGCGAGTCGGGGTTTGTGGTGATCGGCGACGTCAAGCGGGGCGACATCGGCTCGACTTCGGCAGCCTACGCGCAAGGACACCTGATCGACCCGCCCGCGGGGGACGACGACGAGATCCGCACGCCCGACGCGATCACGGTCAACCCGTTCTGCGGCCTCGATACGCTCGAGCCTTTTGCCTCGACCGCGCTGGACCAGGACAAGGGGCTGTTCGTGCTCGTGCGGACGAGCAACCCCGGGTCGGCGGCGCTGCAGGATCAGCGGCTCGCATCAGGCCTGACCTGGAGCGAACACCTGGCCGACCTGCTGCGCCCGATGACCGAGACGCCGGGCATGATCGGGCCCGTCAGCGGGATGAGCCGGATCGGCGCGGTGGTCGGGGCGACGCAGATGCACACGATGCAGAGCCTGAGGGCCAGACTGCCCCGCTGCACCCTGCTGCTGCCGGGCTATGGCACGCAGGGCGCCACCGCCGACATGACCCGCGCGGCTTTCGTCGACGGCACCGGCGCGCTGGTGTCGGCGTCGCGGTCGATCCTCTATGCGTATCGCGATGCGCGGTACGCGTCGGCGAGCAACTGGGAGGCCGCGACCGAGGCAGCGCTGGATGACATGAGGGCCGACCTGAGGGCAGTTCTGGGGGCTTAAGCAACATTGCCGGGGCACCTATCCGTGCGTGACACCATGAACGATTTTCGCGGCAAGCGGGTGGTTGTGTTGGGGCTGGGACGGTTCGGCGGCGGCATCGCCGTGTCGCGCTGGCTGGTCGAGCAGGGAGCCCGGGTGCTGGTGGCCGACCAGGCCCAGGCGGACAAGCTGGGCGAGTCGGTGGCGCAGCTCGCCGGGCTGCCGATCGAGTATCGACTGGGTGAGCAGAACGAATCGGATTTTGTGTCGGCCGACCTGGTGGTGACCTCGCCTGCCGTTGCGCCGACGAGCCCCCTGCTGCTGGCGGCGCGGCGCGCGGGCGTGCCGATCACCACCGAGATCTGTCTCTTCGCGGCGCGCTGCCCGGCGAGGGTGGTCGCGGTGACCGGGACCAAGGGCAAATCGACGACCACCGCCATGCTCGGGCGGATGCTCGCCCGGCGATATCGGACCCATGTGGGCGGAAACATCGGCAAGTCGCTTTTGTTCGACCTGCCCTCCATCGGGCGCGATGACCTGGTTGTGCTCGAACTGTCGTCATACATGCTGCATTACCTGGGCGACGAGCGGTGGGCGCCGCACGTGGCGGTCGTCACGATGGTCGCCGAAGATCACCTCGATTGGCACGGCGGTGTCGAGGCCTATCACGAGGCGAAGAAGAACATCGTGCGGTTTCAGAGTGCCACGGATATCGCCGTGCTGTTTGAAGACGCCGCCCCCACGCGGTCGTTTGCCCAGGTGACGCGCGCGCGGGTCGTCTTCTATCCGCGGCAGCCGATGCGCGAGCTTTCGCTCCGCATTCCGGGCCGGCACAACCAGTTCAACGCGCAGGGGGCGCTCACGGCGGCGATGGAGCTGGGCGTGAGCTTCGACGACGCGCAGGCCGCGGTTGCGGACTTCGCGGGCCTGCCGCACCGGCTGGAGCTGGTGGCCGAGTCATCGGCGGGAGACGGCGCGGGAGATCGGGCGGGCGATG
>CAZBOE010000017.1:0-329 GCA_964493365.1 uncultured Tepidisphaeraceae bacterium | reverse complement strand
CCGTCACACCACGTTGCCGCCGGGTCCACCGCACGGGCGGGCGATGGCGCTGGTCGGAGCGCGCCGGTCCGCTGGTTTAACGACTCGATCGCGACGATTCCCACGGCGGCGGCCGCGGCGCTGCAGGCGTTTGAACCGCGCCGGGTGGTGCACATCGTGGGCGGCTATGACAAGCACCTGCCCATCGACGAGATGTGCGCAGCGTTGGCGCGGCATGCCAAGGCGGTGCTGTGTATCGGCGCGACGGGGCCGATGGTGGCGGCGGGCGTGACCGCCGCGGCGGCCGGGGCGGGCGAGCCGCGCGTCGAAGTCTGCGGCGACCTGGCCAA
>CAZBOE010000016.1:21110-40584 GCA_964493365.1 uncultured Tepidisphaeraceae bacterium | reverse complement strand
GCGCAGCGCATCCTGGGCATGGGCGACATCGTCGGGCTGGTCAACGAGGCGATGGACAAGTTCGACCAGGAGGAAACCGAGCGGCTGACCCAGAAGATGCAGAAGGGCGTGCTGACGCTCGACGACTTCATGGCGCAGATGAGCCAGGTCAAGAAGCTCGGGCCCATGGGCAAGATCATGGGGATGATTCCGGGCATGGGCGAGCTGAGCAAGACGCTAGCGATGAACGAAGGGGCGATCGAGGGGCAGATGAAGCGGATGCGCGCCATCTACGATTCAATGACCGCGGAGGAGCGGGCCAAGCCCGAGTTGCTCGAGCATTCGAGGCGGCGGCGCATCTCGCGCGGGTCGGGCGTCGCGGTCAACGAGGTGGGCAATTTCGTCAAGCAGTTTGAGATGGCCCGCGACATGATGCGGGCCTATGGCACGGGCGGGGCCGGCTCGCGCATGTCGATGATGCGCGGCCTCATGGGCGGCGGCATCGGTGCCATGAACCGCGGCGGCCCCATGATCAAGACGAAGAAGAGCGGCTGGATGGAGCCGAAGGATCGGAACAAAAAGAAGAAGCGGTGAGAACGCAAGGCGACGGAGGAATGCCGGGCGCTCGCGGAGTGCCGGGATGTGGGGAACCGCTGAGATGTGGGACGACGCGCTCTCGGTGGGACTGCTGTTGCGTGTGCGGGCAGGCCGGTGATATGTGGGGGCACTTCGGCGCGCGGTCGGGCGCTTTGGCTAGACGGTCGGCCCGCCGCCGGCGAGGGTCCAGCCGAGCCAGGTGCCTGCGAGCGCGGCGAGGAGTGAGGCGCCGACATACAGCGCCGCGCGGGTGGTGTGGCCGGCGCCGAGCAGCGTCATGGTCTCCAACCCGAAGGCGCTGAAGGTGGTGAAGCCGCCCAGCAGGCCGGTCGTGAGAATGAGCCGCATGTCGGGGGAGAGCATCTGCCGCGAGTCGGCCAGCGCCGCGACGATGCCGATCGCCACACAGCCCAGCACGTTGACCGCGAGCGTGGCGATCGGGAAGTTCGCGCTTCGGCCCCACTGTGCGACGGCGAGCGAGATGGCGTAACGCAGCAGTGTGCCGCCGGCGCCGGCGACCGCGAGCAGGAGGATTTTGACGGGGGGCGACATCGCGTGCGGACCAGACGGGTCAAGGCGTTGGCGTGTTAACAAACGGCGCGACGCACACACAACGGTCAGACACACCGCTATTCATACCACGGCCGCGATCGGTCGAACTCAGACCGCGCGGGCGCTGATCGCGAGAGGAGGCTAGGCCTCTCGCAGGTGAAAACTCTTGATCGTGTTCTGCTGAAAGTCGGGATAGGCGTTGACATCGAGCTCGGCGATGTCGAGCCCGTCGTATTCGTCGGCGTCGCTGCTCCGCAGCGGTGTGAGGGCGGCGGCAACCCGCATCAGCCCCCACGACAGCGCCAGCCCGATCACGGCGATCGTCGCCACGCCAAGCAGTTGCCCGGGCCTGATGGCGAAACTGTCGTCTGGCGTCAGCGGGATGAACGCGGCGGCCATCAACCCCGCAAGCGCGCCGCCCAGCACCGGGGCGGCGAGGTGAGACGCGTCGTCGATGCGCAGTCGCATGTCGAGCGCCGACGCCAGCCACGGCGCGGCGACGCCGACAAGCAAGCCCAATACGACGGCCACCCACTCGGGCATGGCGGCGGCGGGTGTCACCGCGACCGCCGACGCGACCGCTGCCTGGATCAGATACAGCGGCTCGATGCGTCGAAACGTGTAGCCGCCATAGGCCATCGCCCCGACGATGGCGCCCGCGAAGCACAGCAGGAGCGTGGCGGCCGGGGCGTCGATCCCCGTGCCGGCGAGCCGCGCAAGGGTATGCAGCGAGACCGCGAGCACGAGCAGCAGCGCGCCCAGTGTCGCCATGGGCAGGTGATGTCCCATGATGAAGTTGGCCGACCCGTCTTTGTTGTATTTGCGCGAGCGTGGGCCGATGACCGCTGCCGACGCGATCGCCATGGCCGAGCCGAGCAGCGCGGTGGTGCCCAGGCCGGTCGAATCGATGTATGTGATCAGACCGGCGGTCTGCGCCGTGAACAATGCGGCCGCCGGGATGAGCACAAGCGCAAAGATCGCAGTCTGGATGACCACCAAGCGCAGGCGTGACCGCTCGGCGATCGCGCCGACACCCAACCCGCTGACAACCAGCAGCGTGGCCACCACCGTGAACACGTCGGCGCCGAGGAGTCCGGTCTGCCCCACCAGCCACAGCAGCAGGGCGCCGAAGGCGAGATCGACGAGGTTTCGTGAGAACGCGGTGGCCGCGAACCGCGAGCGGGCGGCACCCGCGGCGAGAAGCGACTGAGCGGCCCGGGCGAGCAGGGCCGCGGCGATCAGCAGCGTGGCGTCAAAATGGGTCATAGTCGGGTCGCGGATTGGCTGGCGATGTTGTACAGCACACCGGGCAGGGTCCCAAGTGAGCATGACGTCGCAGGGCCGGTCAACCAGTGGGTGTGTCGCGATCGATTCGGGTAAGACTGTCTGACCGTCGGCGGATCTACCGGCTGCGGAGCCGCGCCGGTGGCAGAGCCTAAAGTGAGGTTGGTGCGCGGGGCGTGGCCGGGCTTGGCCCAACTTACGACTCGGCCCCGCTGGACTCGGCCCCATTGGACTCGGCCGGCCCGATTCCGGCCAGTTCGGCTCGGCATAGCTCGACTATGGCCAGCTCGACTTCGGCGGTGCGCCGGGCAGACCCTGGGCATGTCGCGGGTGCTGTGAGCGGCCTGACGGGAGTTAGGTCGGCGCGTTGGTGAAAGAGCGGGAGAGCATGGTGTTTCCGAGGGCGATCCTCTTTGACATGGACGGCACACTGACGCGGCCGATGCTCGATTTCGCCCGGATCAAGGCGGAGATGGGCATCGGAGATCGTCCGATCCTTGAAGCGCTGCGGACGCTCACGGGGTCGCAGCTTGATGCGGCGCAGGCGGTGCTCGATCGACACGAGCAGCATGCCGCGGAGCATTCGGAGTTGAGCGAGGGCTGCGTCGAACTGCTGGGGTGGCTGGCCGACCGATCTGTGCCGACGGCGCTGATCACGCGGAATTCGCGGCGGTCGGTTGAGACGGTGCTCTCGCGGCACGGGCTCTCGTTTGACTGCCTGATCTCGCGGGAGGATGCCCCGCCCAAGCCGTCTCCAGCGCCGCTGCTGGCCGCGATGGCGCGGCTGGCGTGTCTGGCCGGCACGCCGCTCACACCCGATGGGGTCTGGATGGTGGGTGATGGCCAATATGACATCGAAGCAGGCCATGCCGCACGAACGCCGACCGTGTGGCTGAGCCTGGGCCGGCCGCGGGACTTTGACACGGTCCCTTCAAAGACGGTGCGCGACCTGTGCGAGCTCCATGACCTGCTGCGCGCGATGCGGGCTTGAGGCCCAGGGGGTTGGTCTTCGCGAGACGTCGCGATGACAGCCGGGTGGCGGGTGGATGGCGGGGCGGCGCGGGCGGAGCGGGCGGGCGGGCGGCGGGCGCTGGTGTCGTTCGATACCGCTGATAACGCGATGCCCGGCCGGCGGCCGGCGTGACTACGCCTCGATCAACAGGGGTTGTTGATCGCAAACATGCCACTCGTCCACAGGCCGTCCGATAAAAGGGGGCTGATTTTCGGGGAGTCGCCACATCACAAGCAGGCCGATGCGTCGCGGTCGGCGAGGGCGCTTCGGATGTGAAGCATTCGCGGTGGGGGCGGTTGAACCGCCTTATCGACCTTTGCCGGTGAGGTGAGGTCGATGACATAAAGTGCAGTGCCTCACCTGACGACATTAGCGACAGCGCCTGAGCGGGTTCGGCCGTGTCTTGAGACACGAGCCCTCGGCTTTTGGCGGAGTGGGAAGGTTGAACGAGGCACTTCATGCAACAGTCGACACCCAACGAACCGACATCGCTGATTGACATCACCGAGCAACTGGCCGCCAAGCTGGTGACGGCCGAGCCCAATGACCTGCCGCTGCTCGCGTCAGTGCATGCGCAGCTGCAGCAGATCGGGCGTGAGGCGGCGGAGATGTCGAGTTCGACATCGCTGATCGCCAGCGCCGGCAAAGCCGAGAAGCTGGTCGAGCAGATCATTCTCCGCGAAGTCGGCGACCTCGACGCGGCGCTGCGGTCGGTCGGGCAGTTGGTCACGGATATTCAGCAGGCGATCTCGGGCAAGGCCGGTGAGCCGACCATTCCCGCGCCCGCGCCGGGGCCCTCGCCGTCGGCGTTTGGCGATTTCACGGTCACGCCGGCGGGCAAGGCAGGCGAGAACCGCGGCGCCGGTGAAGCAGACGGGGCCGCGCCGTCGCACGGTTCGGAGCCCATCGCCGATGCGGTGATCGGGCCTGACGATGTGCCGATGGTGCAGGAGTTCATCACCGAGGCGGTCGGACATCTCGAGTCGGCCGAGGCGGCGCTGCTGGCGCTGGACGAAGACCCGAACAATCTTGAAAACGTCAACGCGCTGTTCCGCAGCTTCCACACGATCAAAGGCGTGGCGGGCTTCCTGAGCCTGAAGCAGATCGGGGCGCTGTCGCACGCGGCGGAAAACCTGCTTGACCTGGCGCGCAACGGCAAGCTCACCCTCGACTCGGGCAAGATCGATCTCGTGCTCGCGTCGTGCGACCTGATGAAGGCGATGGTCAACGACCTGCGCGACGCGATCGCGCAGAACCGCGCGCCGGCGACGCAGTCGGGGCTGGGAGAACTCATCGGGCGTCTCGACGATGCCGCATCGGGTAAAGATACGCCCGCTGCCTCGACCGGCACGGCAACGCCGTCGGCGGGTTCGTCGAAGACGCCGGCCGCTGGAGAAGGCGCCGCGCCCGCGGGCACACCCGCGAAATCGACGACGGGCGACAACACCGTCAAGGTGGCGACCGAGCGGCTCGACAGCCTGATCAACATGGTCGGCGAACTGGTCATCGCCCAGTCGATGGTGGCGCAGGACCTGTCGGGCGCCGACCTGTCGGCCAACCAGCGGCTCTCGCGCAACATGGGCCACCTCGGCAAGATCACCCGCGAGCTGCAGGACCTGAGCATGTCGATGCGGATGGTCCCGATCCAGGGGGTGTTTCAGAAGATGGCGCGGCTCGTGCGCGACCTGTCGAAGCGATTCGGCAAGGAGATCGAGATCAACCTCGTGGGCGGCGAAACCGAGCTCGACCGCAACGTCGTCGAGGCGATCAGCGACCCGCTGGTGCACATGGTGCGCAACTCGCTCGATCACGGCATCGAACCGCCCGAAGAGCGTGAGAAGGCCGGCAAACCGCGGACGGGGCATGTCGAGCTTCGCGCCTATCACCAGGCCGGCAGCATCGTGATCGAGATCAGCGACGACGGCCGCGGGATCAACAAGGCCCGCGTGATCCGCAAGGCGATCGATGCCGGCATTCTTCGCGAAGACCAGGACATTTCCGACACCGAGGCATACAAGCTGATCTTCCATGCCGGGCTTTCGACGGCGGAGAAGCTGACTGACGTTTCCGGGCGCGGCGTCGGCATGGACGTGGTGAGAAAGAACGTCGAGGCGATGCGCGGGCGGATCGACATCACGTCGACGCTGGGCAAGGGGACGACCTTCACCATCCGTCTGCCGCTGACGCTGGCGGTGATCGACGGGCTGGTGGTGCGCGTGGGCAACGAGCAGTACATCATCCCGATCACCAGTGTCGAGCAGAACCTCCGCCCGCGGGCGGAGCAGTTGTCGACCGTGCAGAACCGGGGCGAGATGTGCATGGTCCGCGGCGAGCTTCTGCCGCTGATCCGGCTCTACGAGCACTTCGGCATCGAGCCGCAGGCGCGCGAGCCGACCGAGGCGCTGGTGGTGATTGTGCAGGATGACACCCGTCGCTGCTGCATCCTCGTCGACGAACTGGTCGGCCAGCAGCAGGTGGTCATCAAGAGCCTCGGCGGGATCGGGGCGGTCGAGGGCATCTCGGGCGGCGCCATCCTCGGCGACGGCAATGTCTCGCTGATCCTGGATATCCCCGGCATCGTCGACCTGGCCAGCCGCTGACACAATCGCTCAACTGATCATCCATCGACGGACGGCGCTTCGCGGCGCCGTCCGTTCTTGTTTATATGCATGCCGAAATGCGGTTATCAGACGCTTCTTAGATTTTGTTGCTGAGAAACAAACAGCGAATCCTTGCCTGACTTAACATTTATCAGATTGTCATTTTGGCTATCAGAATGGTGCTAAATGTATCGTTTGCACAGCATGCAAGTCTGTCATTCTGGCACACGATGAGGGATTGCGACCCTGGTCCTCGAATCGGAACTTCACCGCACTCGCCAAGGAAGAAGACAGGAGAACGCAATGAAGCTCAGCACCAAACTGATGACGACCTTCCTCGCGGCTGGTCTGGTTCCGTCGCTCGCGGTGGGCGTTGTGACCTGGGTCAGCACGGGCAACATGAAGAGCTCGATCGAATCCCAGCTCGAGATCGCGGCGGCCGGCGTGGTCGACACGATCGAGCGCAATCTCTTCGAGCGATACGGTGATGTGCAGGCGTTTGGCCTCAACGGGGTGATCCAGGATCGCACTGCCTGGTACACCGGCGGCGACGCCAACGCGATCGTGCGGGCGATGAACAACTATGTGGCCTGCTACGGGATCTATCATGTCACCCTGCTGGTCGACCTCGAGGGCCGTGTGATCGCGGTGAACAGCGCCGACGCCAAGGGCCGCCCGGTCGACACCGCTTTCTTCTATGAGAAGAACTTCAAGAACGCCGGCTGGTTCCGCGACGCGCTCGCGGGCGACTACCTCTCCACCGAGGCGCTAACGGGTACGGTGGTCGAAGACCTTCATGTCGATGAAGACGTGCGCCGGGTCGGGGTGGCAGACGGGCTGACGCTCGGATATACCGCGCCCGTCCGCGACACCGAGGGCAATGTGATTGCGGTCTGGAAGAACTACGCGGACTTCCAGCTCGTCCGCGACATCGTCAAGACGGGTCACGCCAACCTCGAGGCCCGCGGCTTCAACACCGCGCAGCTGACGCTGGTCGACCGCAGCGGCCGCGTGCTCACCGAAGTGGAAAACGGTGAGGAGACGATCAGCGCGACGGCCAACGTCAACCTCGTCGCCGCGGGCTTCGAGCCTGCGAAGAAGGCTGCCGCCGGCGAAGACGGAGCGGGCCGCAGCTACAACGAGGCTCACAATTCATGGCAGTCCACCGGCTGGGCGAACAGTGACGGCGCGCTGGGCTATGGCGGGCTTGACTGGTCGCTGCTGGTCCGTGTCGATGAGGCCGAATCGCTGGCGCAGATGCACGGCGTGCGCATGCAGGCGGGCACGACGATCGGCATCTCGGCGCTGCTGCTGGTGCTGGTCGCCTGGTTCACGTCCCGCAGCATCACCCGGCCGATCCAGACGATCGTCAACACGCTGACGCAGGGCGCCGAGACCGGTGCGAGCGCTGCCGAGCAGCTGTCCGCGTCTTCTCAGTCACTGGCGCAGGGCGCCAGCGAGCAGGCCGCGAGCCTGGAAGAGACCAGCAGCTCGCTGGAAGAAATCAGCAGCATGACGACGCGCAACGCCGAGACCGCGCAGCAGGCGGCGGTGACCTCCCGCGCCGCTCGCGAGGCGGCCGACCGCGGCCACCAGGCCATGGGCAAGCTCAACACCGCCATCAGCGAGATCCGGGCCAGCGCCGACAACACCGCCCGCATCATCAAGACGATCGACGAGATCGCGTTCCAGACCAACCTGCTGGCGCTCAACGCGGCGGTCGAGGCCGCCCGTGCCGGCGAGGCCGGCAAGGGCTTCGCCGTGGTCGCCGCCGAGGTTCGCAACCTGGCGATGCGGTGCGCCGATGCCGCCAGGTCGACGACCGACCTGATCAGCCAGGGCGTGGCCGCGGCGCAGGCGGGCGTGACGCTTGCCGCCGAGACGGGCAAGGTCCTTGACGACCTGCGGCAGTCGGGCGACCAGGTTCGTGAGATGGTCGAGGAGATCGCGTCAGCGTCTTCTCAGCAGGATGAGGGTCTCCGCCAGATCACCGGCGCGGTGAGCCAGATCGACAAGGTCACTCAGGGCAACGCGGCATCGGCTGAAGAATCCGCCTCCGCCGCCCACACGCTGGTGGACCAGTCTCAGGACCTTCGCCGGTGCGCTTTGTCGCTCCAGGCGCTGGTGACGGGCCGCGTCGAGACGACCGCCCGGGCCGCCTGACCAAGTTGTCGCACGGGGTCTTGCGGCGATCCGAGCAGTTAATTCGGATCGCCGCATTTCCGATATCTCCAGAGTAATCGCCGAAACAGTGCACTTGGACGGCGGCCGCTTGCGCAGCGTCGCCTCTCAACGAAAGGACAAGACATGAGTGCTGTTGCAACACCGACCGCCTCAGGCACCAAGGGTGGGAAATTTCTCACGTTTGCCTTGGGCAAGGAAGAATACGGGCTCCAGATTCTCAAGGTCCGCGAGATTATCGGCTACATGGACATCACCGCCGTGCCCCGCACGCCGTCTTACGTCAAGGGCGTGATCAACCTGCGCGGGCAGGTGATCAGCGTGGTCGACCTGCGGTCGAAGTTCGCCATGGATTCCGCCGAGAAGACCGACGAAACCTGCATCATCGTCGTCGAGATCGTCGCGCAGGATCGCAAGCTGTGCACCGGCATTGTCGTCGACCGGGTCTCCGAGGTGCTGGACATCTCGGCGGACAAGATCGAAGAGCCGCCGGCGTTCGGATCGTCGGTGCAGACCGACTTCATCCTGGGCATGGGCAAGATCGGGGAATCGGTCAAGATCCTGCTCGACATCGACCGCGTGCTGGCCACCAGCGACATCGCGGTCATCACCAACATGAACACGTCTGAGTCGCTCGCGCAGGCGGCATAAGGAACCGCCCGCAGAGCCAGCGCGGCGCCCGGTGAAGGGACCGGCCGCCGTCAACAGAAAGGTCAAGGGAACTGTCATGAAAATGAACCTGAGCATGCGTCTGTTTGTCGGGTTCGCCAGCGTCGTCCTCGTCTGCGCCGCCTTGGGCACATTTGCCGTTCTCAAGATGCGGAACGTGGTGACACAAGCGACGTCGCTGTCGAAGGAGTATGTGCCCGAAGTCTCGTTTGCGGCCGAGATCAAGAATGCCAGCGACCTGCTCAACCTCGCCGGGCGAAGCTACGGCCTGGCGGGCGACAAGGCCTATGCCGATCAGGCCGTGAGCCAGCTCAACTCGCTCGACGAACTGCTGGGCAAAGCCGACGAACTGGTCAAGCAATATCCCGGGCTGGTCAAGCTCCGCGAGCAGCTTGTCGTGGCGCACAAGGCGGGCAATGAGTATCGCCGGCTGTTCGAACAGACCGTCGCCGCCACCAACCAGCGCGACCAGACCCTCGATCGCCTCAACAAGAACGCCACCGCGGTGGTCACCTCGCTGACCGCGCTCACCGAAGGTCAGCAGACCCTCCTAAAGCAGGAGATCGGCCAGGGTCTTGACGCGAAGCGGCTTGATGATCGTGCTCTCAAATGCGAGTTATTGGGCAAGATCTCCGTTGGTGTCGCGATGATCCGCATCGGCGTGCTGCGCGCGCTGGCCGACCGCGATGCCGCCGCGATCACCGCGACGCAGAAGAAGTTTGACGAGATCGACGCCCTGTTCGGCCAGATCCAGCCGTTGCTGAAAAACCAGCAGGACATCGACGACCTCAAGGAGGCTCAGACCCGCGCGGCCGACTACAAGCTGGCCATGAGCGACATGGCCGCGGCGCTGAAAGCGCTCGATGACATCGCCCCTGTGCGCGCCAAGGCTGGGGCCGAGTTGTCGGGCGTGGTCGATGAGATCACCACAGCGGGCCTCACCCGCACTCAGGAGATCGCTGACGAAACCACTGCCACCCTCTCGACCGCGTCGAATCTCACGCTGATCGGGCTTGGCGTGGCGGTCGTGATGGCCGGCGGCATCGGCTTCGTCATCACCCGCAGCATCACCAAGCCGGTCACCCGGATCATCGCCTCGCTGTCCGCGGGCGCGGAACAGACCAGCGCCGCCGCCGGGCAGGTGTCGGCGTCGAGCCAGAGCCTGGCGCAGGGCGCCAGCGAGCAGGCGGCGAGCCTGGAGGAGACGGGTTCATCGCTCGAAGAGATGAGCAGCATGACCCGCAAGAACGCCGAGACCGCCAACCAGGCCTCGACGCTTTCGGGCGAGGCCCGGAATGCCGCCCAGCGCGGCAACAGCGCGATGGATCGCATGAGCAAAGCGATCGGCGACATCCAGGCGTCGGCCACCGAGACCGCCAAGATCATCAAGACGATCGACGAGATCGCGTTCCAGACCAACCTGCTGGCGCTCAATGCGGCGGTCGAGGCCGCCCGCGCGGGCGAAGCGGGCAAGGGCTTCGCGGTGGTCGCCGACGAAGTCCGCAACCTGGCGATGCGCAGCGCTGAAGCGGCGAAGAACACGTCGTCGCTCATCGAGGGCAGCGTCGGCGCGAGCCGAAACGGTGTGGCGATGGCCGAAGAGGTCGCCGCGGTGCTCCGCGAGATCACCGCCGCCTCCGAGAAGGTCAACGGCCTGGTGGGCGAGATCACCGCTGCGTGCAACGAGCAGGCCCAGGGCATCGGGCAGGTCAACACCGCTGTCTCGCAGATGGACAAGGTCACCCAGAGCAACGCCGCCAACGCCGAGGAATCGGCCGCCGCCGCGGAAGAGCTGTCGAGCCAGGCGGAGTCGCTCAAGGCTGTGGTGGGCGAGCTGATCGACCTGGTCGGCCGGGCTTCCAACACGGCGCACGTTGCGACGTCGTCCCGCTCGTTCCGCCAGGCGCCTCCGGCGCCGGCCTCGGGCAAGGCGCTGGTCAAGTCAGCCGGCCGGCCCGCGAAGGGGCCGACCACGATCGGCTCGGCCGCCGCCGCGCCGGCCAAGAAGCTCGCACCGCGTTCCGCCGCCGAATCGCTCATCCCCCTGGGCGAGTCGGCCTCGAACAGCGAGGGCGACTTCGGCGACTTCAACCAGGCCGCATAATCCCTTCACGCCGGACGTCCGGCCCGGGTGAGTGTTTCACCCGGGCCGCCGTCCCGGGGGGGGCCGCGGAGGCGTGACCGATACGCCGACGGTATGGGTCGTAGGGGCGCTGCCCGCGGTAACAATTCGGCACCGCAGTAATTTCACCTCGGCGTCTGCCCGATGAGCAGGAACCGGGGTGCATGTGGACGATGCCATGACAGAAGAAGTCGAAACAGCAATCGAGATTTCGCCGCAGCAGTTTGAGCGGTTGTGCACGCTGGTGCATCAGCACTGCGGAATCAACCTGCACACGGGCAAGCAGGAACTCGTTCGGGCGCGAATTGCCAAGCGGGTGAGGAACGGCAAGTTCCGCTCGGCCTCGACCTACCTCGAGTCGGTGCTGCAAGACCCGGAGGGCGATGAGTTTGCCAACCTGGTCGATGCGCTCTCGACCAACCTCACCAGCTTCTTTCGCGAGAACGCGCACTTCGAATACCTGGCGAAGGTGCATCTGCCCGAGCTGATCGCGCGGGCCGGCAAGACCAATCAACATCGCCTCCGCTGCTGGAGCGCCGGGTGTTCGACGGGCGAAGAGCCATACACGATTCTCATGACGCTGGCCGAGACGCTTCCCGCCAAGCCGTCGTGGGATGTCAGACTGCTCGCGACCGACATCAGCCGGCCTGTGCTGCGCACCGCGGCCGCCGGGCGATACCACGTCTCGCGCCTCAAGGGCGTGCCGCAGGCGATTGCCGAGCGATACTTCGTTCCCGACCGGACCGACCCTTCACACGTCACCGTCAGCCCCGATCTTCGGGCGCGCGCGGTCTTCAACTATCTCAACCTGATGGAGTCCTGGCCGTTCCGCGGGCCGATGGATTTCATCTTCTGCCGCAATGTGATGATCTACTTTGACAAGCCGACGCAGGAGCGGCTGGTCAATCGCTATTTCGACATCCTTGCGCCGGGCGGGTTGCTGTTCACCGGTCATTCCGAATCCCTGACCGGGATCACGCATCGCTTCAAATACGTGCAGCCGACCATCTATCGAAAGCCGTGAACTCATGAGCACAATGCTCCGACCAGCAACCAGCAATGTCGTCGTTGATGTGGGCGACCTGAAGGTGAGCAACGACCCTGCGGTGACGCTGGTGACCTACTCGCTGGGGTCGTGCGTCGGTGTCGCGGCCTACGACCCGCTGACCAAGGTCGCCGGCCTGCTGCACTGCCAACTGCCCAGCGCCTCGATCAATGTCGAGAAGGGCAGGGCGCAGCCCGGGATGTTCGCCGACACGGGCATGGCGGCCCTGCTGGGCTCGATGTCCAGCCTGGGCGCCGACCGCAAGCGGCTGAAGGTCAAAATCGCCGGCGCGGCGCAGATGCTCAACGACGCCGGGGTGTTTGATATCGGACGTCGCAACCATGCCGCCATCCGCAAGCTCCTCTGGCAGGCGGGGCTGCTGGTCGAGGCCGAGCAATGCGGCGGGAGCGAACCCCGAACCGTTTACCTCCGCGTGAGCGACGGCGATGTGCAGATTCGAACGACTGCAAAGCGGACCGCGCTATAAACCGGGCGGGCCAAATACCCGACAACGACAATAGCAAGATATGGGGAATCGAGACGCAAATGGCTGATCAATACAACATCCTCCTGGTCGATGACTCAGAGACGACACGGATGATCATCAAGCGCGTGGTGCAATTGTCGGGCGTGCCAACGGCTGAGATCTATGAAGCGGCCAACGGACGCGACGCGCTGGAGGTCATGAGCAGCAAGAAGGTCGACCTCGTCGTGGCCGACCTCAACATGCCCGTGATGGGCGGCATCGAGATGATGCGCCGCATGCGCCTGAGCGACCCGACGCGACATGTGCCGGTGGTGGTGGTGTCTGCCGAGCCCAACGCGGAAAACATCGCCGACCTCCGCCAGGCGGGCGTCGCGGGTTTCCTGCGCAAGCCGTTCAGGCCCGAGACCGTGCGCGACGCGGTCAACGCGGCCCTGGGCGTGGCGGCGTGAACGTCAGCTCGGGCGGCGCGGCGCCACCGCGCGGCGCCATCGCGCGGCGGCAGCCCGCTCCTCATGCGGCAAACCGCTCCCTAGGCGGCACGGGCCGCGGCTTCGAACACGGACCAAACCGGAGAACGAAACAACCATTCCCGAGTGTGTGTTCGACCGTGAGGTGCTGACACAGACGATCGCCGACGCGCTGGAGACGATGGCGTTCGTCACGCTCTCTCCGGCCGAGTCGCCCGCGGCGCCGCTGGCGGCCTGCCAGGTGGCGATCCGGTTCGGGCATCCGGTCCCCGCCGAGCTGCAACTGGTGACGCCCAGGGCGCTGGGGCATTACATGGCCGGGTCGGTGCTGGGGCTTGATGTCGATGATCCCTCGCTCGATCAGCGCGGGCTCGACATGCTGCGCGAACTAATGAACGTCGCCTGCGGCGCGCTGCTGGCGCGCACGGGCACCGCCGGCGAGCCGGCCCGGTCTGACACGTCGCTGCACATGAGCCTTCCCACCTGCATCGAGTTCGAGCCGTCCGACTGGGCCGCCTTCACGGCCGACCCGCGCACGACCGTGCTCGACGCCGACGGACACATCATCGCCTTCCGCGTGGTCGATCTCTGATCGCCCGCGCATCAACCGGGCGATCGAGCCGCCCGCGACCACCGGAATCACGTCCGCAGGAGACCCACCATGAGTGCAGCGCCAAGGCTGATGCAACCGTCGGCCTATCCCGCCCGTCCGGTACGCGTCCTGGTCGTCGATGATTCGGCGGTCGTGCGGCAACTGCTGACCCGCGACCTGAACAAAGACCCCGACATCGCTGTCGTGGGCACCGCACCCGATCCGTTTGTGGCGCGTGACAAGATCATCGAACTGCAGCCCCACGTGGTGACGCTCGACGTCGAAATGCCCCGCATGGACGGCATCACCTTCCTGCGCCGGCTCATGGCGCACTATCCGATCCCCGTGATCGTCCTCTCGTCGCTGACCCCGCAGGGCACCCAGACCGCGCTCGACGCGATGGCCGCCGGCGCGGTCGATGTGATGTGCAAGCCGGGCTCGGCCATCAGCGTCGAAAACGTGGCCGCGGAGCTGGTCGAAAAGATCAAGGTTGCGGCGCGGGCACGGGTCAGGGCGCTGGCGCCAGCGACGCCGGCGGCCATGGTCGCCGTCAACCGCACTGCAATGTCGGCCACCACCGAAAAAGTCTTCGCGATCGGCGCCTCGACCGGGGGCGTGCAGGCGCTGACCGAGGTGCTGCCGTCGTTCCCGGTCGATTGCCCGGGCACCGTTGTGGTGCAGCACATGCCGGCCAAGTTCACCGCCAGCTTCGCCCAGCGGCTCAACACGCTGTGCCGGGTGGAGGTCAAGGAAGCGGCCGACGGCGATTCGGTCGTGCCGGGCCGTGTGCTGATCGCGCCGGGCGGCATTCACATGCTGCTCAGGCGGTCGGGCGCACGCTACTACGTCGAGCTCAAGGACGGCCCGCCCGTCTTTCACCAGAAGCCGTCGGTCGAGGTGCTCTTTAACAGCGTGGCGCAGGTCGCCGGCCGAAACGCCATCGGGGCCATCCTCACCGGCATGGGCGCCGACGGCGGCGAAGGTCTGGCGACCATGCGCAAAGCCGGCGCCCGGACCATCGCCCAGGACGAAGCCTCGTGCATCGTCTACGGCATGCCCCAGGCGGCGGTCAAAGCAGGCGGCGCCGAGTTCGTCATCCCGCTCAAAGACGTCGCGTCGAAGATGGTCGCGCTGGTGGGCTGATCGCCCGCGGGCGCAGAACCACGGCAACGCCAAAACAGCGTCAGGCCGAGATCATCCCAGCACACGCGCCGGTCCGTGCGTGCGGCCTTCCGTGGCATCGGCTGCCATCGCGTGTTCGCCTGACCGTCGCGTTTTCGCAGGCGGGTCGGCCATGCCGCAAGAAAAGCGCGGCCAGACCGATCTCCGATCCGCATTCACTCATCAGAGGCTATCAACTGGAGTTGGTCAGCTCAGGCATGGCGTGCCAAGCCCATGACGACCGCGCTTCGCGCGAAGCGGTCGAAACAGCCCCGTGCCCTCGCTGTGGCTGTCTGAATGAAGGGTGACGGTCACAACCATCAATGCGGACTTGGCCGCGCCGCGAAGGCGAGCCCAATCGACAGTCACTGACCCGCGCCGATATCGCCGCGCGGCTTGTCGCCATCGGACGCATCACCACGCGCCGGGCTCGTCTTCGGTGACGCGTCTTCGCCATTGGGCCTGGCGTCTTTTTCGGGCCCGCCGTGATCGTCATCGTCGCGACCGCCGTCATTGCGGTTGCCGTCACCCCCGTCGGGTCGCGACAACTCGCCCAGGTAAGCGGCCACGCGCCGATGGATGATCTCCTCAAACTTTTCGCGGTCGTTCTGAAGTTTTTCTTCTTCCTTTTCCAGTTGCTGGCGCAGTTCCTCAAGACGATTTTCGCGGGCCTCGAAGATGGCGCCCATGATGTCGGTGACGGCGTTATGGATCAGCTCGCGGATCGCCGGGCGCTGGTCTTCGGGGGCGCTTTCATACTGCGTGACCAGCCCGAAGATGGCGTCTTCCTTTCTCAGGCGCTCGCGGATCGCCTCGACGACTTCGGGAGGCGAATCGGCCTCGGCGCGCTTCAACTCGCGCCAGCGCGAGACGCTGTACGGGACCAACCCGGATCGCTGGGTCCGTCCGAGCCGCGATTCGAGATTGGGCATGTTCTGGGCGCGCCATTGCAGGTAGTCGGCGCGCTCTTCTTCGCTGAGCCTGAAGCGGCCCCAGCGGCCGGCGTAGCGTGACCCCTCGGGCGGTTGGGCGGTGTCGCCGCCTTCGCTGCGGGGAGGGGTGGTCAGCGTCTCGAGCCCCTTTGCCATCGGGTCGGCGCTGCGCGGACGCTGGTCGCCCTCGGGCTGAGCCGCGGCGGACTGATCGCCCGCCAGGCACACGTCGGCCAGCGGCGCGGCCGACAGCGCGAGGCAAGCCGCCAGCACCCACATCGGCGTCAACCGTCCGCGCTGGCGGGTCGACGGGTGGGCCGACCGGCCGCTGATCGCGGAGAGCGACTGCCGCGTGGAGCGATGGTTTGACGCCGGCAGACCGGCTGACCCCATTACATGTCCGGAGCAACGACGCGTCATTGAATATCCACCCAATAAAGGTCAAGCGAGCGCAGTTCCCGCTCGATTTCGTCGAGGCCGTCCATCTCCGAGGCGACAAGGATGGGCGGCATTTGCACATGCTCACCCGACGGAGGCTGCGGCAGGGCGGGGTCGCCCACCATGGTCGGGCCGGCGATATCCGGCTGCCAGCCCCACCAGCTCACATAGCCGATCAGCAGCATCGCTGCCGCCGCCATGGGATAGACCCACCCGGGGAGCCGTCGCCCCGTGTCGAGCGCCTTGGGCGGGGGCGGCGCCGATCGGTTGATCGCCCACTTGTTCATCGCCCGAACGACCTGCCGCACCGCGGCCGACTCCGACACCACGGGCTTGAGTCCCGCGTCGATGTCATCCAGCGCCGCGTGCACCTGCCGATCCGTGTCGCGCAGGGCCTCGAGCAGCGACGCCAGGTTGGCGTCGTTGCGGAGAAGCTGCTCGACCTCGGCGCGGTCCTCCGCGGGCAGCTCGTCGGCGAGGTACATCAGCAGCACGGCCTCGTTGTTCTCGAGTTCGTGGATTAAAGAAGCCATGACATCCGTCCTATCCTGCCCGGCACACTTCATCGCGGCGGCTGTTCCACAGGCCGGGCCCGCCGTCGTGCGATCCTTTACAACTCATTGACCATTCCGCAGTCGCTCCTTCGTCCAGACCCGCGGTCATCCTTCCTGCATGACCGACCTGAGCTTGATGATCGCCTTGTGCATCCTGCCCAGCGCCGTGTTGAGCGGGCAGCCGAGCATTTCGGCGATCTCGACAAACTTCAGGTTGCTGTAATACCTCAGCATCAGCACCTGTCGCTGGGGCTCGGGCAACTGCTCGATCGCCCGCCGCAGCTTGTGATGTTGTTCCGTTCCGTCGAGCCGGTGGCTCGGGTCGGGCAGGGCGTCGTCGTTGACCAGCGCCATGCCCGCGGTCGCTTTTTTCGCACGCCCGCTCGACCGCCAGTGGTCGTGGGCCTTGTTGGTCGCGATCCGAAACAGCCAGGCCTTGAATCCACCCGACTGCGCCGGATCGAAGCGGTCGATGTGGTCGAGCACGCTCACCCAGGTCTGCTGGTGCAGCTCTTCGGCCAGGTGTTCGCTCCGGGCGATCCGCTGAAGGTATCGCAGGAGCGGCTGGTGATACCGTTTCACCAGCATCTCACCGGCCTGAACATTTCCGTCACGCAACAGCCGGACCAGCGTCTCGTCCGACGTCGCCGCATCGCTCGATCCGGCCAGCCGCATCGTCGGGCCCTGCTGCCCGCCACCGACCTGACCGCCTGTCGCCTGCCCGTCGCCGGCCTCAACGCCGCCCGCAGGCTGGGCCGCGGGTTTTTCCAGCGGCCGACGACCATCCAACGACGCACCTTTCGCACCGGGCCGCGGGGGCAGCCCGCCGTCGGCGGCGTCGATGTCTGAAGAGGCCCAGGTTTGCATGCTCATCACCGACATCGCACGACTGACACTATAACGCGGCAGCGCCACATTTATTCCAGCCCGCACGGGAGGCGGCCCGCCCCCGCGATTATACGTAAGTGTCTGTCAAAAATAGAGGTGCGCCCGGGGGTATTCACCCCTGCCCCGGACTTACCCGGTTTGCCCGTTCGCTCCAGGTGTATTTCGGTGGTAAGTCGGTTGTGTGAAGGAGCGGGCGTGCGATCGCCTGTCATATCGTTGTTTGATGTGGGAGGACTCCTATGCGTCAATCGTTTGTCGGCCTGTTGGCCGCTGGTCTGACGGTCTGCGCGCTCGGAAACACCGCGCAGGCTGAGCTGGGTGTGTTTTACCGCCTGACCGGGTCATTTGCTCCGCTGGATACTTCGGGTGGGACGTCAGTCGGCATCTACACCGAGCACGCCGTGTTCGGCGCCCAGGGCGCCGGCACGACCGGCGGCGAAACCCTCACCTCCGAATCACCCGATTTCACCTTCGAACAACTCCGGCCGGAGTTTTTCTCCGATCCGTCCGATCCGTTTGCGGTGAAGCTGACTGATCTGCGGTCGTTCAGCCTCTTCGGCTTTTTGATTGAGGAAGTGGACGACGGCATCAGCACGGTCACCCCGGTCCGCCGGCTGTTCGTGGCCGCTGACCCGGGCTCGCTCGACGGCGTCACGCTCGACCAGTTCCTCGCGCCGATCATCGATTCCCGGCCCGACCCCAAGCCGACCGTGAGCGACATCCTCCAGGCCGTCACCGACGGCGCCGATCTCCCGGGGCCCGGTCCCAACGAGCTGTTCCTCGCGATCCGCAGCTACTTCGAGTCGGAGGCTTCGGAGACCGATTTCCTGCGCGGCCAGATCCTCACCAAGTTTCAGCCCGGCGATGTGCAGACCGTCTATGCCTTCGACCTCGACGGCGGCCAAGCCATGGTGGCGGGCGAGATCGCGGTCAAAGCGGTTCCCGAGCCCGTGGCGTTCGGGCTGGTCGTCCCGGCGGCGATGCTGCTGGCGCGGCGCCGGCAGTGATAGCAGGCTCCTGACGAGTCCGATTCGTCATCCCAGATAGCGCAACCGGCCGCGCACTCACCATGGGTGCGCGGCCGGTTTGTTGTCTGTCGCCCCGCAAGAAGGGGAGAGGTCCGTTGGCACGCGCCGCCGGATGACTCTCCCCTCGAAGGGAGCAACGGGTGAACGGATTGGGAAAAAGGGATCGGCCGCGCCTTTCGACGCGGCCGATTCGAGCGTGGTTGTGACCCGTCAGAGGCGGCTGATCAGCAGTTCGCGCTGGAAGATCATTTCCTTGGGCAGGTCGCCGGCGAGGCGAAGGAACAGTTCTTCCTGGCTGAGGATTTCCGCCTTGAATTCCTCGGCATCGACCGCCTCGAGCACCTTGAACTGATCGGTGCTGACATTGAGGCCTTCGAGGTCGATGTCGTCGGGGCGAGGCATCCAGCCCAGCGGCGTTTCATACGCATAGCCGCGGCCGCGTGCGCGGTCGATGACCCACTTGAGCACGCGCATGTTCTCGCCGAAGCCGGGCCAGAGGAACTTGCCCGCGTCGTCCTTGCGGAACCAGTTGACATGGAAGATGCGCGGCGGGTCCTTCATCAGCTTGCGCATCCGGAACCAGTGGACGAGGTAGTCGCGGATGTTGTAGCCAATGAACGGGAGCATCGCCATCGGGTCGCGTCGCACGACGCCGACCTGACCGATCGCGGCGGCGGTGGTCTCCGAGCCCAGGGTGGCGCCCAGGTAGACGCCGTGCACCCAGTTGAACGCCTGGAACACCAGCGGGATCGTCTTGCTGCGGCGGCCGCCGAACACGATCGCCTTGATCTCGACGCCCGCGGGGTCTTGCGCCGCCGGGTCGAGCACCGGGTTGTTGGTCATCGGCGCGGTGAAGCGGCTGTTGGGATGGGCTGCCTTGCGGCCG
>CAZBOE010000016.1:2901-21071 GCA_964493365.1 uncultured Tepidisphaeraceae bacterium | reverse complement strand
GGTGAGGTTGGCGGGCGCTTCCTTGGTCATGCCTTCCCACCAGACGTCGCCGTCGGGCAGCAGGCCGACGTTGGTGAAGATGGTGTCGCGCTTGATGCACTCCATCGCGTTGGGGTTCGATTCGTAGTTGGTCCCCGGAACGACGCCGAAGTAACCCGCCTCGGGGTTGATCGCGTGGAGCTTGCCGCTGTTCTTGTCGACCCAGAGCCAGGCGATGTCGTCGCCGATGGTGGTGACCTTCCAGCCCGCCTTCACATACTTCTCGGGCGGGATGAGCATGGCGAAGTTGGTCTTCCCGCAGGCGCTGGGGAAGGCCGCGGCGACATACGTCTTCTCGCCGCCGGGCGCTTCGACGCCCATCAGCAGCATGTGCTCGGCCATCCAGTCCTGCTGGCGTCCCAGGAAGCTGGCGATGCGGAGCGCGAGACACTTCTTGCCCAGCAGGGCGTTGCCGCCGTAGCCCGAGCCGAAGGAGATGATGGTGTTGTCAAAGGGGAAGTGGCAGATATACCTGCGGTCGGGGTTGCAGTCGCCGACGCAGTGGAGGCAGCGGGTGAACTCGTCGGTGTCGCCGAGCTGTTTCCACGCCACGTCGCCCATGCGGGTCATGATCGACATGTTGACCGCGACATAGATCGAGTCGGTCAGTTCGACACCCACCTTGGCCAGCGGAGAGCCCTTGGGGCCCATGACAAAGGGGATGACGTACATCGTCCGGCCCTTGTAGCTGCCCTCGAAGAGGCCCTTGAGCTTGGCATAGGCCTCCTTGTCGTTCATCCAGTTGTTGGTGGGCCCGGCGGTGTCGGCGCTGGGCGTGCAGATGAACGTCAGGTGTTCCGAGCGGGCGACGTCGTTGGGGTTGCTGCGGTGCAGGTAGCAGCCGGGCAGCTTCACCTGGTTGAGGCGGATGAACGTCCCGTCGCTGACGCCCTGTTCGAACAGCGCGTCGCGCTCTTCGGCAGAACCGTCGCAGACCACGACTTTGTCGGGCTTGACGAGCTGGATCTGCTGGGCGACCCATTCGCGGACAATCTTGTTTGGAATACGGGCCAGCGCCGAATTGGCGTCTGTCGCAGCCCGTGCCGGTGAGGTAGTGAGTGTCATAAACAACTCCCTTCGTGCCTTAGAGTCGGTGGGCCGAGAGTCGATTTCAACGGCAAAGTCGCGGATAACAGGGTGGCGTAACGGCGCACCCGCGATAGCGCTTGAAACAGCGGGGTTGTGGGCTTCTACTGTCGGCGTGGCAAAACGTCGCGAGGCCGGTGATCGCGGGAAAGACGCTTGCGTCGCCCCGCCCGCGGCCCGCGAAGCGGCGCCATCTCGTGCACCGGTGCCCGGATAAACTTCGTTCATGAAGGCGGCATGCCGCCGCAACACAAGAGGTCAGACGATGAAGACAGCCCTCAAGCTCAGCCTGCTCGCCGCCGCGGCGATCGCCGTCGGCGGATGCGCCACCAACAAACCCGCGCCCGAGCCGGAGATGACGCCCCAGACCGTGTCGCTGCTGAGGCAGCAGATCATGACCGAAAACCCCGGCGCGCAGGTCGGGCTGGTGATCGCGCTGCTGCCCGAGCACAACCTGGCCTCGGTGGGCGATGTCAACGTCTACAACTTCCGCAACGGTGACGTGCTGACGTTCGTCGATGCCCAGCTCAAGCCGATCACGACCGGCGTGGTGGTCAACTCGACTGCCGACGCCATCCATGTCGAATACAAGCCGGTGCCGGTGACCCCCGAGCAGGAATCCAGGCCGGCCCGGGACGAGCCCGGCCCGCGTCAACTGCGGATGGGTGACCTGGCGGTGCGGTTCCCGTCGCGGTGATTCACCCCCGCGGCCGCGCGGGTCGCCTGCCGGGCAGGCATGACACCACCGGCCGCGCGGCATCAACAGGCCCTGACGGACGAATCGGAGGCGAGTCATGCCGCGGCTGATCCTGGCGAGCGGTTCACCCAGACGCCGCGCCCTGCTGGGCGAGGCGGGCTATGACTTCACGGTCGAGCCTGCCGACATCGACGAGAGCTTCTATCCTTCGGGCCTGCTGCCGCCCGAGGTGGCGACGTATCTCGCTGGCGCCAAGGCCGATGCCGTGGCGTCGAAGTTTCCGGACGAGGTGATCCTCGCCGCTGACACGGTCGTCGCCCTGGGCGACGAGATGCTCGGCAAACCCCAGGACGAAAACGACGCCCGGCGCATCCTCATGACCCTCTCGGGCACCACGCACGTGGTCATCACCGGCGTCGCGGTCGTTCACCGCGCGACGGGCCTGCGCCGCCTCGACCGGGCCATGTCGGCAGTCCGCATGGCGATGCTGTCGGCCAGGCAAATCGAAGATTACCTCCGCACCGGCGAATGGATGGGCAAGGCCGGCGCCTACGGCATCCAGGACCAGCGCGAAGACGCGTTTGTCTCCAAGGTGACCGGCTCGTTCACCAACATCGTCGGGCTGCCCATGTCGCTGGCGCGGGGCATGCTGGCCGAAGCGGGCATGTCGCCCCGCCGGCAGGACTGATTCGCACTCCGGGAGAACCCTGATGGGATATTGGCCGGCCGCAATCGCGCTGGTGGTGGGGGCGGCGGGGTGGTGGTATCTCTTCTATTCCAGCGGCGCCGCCCGGCTCGGGGGCTTCGAAAGCGACCAGGCCAACCGAAGCCGCGTCCGGCTTCGCAGGGCCAACGCCATGGTTATGCTGCTGCTGGCAGTGGGCGTTGCGGTCGGCATCTACGGCGTGGGCGCAGAGCGTCCCGTCACTTACCTTGCCGTCTGGGGCGCGGTGATGGCGCTCCTGATCGTGTTTATGATCCTGGCACTGCTCGACCTGAGGCTGACATGGCGACTCAAAGAACAACTCCGCCGCGAACACCGCTCGAGCCCCCGGCGCGGCCAACCGCCCCCGCCCTGACCCGCGGCGTCGCGACGGGGCTGGCGTCGGCCGCGATGCTCATGGCGCTGCTGCAGGGCTGCGCGTCGTCACCCAACACCGGGCTGGACACCGTCCGCATGCAGGTCGGCTCGAAGACCTACACGCTCGAAATCGCGGAGACCAACGTCCAGCGGGTCCGCGGCCTGATGGAGCGCGATACCATGCCGCGCGACCGCGGGATGATCTTTTTGTTTCCCTCCGACCGCACGGAGGGCTTCTGGATGAAGAACACGCGCATTCCCCTCGACATCCTCTACATCGATCAGGCCGGCAAGGTCGTGAGCGTCCGGCAGATGAAGCCCTATGACCTGTCGAGCTACAACCCCGACGGGCCCTATCGCTATGCGATCGAGCTCAACGCCGGGCAGGCCCAGCAGGCGGGCGTGGCGGCCGGGAGCGTCATCGCCATTCCCGCCGAGATTGTCGAGCGGGCGGCAAAGTCGGAATAAGTGCGCCGCCGGCGGGTTGAAATGGCGCTGTCGTGTTGACTTGCCCGCCCGCAACCGCGATACCCACACCCCACTATGACCATCCGCCAGACGTTTGATCAGCTCAGGCAGGCCGGCCGGATCGCGCTGATGCCGTTTGTGCCCGCGGGATATCCCTCGCTCGAAGCCACCGCCGCGATGCTGCCCGCCATGGCCGATGCGGGCGCCGACCTCATCGAGATCGGCATTCCGTTTTCAGACCCGATCGCCGATGGTCCGGTCATTCAGGCGGCTTTCAACCACGCGCTGAGCGTCGGGCGAGTGAAGGTGGCGGACGTGCTGGCGACGGTGAAATCGGTCAGCGCACGCGTCCGTGCGCCGATGGTCGCGATGGTCAGTTACTCGATCGTCTATCGCTACGGCCTCGACCGGTTTATCGCCGACGCAAAGGCGGCGGGCTTCAGCGGGCTGATCCTGCCCGACCTGCCGCCGCCCGAAGCGCAGGCGGTCTGCGGCAAGGTCAACGCCGCGGGGCTCGAGACGGTGCTGCTGGTGGCGCCGACCACCAGTCCGCAGCGCAAGGCCGAGATCGCCCGGCTCAGCACCGGCTTCGTCTATTACCTCTCGGTCGCGGGCACCACCGGCGCGCGGTCGACCCTTCCGGCTGACCTGCCCGACAATCTCGCGGCGCTGCGCGCCCTGACCGACCGCCCGCTGTGCGTCGGCTTCGGCGTCTCGACCCGCGACCACGTCGCTCAACTCGCACAACACGCCGACGGCGCCATCTTCGGCTCGGCCCTGGTCAAGCAACTCACGCCCCAGCAGACTCCGGCACAGGCGGCTAAGGCCGCCTCCGAGTTTGTCGCTTCGCTGAGGTGACGCCTGACCGCAGCGGCGGCGACCTGCCGGCGTGGTGATGCCAGTAGGCTGCGATATGCCATTGCCCTGTGGTGTCGCCATTGCCCTGTGGTGACACATCTCGATTCGGTCACCCCGCGACAAGCCGGGCATGAAAGACGCGGTCGAAGACGGTCAAAAACGCCGCCTGCACCAGCACGCCGACGCCGTGACCCAGCAGGGCGGGTGATTGTGTGGCCCCGCCCCACGCGAGCAGCACGACACCGGTGGCAAGCCACACCCAGTTGAGCCCGAAGTTAAACCGCAGGATCTTCAGCACGCGGCGGCGGTCGGCGTCTTCCACTTCCCAGGTCTCGGGCGTCGCGGGTGTGGCGTCGGCTCTGCGAGCCTGCGCGATGCCGCCGAACGCAAAGACCGCGTTGATCACGCCCCAGATCGCAAACTGCATCGCGGCCGCCCCGAGCAACTGCGCCCCGGCAGCCTCGCCGCGAACGACAAACAGCCCGCCCGTCCCGATGACAACCGACGACACCGCCCAGCCCGCCAGCACATACGACATCTCGCGTCGCGCCGCGCGCAGGCGCGTCAATCGACCCGCGTCAAACGCGTCTGGCGCTGCGGCATCACTCCCTGTCGTGTCGTTCATCGGGTTGTCCCGTCGCTGATGGGCAAGTCGCCGGCGGCATGGTCGCGGTGCGGCTCGATGGGGGTGATCCGGCGGATCATGCGGTGGTGAGGCCCGGCAGTGGGGATATTAAACTGTTCCGAAACGATCTCCCATCCGTGCGATTGATAGAAGCCCACCGCCGGCACCCGCGCGTTGCACCACACGACCTGCGTCGCGCGGATCGACTGGCTGAGGCCCACGAGCCGATCGAGCACCCTCGACCCCACGCCCAGCCCGCGATAGCCGGGCGCGGTCGCCATGCCGCGCAGCCGCCATGACGGGCGCGATTCCCATTGATCCGGATGAAACGTGCCGCAGCCGATGACCCGGCCGTCGAGCGTCGCGGCCACGTGAATCGCGTCGGCCGCGTGGTCGCCCGCAAAAATCGCTTCGCTCCTGGGCAGACCCTCACGCAGCACCCCGTGTCGAAGATCGATGACCCGCTCGACGTCCACACGCCCGACCTCGATGCGCCCGATGTCGATGCGCCCGACTTCCATGCGCGCGACCTCGACTTGCCCAACCTCGATTGGCCCGGCGTCGGCGCGATCGCGCCCCGGGCTTTCGCCCGCGTCGGCCGGCGACGGGTCGCCGCCGAGTTGTGGCCCCGGTGTCGTCATCGGTCGGCCTCGATGCTCTCGAGCATCTGCCGCATCATCGGGCCCAGGTCGCGGCCCATGCCTTCGCCCACGACCGACACGCGCTCGATCCCCGCCTGCAGCACGACCGCCGCCTCTTCATGCAGGCCCAGCGCGATCAGGGCGATGGCAAGCTGGTGGTAGGTCGCCAGGTGCGTCGGCTCGGCCCGGTTGGCATAACGCAGGTGGGTGGCGGCTTCTTCATACGTCGCCCGCGCGTCTTCGACCGGACCGGCCGACGCAATCTCGTTGAGCTTGCGGCCCAGCGCAAAACGCGAGAGCGGGTCTTTGTCGTCCAGCCTTACGAGCTTCCGAAGCGTCTCAAGGGTCATGCCGGCCATAGGACGCTCCACCATACACCGACACCGGGCGATCTGTCTTCCGTCGCGGCCCCATCCTGTGAGCACAACCCGCGGCGTGTGACACGATTAACCCGCGCTACTACGATCAGCCGCGATGAAACTGTCTGACCTGCCTGCTCATCCGCTCACGCCCGCCGCGGTGATCGACCGTGTGCGGCTGGCGCTGTCGGACGATCCGGAGGCGCTGAAGGGCGTCTTCGCCCAGGACCGGCATCCGCGCATCCACCTCGACGCTCGGGCATGGCGGCGTATCGCCCAACTGCTCCGCCACGACGAAGCGCTCGCGTTCGACTGGCTGGCCAACCTGTCCGGCATCGATTACGCCGCTGACAATACGATGGTAGTGGTCTACAACCTGTGGTCGACACGCCATGATCATTCGATTGCGGTCAAGGTGTTCACGTCGCGCGAGACGCCGGCGGTGGCATCGGTGATCGACCTGTGGCCGGCGGCCGACTGGCACGAGCGCGAGGCGTTCGACCTGCTGGGGATCGATTTTCCGGGCCACCCCGATCTATCGCGCATCCTCCTGTCGGACGACTGGGAAGGCCACCCGCTGCGCAAGGACTACGTCTTCCCCCGCAGCTACCATGGCATTCCCGGCAGTGTCGAACTCGATTGGCAGCAGAAGCCGTGACCGTGGCCGCGGCGTAGCATTCGGGCGGTGTCACTCGCCTGTCACAGCTTGCCTGTCACAGGACGGGTGAAGAGGACCGGAAGGCTCGGCTCGCCCCGCGGGAACGCGGTGTTACAGGTGTTTCAGTGGCGATCAGCAATCCCGGTTGCGATTATCCTTGAAATCCCGCGCTTGACGGGTATCTTCCGTCAACGCTTTCGGCGATGCTATAATCGCACAGCGATCACGGCTGACTGGCTGGATAAGCCGACCGGCCGCTTTTGTCGGGGGTACTCCCCGAAGAAGGTTCCCCCCCTCCTTCTTCAACCCCCGACAGCACAATGTCCGTGCCTCGGGCTGCCGCCGGCGGCCCTCGAATGGCGCGGACCGTTTCGAGAGGCGACCTCGGCTGCGTTGACCTTGTCAACGTGGCCGAGGTCGCTCTGATGAAGGGATCGTCATAGGCCCGTGGGGTGCGTTTGCGGCCCCGAGCGGGTTTTTGTGATTGACGATACGGAGCCGCCCGTGGTTTGCTTGGCAGGTAACCGATGAATGCGGCTGACTCCAACCGCACGAGACGTGATGTGAGCAACACCGAACCGGGCAAGCAACTCGACCCCGATGCGGCTGCGCCCACGCCAGCCCCCGGCCGATCCACGCGCCAGGTGACCGTCACTCCCCCGGGTGAACCGACCGACGAGCAACTGCTGATCGCCTACCGCAACGGCGACACGGCGGCGTTCACGCGGCTGGTCAGCCGCTACGAACGTGAGCTGTTTCACTTTCTGGTCCGGTTTCTGGGCGACCGGGCGGCGGCGGAGGACATCTTTCAGGAGGCGTTCCTGCAGGTGCACCAGTCGGCCGACCAGTTCGACCCGACCCGTCGCTTTCGCCCGTGGCTGTTCACCATCGCGGCCAACAAGGCCCGCGACATGATGCGGTCGGCCGCCCGTAGACCGACCAACCCGCTCCAGGCGTCCATGAACGCGGGCGACGATGACGGGGGCGAGTACATCGACCTGATGGCGTCGGCCGACCCCGAACCCAACGAGCCGCTCGAGCGCGAAGAGCTTCAGCAGCGGGTGCAGCGGACGGTCATGGGCATGCCCGAACACCTCCGCGAAATTCTCCTGTTAAGCTATTTTCACCAGTTTCCCTATAAGCAGATATCCGACATTCTCGACATTCCCCTCGGAACCGTTAAAAGCCGTCTCCACGCCGCCGTGGCTCACTTCGCTGATAAATGGAAATCGTCGAACCCGACGAGCGGGTATTCGTAGGCACAAGTGGGAGTATGCATGCGGGCGTGGCGCGTTAGCGTTACATGTCCCGCCGACAGGCAAAACGGGTTATGCGGGAAGGTAGCGATCTGATTTGCGCGGGAGACCGTTGAAGGAATGCCTCTTGCCTGTCGATCGCCAAGATCCTTGTCCGCGCCTGTCGATAGCTCGTCGGGCGGCCGGGCATGAACAACGACAACGGGCCCGTGAGCCGGTTGATTTCGGGGATGCTATGACACCCAAGCTCAATGACGCGGACCGCGCTGCGGTCGATTTTCTGCTCAACGACGCACAGGCGGCGGCAACTCTTTCGGGGCGATATGCCGTTCCGTCACCCGGGGCAGATGCCCGCCGCGTAGATGCAGTGGCGGGTCTGCTGGGGCAACTTGACCATATCGCAGTCGAAGAACCTCCCGCAGACCTGGTCGACAAGACCATGCGCCGCGTGGAGCGTGAAGTGGCGGCCCATGCGATCGACGTGCCCGCCCTCGTCGACGTCGGCCGACCCGTCGCCTGATCGAAAGGCCGCCTGCAACCTCGGGCGCCAATCCTGCGCGGTGGCGCAGCGCGATCTTGTCGCACAGACGCCCCGGGCGGGGTCTGACAGCCGGCCATCGCGGGTCGGCGCACCCGGGCGGTTTGCGCTCCTGCCAACTTGCTCGAAGGCGGTTTAGAATCCGGGCATGCGTGATCCGCGACATGCCAGACTGGCCGAGGTTCTTGTTCGATACAGCACAAATGTGCGTCCGGGGCAACTCGTACGCATCAGCGGCGGCCCCGGGGCGACGCCGCTGGTTGCCGAGATTTACCGTGAAGTGCTGTCGGCGGGCGGCCATCCGTTCGTGAGAATGGCCCCGGAAGACCTCGACGAGCTGTTTCTCAAGTCGGCGGGCGACGAGCAGCTTCGCTTCTGCAATCCGATCGCCCGATACGAGTACGAGACGATCGACGTCTCGATCGGCATCTGGGCCGAGGAAAACACCAAGTCGTTGACCGGTTGCGACCCGAAGAAGATCGGCATCAGCCAGGCCGCGCGCAAGCCGCTGATGGACATCTTCATGAACCGGGCGGCCGAGGGGAAGCTCAAGTGGGTGGGCACGCAATACCCCACACAGGCATGCGCTCAGGACGCCGACATGTCGCTGAGCGAGTATGAGGATTTCGTCTTTAGTGCCGGTCTGCTCCACCTGCCCGACCCGGTCGCGGCGTGGAAACAAATCTCTCAGCGGCAGCAGAAGCTCGTCGAGTTTCTCAGCGGCAAAAGCGACTACCGCGTGGTTGCCGCCAACGGGACCGACCTGCGGATGAGCGTGGCCGGTCATCGCTGGATCAACTGCGACGGGCGCGAAAACTTCCCCGACGGCGAAGTCTTCACCGGCCCGGTGATCGATTCGGTGAACGGCGTGGTTCGTTTCAGTTTTCCCGCGGTGCACCACGGGCGCGAGGTCGTGGGGGCGCGGCTGACCTTCCGCGACGGCAAAGTGATCGACGCGTCGGCCGACAAGGGCGAGGATTTCCTGATCTCGATGCTCGAGATGGATGCCGGCTCGCGCAAGCTGGGCGAATGCGCCGTCGGCACCAACTTCTCGATCACCCGCTACACCAAAAACACCCTGTTCGACGAAAAGATCGGCGGCACCGTCCACTTCGCGCTGGGCGCGGGCTACCCCGAAACAGGCAACAAAAACGAATCAGGCCTTCACTGGGACATGGTCGTCGACCTCCGCAACGGCGGCCACGCCGAAATCGACGGGGTGAAGTTTCTGGTGGATGGCAAGTTCACCCGTGACGGGTTTCCGGGGTGAGTTGGTGCGGGTGTTTCACCACGGAGGCACGAGGTGGTTTGCGGGTGTTTCACCACGGAGACGCGGAGGCACGGAGAACGGCCGAGGCGATCAACCAAAAGCGAATCAGGGGGCGTTGTCGTCGCACGGGCGTTCTGCCCGTGAGCGTGATGCGCCAGCGGCAGAGCCGGCCGCGCGAAGAGCCAGTGCCCTCTCTCCTGACCTCTCCGTGCCTCAGTGCCTCCGTGGTCAGTCTTTCTGCTAGGCCGCCTGCACGAACGGGGCGCTGGCGTCGAGGATGACGGAGTTGGAATCGGTGGGCATGCGGTGCATGTCGCGGTCTTCCCAGGCCTTTTGGCTCCGGTTGAGGTAGCGCTGGGCGACGTTCTGGTCGGGGCCCGTGGTGGTTTTGGCCATCTCGCGGAGGCGCATGAGGTATTGGTTGGCGGCGCGGTCGTCGCCGAAGTAGATGGCGGCGGCGATGAGCTGATACGTGTTTTTCATCAGCCCCGGGCCCTGGGTGACGGTGTACGACTGCTTGAGCGTTTCGTAGGCGGCGCGGATGTCGGCCGCGGCTTCTTCGGGCGGTGCGCCCAGCAGCTTGCGGAGGCTGGCGATGCGCAGGTGATAATTTCCGAGGCGGAGCAGTTCGGGTGTGAAGGTATGGGGCGAGGCGTTGTGCATCGCCTGGGCGCAGGAGATCGCCAGCTCATAGGTGGTGACGGCGTCGCGGGCGCTGCGATTGTGGGTCAGGAACGACGCGTCCATCGACTCGATGATCTTGCGGCGCTGGTCGGCGCCCGCGGCGATGGCGGCGCGGGTGGCCGAGTCAAACTGGGGCGGCTTCTGCTTGCGGTCGCCGGGTGCGATGAAATAGTCGGGGTTGAGGGTGGCAAAGCCGCACTCGGGGCAGACGGTGACCGCGAGCTGGTTGTAGTTGACATAGTCGGCGCCGCGCGCCGGCTTGGTGTAGATGGGGACGTCGAAGAAGTCGGGCTCGCTCTCCATCTTGCCGGCGCGGAGCACGAAGCGATTGATGTGCTTGCGCGACTCGTGGAACGGGCAGAGCATCCCCTGTTGCAGGAGCGACGAGTTGCCCTCGACGCGGGTCATCGCGAAGACGTCGTTGACGGTGGCCGGGCGGTTGCCGCGGGCCGCGAGCATGTTGACGGTGAGGCTGATGCGCTGGAGGAGCAGCTCGATCCTGCAGGGGACGACGACGATGGTGCGCACGCCCGCCTGTGCGGCGGCCTGCAGGCGACGTCGATCGGCGGTGGGTTTGCAGGTCAGCACGACGCCCGGAAGGGGCTGTCCGACCGAGGGAAGCGTCTTGATCAGTTGCAGCACATCGCCGCCGGGCAGATCGATGTCATAACAGATGACCTCGGGCTTGTGCCGCTTGATGAGGTCGAGGGTTTCGGGCAGGGTGGCCGCCTCGTGAACGTGGAGGTCCGCCGCCCTGAGAAAACGCGCTGTTTCGCCCCGGAGCCGCGGGTTGGACTCCGCCAACACCATCGTCCGACTGCTGAGCGAGGAGATGTCGCCACTTGCTGCCACGAGCGTGACTTACCATTCAACCGTCCGGCGCGGCTCGGAAAGGGCAAGGGGAATCGGGGAGGAAGTGGAGAAATCGGTGCCGGTTATACGACCGATGACGAATCGTCGGGTCCGACCTAGAGTTACATCATTTATGGGCCCGCCGACGCCCGTGCGGGCGTGAAGGCCGGCCTGACTGGAAGGAGCATTGCTGTGGGTAAGGTGACATTGGGTTATGGGACGGCGCTGATCCTGCTGGGCGTCGTCTTTTACGGCATTGCGGCGCTGGGGCTGGTGTCGGCGAACGCGAGCGTGACGGCGCTGATTCCGTCGTTCATCGGCGTGCCGTTCATCATCCTGGGCGGGCTGGCGACCGCCAACGTGGCCCGCAAACACGTGATGCACGCGGCCGCGGCGCTGGCGCTGCTGGTGGGGCTGATGGGACTCTACATGGGCATCAAGGGCATCGTCGGCGGGCTGGAGCGACCTCTGGCGGTGGTCGCTCAGTTGATTATGGCGGCGCTGTCGGCGGGGTTTGTCGGGCTGTGTGTCAAGAGCTTCATCGAAGCCCGCAAGGCGCGCACGGCCGGCTTTGAGGTGGTTCCGTCGCGCTGAGCGGGCCGGCTTCCCTTCGCCGGGCGGGCACATTCCCGCGGCCCGGCACCGGGCGCAACCGCAACCCGCCTGCCGGAATCAGTCGCGGGCGGCGAGCGGGCAGGGCGGGCGTCGGTGCATGCCTGGCGCGGCGTCAGAGTTCTCGGACGTCCGGAGCGCTTTGACCCCTTCTGCAGACGGGAATACCATCGCCACGCTTTCGCCCCGCGGGCAGGGAAACGCCCCGGGGCGCAGGCGGCGAACGTCTGGCCTTCTCAGAGGCCCTGTCGCCCATCCCGCCTTAGCGGAAGGACACCACGCGATGCTCCCGATCGATCCGAAGATGATGAGTCCGCAGCAGATGTCTCAGCTTGCCGATGCCGTGTCGCGGCAGCAGTCGTCGATGCAAGCCAAGGCGCAGCGGGGCGACCTGTATTGGGGCGCCCGCGGCGCGCCCTCGGTCGTGCCCGGCGGAGCACCGGCCGGTGTGCCCCTCTCGATGCCCGGCGCCCCGGGGCCTCAGGGGTATTACAACCGCTATCGCGAGATGACCCTCGAGGAAATGCTCCTGGAAAACCGGGTGGTTTTCCTCGTCGGCGAGATCAACCACGTCTCGGCATCACGCGTGATCATGCAGATGCTTTATCTGCAAAGCGTCAAGCGCGACCAGGACATCAACCTCTACATCAACTCGCCCGGCGGCGTCGTCGACGACACCCTGGCGATCTATGACATCATCCGCTTCCTGTCGTGCGACATCGCCACCTACTGCATCGGCCGGGCCGAGAGCGGCGGCGCGGTGATCTTCATGGCCGGCAAGAAGGGCAAGCGACACATCCTGCCCAACGCCAAGGTGATGATCCACCAGCCCTTTGGCGGCGTGTACGGGCAGACCGCCGACATCGAGATCCAGGCCGAAGAGATCCTCAAGACCAAGAACACGCTGATCAAGGTGATGGCGCAGTGCACGGGTCAGCCGGAAGACCGGATCCGCGAAGACAGCGAGCGCGACCGTTATTTCGACGCCGAGTCGGCGGTGAAGTACGGCATCTGCGACGAGGTCATCGGCGCCGGCGGCGACTCGACCGGCGCTGTGCAGGCGGCCGACGGAAACAAGCCCAAGTAAATTGAGAAGCGAACCGGCGCAGAAGCGAACCGGCGCAGTTGTGAACCGGCGCAGTAGTGCAGTGGCGCAGAAGCGAAGCAGTGCGAAAGTCAGCCGGTGGTGAAGTCAGCCGGTGTTTGAGTCAGCCAGTGCGGTGCGGCCGTTAAACGAAGAGAGAGACTCCATGAGCAATCTGATTCCGATCGTCATCGAAAAAAGCGGGCGCGGTGAGCGGGCCTATGACATTTACTCGCGGCTGCTCAAAGACCGCATCGTGATGCTGACCGGGCCCGTGACCGACGAGTCGGCCAACGCGATCATCGCCCAGATGCTGTTCCTGTCGAACGACGACCCCAAGAGCGACATCCAGTTCTATATCAACTCGCCCGGCGGGTCGGTGTCGGCGGGCTTCGGGCTGATCGACACGATGAGCTTCCTGCGGTGCGACGTGGCGACGACCTGCATCGGCATGGCGGCGTCGATGGGCGCCTGCCTGCTGGCCGCGGGAACCAAGGGCAAGCGCTATTGCCTGCCCAATTCGCAGGTCATGCTCCACCAGCCGCTGATCGGCGGCGTGCTCCAGGGCCCGGCGACCGACCTGGGCATCGAGGCGGCGCACATGCTACGCCTGCGCGACCGGCTGTACAAGCTGATGGGCCAGTACACCGGCAAGACCAGCGAGACGATCAAGCGCGACTTCGATCGCAACAAGTGGCTCTTTGCCGAGGAAGCTGTCGAGTATGGCTGCGTCGACCGCGTGCTCGACACCGCCCCCGAGACCATCGGCACGCCCAGGCGCGGCGGCGACGAGGCGGCCGAGTAGCGCGGTTCGAAGACAGGAGCATGTCGTGACTGGACAGGCCGACATCGGCATGACGATCAACCGGCGGCGCGGGCAGTTGGCCCGCGTCGCTTTGCTTTGCATAACCGCGATCTGTGCGGGGTCGCTGGTCGCGGGCGGATGCGGCAGACCCAACCAGGCCAACATCGAGCTGCGTAAGCAGATCCAATCGCTCTCGGAGGAGAACCAGCGGCTCAAGCAGGCGCTATCGGCCGCGGAAGCCGAGACCCAGCCGCTCACCGTGTCGGGTGAAACGGGCGAGGTCACGCTGTCGAAGCTGTTCACCACGGCCGGGCTGCGCGTCGGGCGGTTGACCGGGCCGGCGGCGCTCGGGGCCGCGTCGGCGGACGTCAGCCGACTTGTCGCGGCGCCGCAGGGCTCCGACGGCATCAAGCTGCATGTCGTGCCGGTCGACGCGGCGGGCGATGAGCTCAAGGCCGCCGGCGCGTGGACGATCGAGGCGTTTGACCTCTCGCGACCGCAGCAGCAGCGCATCGCGACATGGCGGTTTGCGCTGAGCGAGTCGGCCGATCATTGGTATGGGCAGGGCCTGCTCTATGGCTATGTGCTGCCGCTGCCGTGGCAGGGGGACGCCCCGGAGTCGGATGAGGTGCTGCTGCGGATCACGTTTGTCGAAGGGCTGACCGGGCGGACCTTCTCCGCCGACCGATCGGTCAGGCTCGTGCGATAGGCGCCCGGTCGCCGCACACCAGATCGGGCAGGACGCTATGGCGGACGAACCGAGGGTTGATCGACGGATGTTCTTTCGCAAGGGGCTGCGCGATCTGCTCAAGCCGCTGGTGGAGGCGGCCGAGCCGTTGGCGCGGGTGGCGGGGCAGATCGAGGCGATCGGCAACCCGGCCGCGAGGGTGCGTGAGGCGGTGCGAAAGTCCGCCGATGCGGGGGCCCGGCGCGTCGAACTCAGCGTATGGCTCAGGCCCCCCGGCTCCGGACGCGAGGCGGAGTTTGCGAGCAAGTGCACGCGCTGCGGCGACTGCGTCAGGGTGTGTCCGGCCGAGGCGATCCAGCTCGACGGGCAGACCGCCGGCGGGTTGCCCTATATCGACGCCGACACGCGGGCGTGCGTGGTGTGTGAGTCGCTGGCATGCATGTCGAATTGTCCGCCCGGGGCGCTGACGCCGACGCCGCGCGAGGCGATTCGCATGGGCACGGCGGTCTGGTTTGCCGGGGCGTGCCTGCGGGCGACGGGGGAGCCGTGCCGGCTGTGTGTCGACGCGTGTCCGATCGAAGGCGCGTTGACGCTCCGCGAAACCGAGGCGGGCGGCGCGATCGTGGTCGATCCGCTGACCTGCACGGGCTGCGGGCAGTGCCAGGAACGCTGCCCGACCCAGCCCAAGAGCGTGCGCGTGATTCCTCGCGCGGCGCGCGAGGCGTAGCAGGGGGCCGCGAGGCGTCCGCTTGTCGGCATGTCAGGATTGACGGTGCGGCCGACCTACTTGAGCTCACCGAGCTTTTTCAGTTCATCCAGAGGCGGGATCAGCCCCGCCACGGCGACGGGGCCGATGTGGGTGATGCAGGGGGATGTGGGCAGGCGGAGGTCGATCGGCTCGCCCTGAAGCTTCCACGTCTCAGGGTCGATCCGCTGGATCACGGGTCGATACGGGTCGACCGGGTCGATGCGGGTGACGACCGCGCTCGATCCGTCTTCGAGCGTGACCTTGGAGCCCGGGGGGAATGGCGGGGTCACGTCGTGCAGCGCGCGCAGGATGACCCCGTCACACCACCTGCAAAACCGCTTGCGCAGGAGGTGAAGCACCTGCAGGTTTGAGAGCCGGCCGCGGTCGGCGACGGAGCACGCCAGCCGGTCGTAGAGGTCGGCGACGTGCACGATGCGGGCAAAGACATGAATGCGCGATCCTTCGAGTGGCGAGACGGCGCCGTCTTTATGGACCGTGGTGGGGAATCCCGTGCCGTCGACGTGCTGGTGATGGTGCAGCACGGCGCTGGCGGCCGACGCCTCGACGCCGTCGCGGACGACTTCGTATCCGAGCCGCGAGTGGGTTTCCCATTCCTCGCGGGCTTCGTTGTCGGTGGGCGGGCGGATGCCGGTGAAGTGTTGCAGTCGCTGGGGCAAGCGGGTCTTGCCGATGTCGTGGAGCATGCCCGCGATGCCGAGGTTGACGACTTCGCGTGCGTGACCGGGCGGGAGGCGGAATCGCTCCTGCACGAGGTATCGCTGGAGCCTGACGCCGATGGTCAGGGCAAGGTGGGCGACGGCTGCGGAGTGTTGAACCAGATCGTCGCCCAGCCTGGCGACCTGGTCGAGATAGACCGGGTTCTGGCCCTGGGAGAACAGGGTGGTGATGAGTTCCCTGATGGTGGCGTAATACTCGGCAAAGGGCACCGACGGCTTGAGCGCCCGTTGGCTCGACTTGACCACGTCTTTGACCTGCTCATACACCTGCTGGCGGACAGGGTTCAGGTGGGGCGCCAGGTGGCGGTCGAGATCGCCCAAGTCGGGAAAATCGACGTAAAGGAACTCGATGCCCATGTCGGTGAGCCGGCGCAGGACGTCGCGCTCGAGCTGATAGCCCCGCTTGAGCAGGTCCTGGTCGGGGGCCTTGGGGTTGGGCACCGTCAGCGCCAGGGTCATGCCCGGCGAGGCTTCTTCGGGTGAGAGGATCAGCACACATTACCTCCCGCAGACGATCTCCCGCACACGACCACCGCCAACCTCGCCCGCGAGTCGATCGACGCCGACGGTGTCGCCGGGGTGACTCCTCGAGCGATATCGGTAAGCCGCCGCCTACGCTATCGCGCCCGCAAGCGACCCCTTTTGGGGACAATCGATTGCGGGGCCAAAAACCTGGCGGGGCGATCGCCGTGGAAGAGGGGTCGTGGCAATTTCAAAGGCTTGCCAGGACCGCTGTTCCGTAGCGCGGCCGGCCCTCATTTCCTTCGTCGGCGAGACGCGGAGAGACGTTTACAGCATCAAATGCAATCCGAGGCGATCCAAGAACATTCGCAAGTTTTTAGATTGCGGCAGTTTGCGTTACCCCGTGTGGGGTCGATCGCACTGGGTGGTAAGCGGCGCAGGGTGTGCGGGCGGTGTTGGCTGGGAGACGGCTCATCCCAGGGTGAATTCGCGCAATGCTCACAAGAGAGGCGGAATCCCCGAATAGAGGTGGCGTCGTAAATGCGATAGTTTGGCCGGCGTGCGTAGTCGCTGGCCAAGGCCGGTTGGCTCTCGCCAGTCAGGGCCGGGTTTTAGATGGCGGGCGGTCGTGCATGTCGCGGCGGCCGGCCGGCGAAGCGATGTTTCCGGGCAACCTCACCATGAATCGATACTCCTCAGGCGTTGTTGGATCGGCCGAATCTCCGTACGGCCGGGCATGGCGGGGCGGTCGCAAGCCCCGGCGGGCGGCCGGCGGCAGGGCGGCGGTCGAAAAACTCGAGGCGCGCAAGTTGTTTGCTGCCACGCTGCTTGCGCCGCTGGACGACATCAAGCCGACCGCCAGCCCGGCGCAGACGACGATCGACCTCGACGACGCGGCGCTCACGGGAACGGTCGTGCGCCTGCGGACCAACCTGGTCTACAGCAGCAGCGGTCAGCCGGTTGACCTGTTTTTCCTGATGTTCGATGAGTCGGCGCCGATCACGGTCGCGAACTTTCTGGGGTATGTGAACAGCGGCCGCTATGACGGCATGGCTTTTCACCGCAACGTGCCGGGGTTTGTCCTTCAGGGCGGGCAGCGAACCTACGACAGCAGCGACCCGGACGGGTTTGTCGACACGTTCGGCACGATCGTCAACGAATTCAGCCCGCTGCGGCCCAACGACCGCGGCACGGTTGCGATGGCGAAGGTGTCGGGCAACCCCAACTCTGCGACGAGCCAGTGGTTTATCAGCGTCGATGACAACCGCGCCAACCTCGACGAGCAGAACGGCGGGTTCACGGTCTTCGCCCGCGTGGTGTTCGGGATGGACGCGGTCGATTTCATCAACTCGACGACCGCGGGCGAAGGTGAGCCGCAGTTAAGCGACGGCACGCCGATCTTCATTGCCGATGCGGAAGTGGTGCCGGTGACCTATGGCGTCGTGACCGATGTGCCGGCGGCGGTGAGCGGTCAGATCATCAACGGCAATGCGGTGCTGACCTATACCAGCGGCGTGCCGCGGCAGACTGTCAACGTGGGCATCACCGCGACCGTCACCGACGCCCAGCATGGCGACACGACTTTCGTGCTCGACGAATTCGCGATTGATCTAGACCGCCTGGCCCCCGCGGCCGTGCCGTCGGGCACGACGTCGCTCGACGAAGGCCTGACGACGATGAGCTTTCAGGACGACCAGCTCGACGCGAGCAGCATCCGCCAGGGCGACGTCGAACTCGTGCTGCCGGGCGGGCAGGTGGTCGATGCGACGCTGGTGTCGGTGGGCACGCCGGCACAGAACGGCACTGTGCAGAGCAACTGGGCTTACACGCCCGCCGACGGCTCGTTTGAAGCGCCGGACAACGGCAACTACACGATCCGCGTCAAGGCGGGCTCGGTGACCGACGTAGTGGGCAATGCGATC
>CAZBOE010000016.1:0-2788 GCA_964493365.1 uncultured Tepidisphaeraceae bacterium | reverse complement strand
CGTGCTCTACGGCGATTTCCTGTCGGAGATCAACCTGGGCTCACTGGGCGGCAATGACGTGACCGTCACCGGCCCGAACGGTTTTGTGCAAAACGCCGTGCTGGTGAGCACGTCGGCCAACACCAATGGCACGGCGGTCACCGCCACGTATCGGATTGTGCCGCCCGGCGGGGCCTCGGCGTTCACGGCCGCCAACTCGGGGCAGTTTACGATCGCGGTCAACGCCGGTTCGGTCACCGACGCCCTGAGCAACCCCATCGCGGCGACGACGGTCGGCACATTCAGCGCCGTGTTCGACAGCGACGCGCCGACGGCAGAGTTTCTGGGCGGCGCGCTGCTGAGCAACTTTGAGCTGGGTGTGACCGTGCGCTTCAGCGACGCGAGCGGGTTTGCGACGCAGGACCTGCTGGGCAGCCAGATCTCGGTGACGTCGCCTTCGGGGCGGGCGGTGTCGGTGCAGGTGCGCAATGTGGTGGAGTCTGAGGACGGCAGGCAACTGACCATCACCTATACGGTGCTCCGCACCGACGGGCTGGCGTTTAACGGGGATGACAGCGGAACCTACCAGGTGGCGCTCAACGCCGGCGGGCTGCGCGACGTGGAGGGCAACGTGGTGTCGGCCGGCGCGCTGGGCAGCTTCGCGATCAACGCCGATACCGCAGCGCCGCAGCTGATCGTGAGCGGGGTCTCGACGATCTCGCCCGACGATTTGTTTGTCGATGTGGCGGTCGAGCTGGCCGACGCCACCGGCATCGATGAGCAGAGCGTGGTTGACGGGGTGATCACGCTGATCGCGCCGGGCGGGACGACCATCACCGGGTCGGTGGTGGAATACAGCGACACCGAGTTTGGGGCGCAGGCGATCTACCGGTTCCGCGCGCCGGGCGGATTTTTCGGCGTGCTGGCCAACGGGGCATACAGCGTCAGCTATGCCGGCGGCATTCGCGATACCAGCGGCAACGAGACGCCCGGGGCGACGCTGTTCAGTTTTGATGTCGCGCTGCCGACGCCGGAAAACACGGCCGACATCGCGGCGGCGATCGGCAGCCTGGGCGGGTCGCTGTTCGAGCCGGGCGACCGTCGGCGGATGACCATCACCGTGCAGAACTCGGGCAACACCCGGGCCAACAGCACGGCGCTGGTAACCATCTACGCCTCGCGCGACGACATTCTCGATGAGTCGGATCAGGCGATTCTCTCGCGACAGGTCAGGCTGCGCGTGGCACCCGGACGGTCGTCGACGGTGCGGATCGATATCCCGGTCATCCCGGGGCTCAATCTCGACGGCGAGTTCAGGCTGCTGGCGCTGGTCGACACGGGACAGATGAGCGAGGCCTATCGCGGCAACAACATCGCCGTGTCGGAGCCTGTGCAGTTTGTGGCGCCGTTTGTCGACCTGGCGACGTCGCTGTCGGCACGGCTGCCGGGCAAGGTGGTCGGCGGCGCGAGGCAGGCCGCGACGCTGACGCTCAACAACTCGGGCAACGTCGATTACCGGGGCCCCGTCGGTGTGGCGTATTACCTGTCATCGACGCCCGAGCTGTCGGACGACGCCGTGCCGTTTGCGACCGAAACGCTCAATGCGCGGATTCGCGAGGGCCGCTCGCAGCGGTTCAGCCGCCGGCTCACGCTGCCGAGCGATGTCGAGGGCGATGTGTTCCTGGTGGCGCGGGCCAACTTCGACGGGGCGATTACCGACCCCGACAGCAGCAACAACAGCGCGTCGGTCGGGGCGTTCAACATCGCGCCGCCGTTTGTCGATCTGAGCATCGACAGCGTGACGACGCGATCGAGCTATCGCGCCGGGCGTCGGTCGACCGTGACGTTTATCGTGCGAAACAACGGCAATATCGACGCGCGGGGCGTGGCCGACCTGGTGCTCAGCGGCGAGTTCAACGGTGAGCCGATCAGCTTTACGCTGCCGCGCAACCTGAGGATCAGGCCTGACCGCACGGTGCGGCTGACGGTGCCGGTGATCCCGCCGGCCGAGGCGACGGGCACGACGCTGACGCTGACGGCGACGGTGAATCTCGCCGCCGACGCGACGACGGTAAACAACCAGTTGTTCTCCGAGGTGAACATCGCGGTTGCCTGAAGACCACCGGCCGACGCCACCGGACGATGACGCGCCGCCGACGGGTGGACGGCCATAAACTTCGCTGGACGCTCCGGCAGAGGCGGGTAGACTTGGCTGGTGGCCGATGGGGCGGTGTGGAGACACCGCGCAGGCTTGAGGCAGGGGCTGACAGGCATACGCCAAGGATGGCGAACATGGCTGATCGTGCGGGAATTCATCGTGAACTTGTGAGGCGACGCGGGTGCTTGCTGCTGCTGTGGGCGGCGGTGGGGCTGGGCGTGTCGTGTCAGATGCCCGGCTCGTCGGGTGGCGTAAAGCCGCCGGGCGGCGAGGGTGTTGCGCAGACGTCGGATGCCGCGGGTGATCTGCCGGCCGGCGGTGTCGATGCGCCGCCAGACGGTTCGGACGGGCAGGGCGCGGTCGAAGGCGAAGCCGGCCCGGATGGCGTGGTGGTGACGCCGCTGCCGACGCCCGCCGACGTGAAGGCGGTGGCCCGGGTGGCGGAGCATGTCAAGGCGGTGGCGGGCACCGACACGACCGACAGCGCCGAGGAAGGCGTCGAGGCGGCTGCCGAAGCGGCTGCCGACGCGACTTCCGGCGGAACTGGCGACGCGACCGGCACGGCGACCGCGAAGGCAACCGACCCGACGGCGCAGGATGAATCGCGGGGCGTCGGTCAAGCGACCGCGGTGTCGGCCGGCACGGCGCGCG
>CAZBOE010000015.1:0-41540 GCA_964493365.1 uncultured Tepidisphaeraceae bacterium | reverse complement strand
GGCTCACCGGCAGCCCCCGCCACCGCGGGGACCAGCGCCACCGCCCCGGCCGCCCCGACCGCGGCGCGGGCGAACGTCCGCGCCGGTGTCCGGTAATCAGGGGCTCGCAAGCGCTTTCGCGAACGTCACTTACGCCCTCAATCCGCAAGCCTTCTCCGCGGATTTATCACGGGCCTCCATCTTCACCCGCAGGCGTTTCTGACCGATCCCCTTTGCGGAGGGTTTACTCCGCGTATGTCGGCAAGCAAGACCATCACCAAGAAGTCATCGGTTCGGTTGCCCCGTGTGCTGGTCGTTTCGCCGACCGACGGCGGGCGTGTCAGCGGCCTGCAGAGCAAGCTGGCCATGCCCTGCCGAATCCTCTCGGCCGCCTCGTCGGAAGAGGCCCTCAAGCTGATCGCGGCGCAGAAGGTCGAACTGCTGGTGACCGATATCCGTCTTCCCGACGGCGACGGGCTGCAGCTGGTTCGCGAACTCTACAAGGCGTCGCCCGCGTCGGCGGCCGTGGTCACCGCGGCACAGCCCAGTCTCGATGACGCGGTGGCGGCCATCCGCTGCGGCGCGGTCGATTTCGTGCCCGGGCCGGTTTCGACCGAGGTGCTCAGCGAGCGCGTGCGGGCGGCCATGCTCCGGCAGCGTGAGTATCAGCGCAGCTTCGGACGGATCGACCGCCTGCGAAAGGCCGTCCGCCGGCTCAACGAGGCGCGTCGCGTCGTGGGCAAGAAGGTCGACCTGCTGTGCAACGACCTGGTCAGCGCCTACGGCGAGCTCTCTCGTCAGATGGACCTGGTCAGGACGCGGGAGGATTTCCGCAAGCTCTGCCAGTCGGCCGCCGACCTCGAACAACTGCTGTGTCACGCCATGGATTGGGTGATGCGCCGCGTGGGCTATGCCAACACCGCTGTCTGGCTGGCGGCCGACGAGGGCTATCAGCTGGGCGCCTATATCAAGTACACGATCCCGTCGTCACCCGAATTGGCCGAGGCGATCCGCGACGGCATTCTCGTCCGCACGACGCGAGAAGGCGCGGTGCGCCTGAGCGCCGAAGAGGCGACGGCGCAACTGACGGCCAAAGAGCTTCGCCACCTCCGGGGCCAGGCGGTGCTCGCGGTCAACTGCTCATACCTGGGCGAATCGCTCGCGGGCGTCATCCTCTTCCGCGACGGCGCCTGCCCGTTCACGAACGACGACCTCGAGACGCTCAAGCTCGTCGCGCCAGTCTTCGCGGTGGCGCTGGCCAGCGCGGTCCGGCCTAACGCGATCAGCGAAGGCGAAACCGCCGGCGAAGAAGAGCCGGGCGACATGCAGGACGCCGATTGGTGGAAGCGCGGCGAAGCGCCGCCGTTCTGATCCCGATCGTGATCGATACGCCCGCCACCTTGCAGCCCGCGACATCAGCCAGAGGAATCGCTACGGCGAGATGACACGGGCTGACCGCCCGTGCCACGGCGGAACCTCCGCAAGCTTCAACCCACATTCGAACAGGATTGCGAACAGGATTGTCCGAGCGACGGCGCGATCCGCGCCTGGGCTCCGCCATGCCCCTTCGGCCGCCGCGCGGGCGGGCCTAATGCCCCACGACCGGCTCGCCCAGCATGCGCTGAAGCTCCGCATACTTCTCGTCGCGCAGCGCGTCGCTGCGGGCTTCGAGGTTGAGCCGCAGGAGCGGTTCGGTGTTGCTCTTGCGGACGTTGAACCACCACTCGCCCATGTCGACGGTGATGCCGTCGAGGTAGTCGATCTCGCCCTTCTGATATCGCTCGGCCAGCTCGCGGATCTTGGCGTCCTTGTCTTCGACGTGGAAGTTGACTTCTCCCGTGTGGGAATAGCGGTACAGCGGCTCGACGAGATGGCCCATCGGGTGGGGCTGGGCTGACAGCACCGACAGCACGCGGGCGAACGCGATCGCGCCGCTGTCGCAGTTGAAGTTGTCGCGGAAGTAGAAGTGACCGGAGAGTTCGCCGCCGAAGACGGCGCCGCTCTCGGCCAGGGCTTTCTTGATGAAGGCGTGTCCGACACGGTCGCGCCGCGGCACGCCGCCGGCAGACTTGATCTCGTCGGGGACGACATGGCTCGACCGCAGGTCATAGACGATCGTCGCGCCGTCGTTCCCGGGCAGCGAGAGGAAATCGCGCGCCAGCAGCGCGGTGAGGATGTCGCAGCCGACGGTCGTGCCCGTCTCGTCGAGGAAGAAGCAGCGGTCGGCGTCACCGTCGAAGCAGGCGCCCAGATCGACGGGGCGGTTGGCGCTCAGTTCCTCGGCCATGCGCTTGCGCAGCATGTCCATGTTCGAATCGACCAGCGGGTTGGGGTCGTGGACGAACGTGCCCTCGTGCTCGAAGAGCATGGGGACGATCTGGAGGTTTTCCTGCCCGCCGAACACCAGCGGAACCATTTTGCCCGCCATGCCGTTGCTGGCGTCGACGACGACCCGCAGCTTGCGCTTGAGGTCGAGGAACTTGAGCACGTGCTTGCGGTAGTCGGTCCAGAGGTCGGCCTGCTCGTAGCCGCCTTTTTCGCCGGTGTTGCCGGGGCGAAGCTGCGTCGCGATCCGCTGGATGTCGTTGAGCCCGGTGGCCGAGCCGATCGGCTTGGCCTTGGGCCCCGAGATTTTAAAGCCGTTGTAGTTGGGCGGGTTGTGGCTCGCGGTCACCTGGATGCCGCCGACGCAGTCGAGGTGGTTGATGGCAAAGTAGATGAACGAGGTGTCGATCATGCCGACATCGATGACGTTCATGCCGGTCGAGCGAATGCCCTCGACCAGCGCTCCCGCCAGCGCGGGACTGTGGGTGCGCATGTCGCGGCCGACGGCGATGGTGTCCTTCCGCGCCAGTTCATGACCGTCGCCCGACGCGGTCGAGCGCTTGAGAAACTGGGCCGTCGCGTGGCCCACCTTCCAGGCCGCCTCCTCATTGAGGGGGCTGGGGTAGGTGGCGCGGACGTCATAGGCCTTGAAAATCTTCTCGAACATGGGCATTCCTCTCTGATCCCTGCCGAACGTACCGCGCCCGGCCGGTGGTGAATCTATCGGCAGGGTCGGCGGTTGAAAACATACTGACTCGACCGCGCGCGGGCGGGCGGGTATGACACTGCCACGCCCGCGCCCGGGCACAGGCCCGAATTGTCATGGAACGCTCGCTGCGAAATCGTCTGACCTACGGCCCGGTCATGCTGGGCGGACTCGTGCTGCTGCTGTGGCTCGACCACATGATCGGCAACTGGACCAAGGGCATGGTCCACGGCGGGCTGCAGGGCCTGGGCATCCTGATCCTGCTGCTGCTGACCCTTCCGCCGGCCGTTTTCGAACTCGCCACCCTGTTCACCGCCGAAGACGTCAGGCCCTACCGCTTCATCGCCGCCGCGGGAACAAGCACGCTGCTGGTTCATGCGTTTCTCACGCAATACGCCTGGTTTGTGCCGGTCGCGACATCGACGCTGGCGTTCATCATCGTCGGGGTCATGCTCTTTGCCGCGCTGCGCGTGGCGTGGGTGCGGCAGACACAGGGGGCGATCCACCACATCGCCGGCACCGTGCTCGCGGCGCTCTATCTCGGCGGGCTGGGGTGGTTTCTCATGGCGCTTCGGGTCAAGGAATCCAACCGGTTCACCGGAAGCACGATGACGGTGCTGCTGATCCTGCTGACCGTCAAATTCACCGACATCGGCGCTTTTTTCGGCGGACGCGCGCTGGGGCGGCACAAGCTGATCCCCTGGCTGAGCCCGGGCAAAACCTGGGAGGGCTTCGTCTGCGGCGTGCTCACTGCGGGCGTTGTCGGCGCGATCTGCGCCGCTTACATGGTCAACCTCAACTACTACCGTGGCTTTGTCTTCGGCATGATTATCGGCGCCGTCGGCCAGCTCGGTGACCTGCTCGAGTCGCTGATGAAGCGCGACGCCGACGTGAAAGACTCGGGCACCGCCATCCCCGGTTTCGGAGGCATCCTCGATGTCATCGACAGCCCCCTGCTGGCGGCGCCATTCGCTTACCTGCTGTTCAGCCTGTTTTCCCAGTTCCCGGCCGTGCCGCCTTCACCCTGATTCACCTGACCCCGCCGGGCTGCCCTGGTCGGTCTGCCCGACGTCAGCGGCCCCTTCGATTCACCAGCCCCACCTATCCTGGCCATTTATCTGGACCTGCTTCATGCCCCTGCTCACCCGGACGAACCATGTTTGAAATCACCACCACGCGGGGTTTCTGCGCGTCGCACCAGCTGCGGCTTTACGACGGTTCGCTCGAACCCCTCCACGGACACAACTGGGTCGTGCGGGTGCGGGTGTCGGCCGCGGCGCTCGACGCGATCGGCGTGGTGATGGATTTCCACGACCTCGAGCGGATTGTCGACGGCATCACCCTGCCGATGCACAACCGTCACCTCAACGATGTCGCCGAGATGGGCGGGCTGAACCCGTCGGCGGAAAACGTGGCATTGCGTGTGGCCGAGCATGTGATACCGCGGCTGCCCGGGACGGTTCGCCTGGTGTCGGTGGAGGTCTGGGAAACCCCGGAGAATTCGGCAGCCTTCCATCCCGGGCGGTCGTAGAATCAGCCTGTCGGGCGGTGTCGCACTGTCGACACGATTGACGGTCGCGCCGGGCCGCCACTACCATTGAGCGGGCATATCTGAGCCCGCGTCGTCTGATTTCCGTGATGTGCGACGCCCGCATTGTCTGAGCCCGAGTTGGCCGATATGGAGATTGGCATGCCGATCGGGAGGTCGGCGCCCGCCGCCGCCTGCGGCGGGGAAGAGGCTGATATGAAATGTGACAACTGCAACAAGCCCGCAACGGTTCACCTGACTGAGATCAAGGGCGGCAAGAAGGTCGAAAAGCACCTGTGCGAGCAGTGTGCGTCGGCCAGCGAGGGTGTTCCGATGAAGGGGGCCCACTCGCCCCACACGCCGATCAACGAGCTGCTGACCAATTTCGTGCTGCAGCATTCGGGCCTGGCGAAGGAAACCGGAACGACCTGCGAACACTGCGGCATCACCTGGGCCGAGTTCCGCCAGAACGGCTTCCTGGGCTGTGAGCACGACTACACGCTGTTCGAAAAAGACCTGACGCCGCTGCTCCAGCGTGCCCACGAGGGCGCGACACACCACGTGGGCAAGGTGCCCATGCGGCGTGGGGGCACGGGTGTGCCCGCCAAGCGCGGGATGGACCTCGCGCGGCTCCGAAAGGAACTGGCACGGGCGGTCGAGACCGAGGACTATGAGCGGGCCGCCAAGCTCCGCGACCAGATTCGACAGGCCGAAGGCGGCTGACGCGACGCGCCATGATCGATCGTCCGACTCGCGCCGGTCGCCGGCAGACCTGACCAGCCATGAAACTCTCCGATCTGACCCAACACGCAGGCGAATGGCTCCGCGGAAGCGGACCGATGAGCGAGATCGTGATCTCGTCACGCATTCGCCTGGCGAGAAACGTGAGCGGCTATCCGTTTCTGACGCGCTGTTCGCGCCCGCAGCGGACCCAGCTCGAGCGGCGGCTTCGCGACACCGTGCTGGGGTCGGGCATCGCCGAGCGGATGCTGTATGTCGATCTCGAGCAGGCGCCGCAGGTCGACCGCGATCTGCTGGTCGAGCGTCACCTGATCAGCAAGCCCCATGCGTCGGCCGAGGGCGCCCGCGGCGTCGCCGTGAGCGACACCGAAAACGTCTCGATCATGGTCAACGAGGACGACCACCTGCGCAGCCAGGTGCTGCGGTCGGGGCTGCAGCTCGACGAGGCGTGGGAACAGATCAGCCGGATCGATGACCTGGTCGAGAGCAAGCTCGACATCGCGTTTTCGCCGCGGTTTGGCTACCTGACCGCCTGCCCGACCAACGTGGGAACGGGCATCCGCGTGAGCGTCATGCTCCACCTGCCGGCACTCAAGCTCACCGGCGAGATCGAAAAGGTCTTTCGCGCCGCGCGCGACATGCGGCTGGCGGTCCGCGGGCTCTACGGCGAAGGCACCGAAGCCACCGGCGACTTCTACCAGATCTCCAACCAGACCACGCTGGGCAAGAGCGAAGTCGACATCATGGACGACTTCAAGCACGTGGTGATTCCCAAGATCATCGACTACGAACACCACGCGCGCAAGACGCTGCTCAATGACCGCACGACCGCCCTCGACGACCGCGTCTATCGTGCGCTGGCGACACTCAGGTCGGCGCGACTGATGGCCAGCGAAGAGGTGCTGTTCCTGCTGTCACACGTGAGGCTGGGAATCAACCTCGGGCGGATCCGCGATGTCGACACCAAGACGGTCAACGAGCTTTTCCTGCTGACCCAGCCCGCCCACCTGCAGAAGATCCAGGGTCGCAAGCTCGAGGGAGACCTCCGCCGCGCCGCACGCGCCGACTACATCCGTCAGCGGCTCGACCCGGCCAGCCTCAACCGCAACAAGCAGGCCTGATCGGCAGGCAGACCCGATCTCGATCAACCACGCTCAGTCGCGAGCCCAAGCGCGATCGCCCGCGCCCCACTGGCACAACCCGCCGCGGCCGATGTGCTTACATGCCATGCCGCAGACTTCTCACGGGCTCTTGTAGGGGCAGTTGAGGCAGGCGTTTTTGCAGCAGTACCCGCGTCGGCGCAGGAAGTAGGCGGTGAAGATCCATCGGCCGTGCGGGTCGATAATGTAATCCAACCCCTTCACGAGCGGGCCGACGGGCGTTGCTGCGTCTCCGGTGGTGCTGGCCGCGGCGGATTTGGCCGCAGCGTCATCTTCGTCTGGGGTCGGGTTGGGGCGAGGGGGAGGGGGGTTGGGGGTCGCCATGGTTGCCTGGCATCATGCACGGGCACGCAATGTCAACACGGGCATCTCGGGCCGACAGAGCAGCCGAACAGGAAAAAGATACCCCACGCCGCGCGAAACGTACATGCGACATCGCCCCAAATCGAAGAGCCCCTGATCAAATTGACGCTGCTTTATATTGAGATACAGGGCGCCGATCAGCGGGAGACGAACCTGCCCGCCGTGGGTGTGACCGGCCAGGATCAGCCCCGACGCCATGGCCTGGATCATCGACGCCGCGTCGGGGTTGTGACTGAGAATGAGCATCGGCTGATCGGGCGTCGCGCCGGCTTGTCTCATGGGTGTGGTCAGATCGAGCCGCCCGGTCAGCACGTCTTCGAGCCCGATGATCACCAGCCGGCTATCTCCCCTGCGGAGTTCAACCGCCCGGTTGCGCAGCAGCTCGACATGAGGAAACGTCGCCAGCCCCGCCGCGATCTGGTCGGCCAGCACCATCGGCTGGCTCGGATGCGCCTGCCCGAGCGGGTTGTAGTCGTGGTTTCCCAGGCAGACGTAGGTCGGCATGGCGAGCCGCCCGACCAGCGCGGTGGCCTGGGCGATGAAGGCGGGGTCGTGGGTCGTCAGGTCGCCGGTGACGACCGCGATGTCGGCGCGGGTCTGGTTGGCGCGGGTGATTACCGAGTCGAGGTAGTCCAGCGAGGTCATGCCGCCGGCATGGAGGTCAGAGAGGTGGACGATCCGCAGCCCATCGAACTCGCCAGGCAGACCCGGCACGACCACGTCGCTCGCGCTCACGTCAAGCCACGTGGGCTCGATGGCCACCGTATGCAGACCCAGCAGCGCCGCCGCGGCCCCACCGCCAGCGCAGAGCCGCAGAAATCGTCGCCGCGACGGATCGCGCGGCGTCTCGTTCGGCCGCGAGGATCGGGCACGATTCGTGTCGCCCTGCGATCGGTCGGAGGCGGGCCGCGATTCGAGCGACGACGCGGGAATAGCGCCCGAAACGATTTCGCCGGCGCGATCGGCGGGGGCGGCGGCTTGCGTGAGACCGGGTCCAGGGGATCGGCCGCGCGCAGGCTCGCTGTCGCTCAGCGGGGGCTGCGAGGGCGGTGGCTGCGAGGGCTCGGGCGGCGAGGGTGGTTTCACGCAACCGCCGGTTCAGCGGCCCATGTCGGCGCATCAGCCGCCGCGGATGAGTCCGACGAGTTCGACATCAAACACCAGCGTCGCATTGGGTGGGATCAGGCCTTTGCCCGCGCCCGCGGGGCCATAGCCCAGTTCGGGCGGGATGATCAGCTGCCGCTTCTTGCCCACCGACATGCCGGCGATGCCTTCGTCCCAGCCCTTGATGACCTTGCCGCTGCCGAGTTCGAAACTGATCGGCTCGCCGCGGTTGTAGGACGAGTCGAAGACCTTTCCGTCGGTCAGTTTGCCGGTGTAGTGCACGAAGACGGTGTCGCCCTTGCGTGCCCCGGCGTCGCCGGCTTCGACTTCGACGATCGTCAGCCCTGACGCGGTGGTGTGTTTGTTGTCGCTGGTCATGGTTTTTCCGCAGCCAAAGCAGGCGGCAGTCGCCAGTAAAAGCCCGCCGGCAAACAGTTTACGGCTCGCGTTGTTCATGTATTCCTCTGACATTTCCCCTGGGCCCTGACATCGGCCAAGGGCAGGGCTGGCACTATAGCCCCGTTCATCGGACGAGCCAATCGCCCCGCAAGACCTTGACGGCTGCCGCAGCGACAGGCGGCGGTGCTTTTTGTGCGCTGGCGCGGAAGGTGCGATCCAGCACTATCGACCCGAGTCAGCACACACGCAACCAACGCCGGAGCATCACGATCATGGCCAAGTCGATTGAACAGTGGATCGCCGAAGGACAGGAACTCTACGACAGCTCGCTCCGGGAATACCGCGAGCTGGAAGTGCGGCTGCGTGAGCTTCAGTCGGCCATGGACGCCAAGCAGGCGGAGGTGGACAAGATCGCCGTGATCATCGGCAAGCAGCCGCTGGGCGACGATCCCGAGGCCATCGCGCGCCCGGTCCGCGACCAGCGAGCCACGACGGAAGCCAGCGCCAACGGCCGACGGGTCGACGCCCACCTCGTCAACGACAACGGGCCCAACGCGGTGCCCAACAACCCCGCCTCGATCGCGCGTGCCCTGACCGGGCGAGGCCTCGGGCGATAGCGGCCGGCAGGCCCGACGAGCACTACCGCCATCCCAGGCATGCCGGCCCCAGGCGTGCCAGCCCCAGGCGTGCCGGCCTCAGGCAAGGCGACGCCCGATTCATCGGTGGGCTTTTCTCGAGACGCCGATCGACCGGGCGAGCACGCCGGCGCGGGTTTGTCAGGCGCTGTCGCGGGTGACGATTTTATAGGTCTCACGCTCGCCGACGCCGCGGAGGGGGTAATCCTTGCGGAGCGGATGCGAGCCGTACCCATTCCAGGTCAGGATTCGCCGCAGATCGGGGTGGCCTTCGAAGACGATCCCGAACATGTCATAGACCTCGCGCTCCATCCACTCGGCGCCGGGCCAGATGTCGGTGACGGTCGCGAGTTTCAGCCCCGGGTCGGCGTCGGCCAGCTCTTCGTCGCGCACGCCGGTCTTGGGCGCGGTGTCGCGCTGCGGGTCGAGAAACACCTTGAGCCACAGCCGGTTGTTATTGCCCACGCTGGTCAGGCCGTAGTTAACCGCAAAGCGGTGCGCCGCGCCGGGATAGCGGAGGTAATCCACCCCGTTGAGCTCCGCGAGCATGTCATAGCGCAGCGCCGGGTCGTCGCGCAAAAACCGCGACACATCCTTGATCCGCTCGCGGGGCACCACCACGGTGACCATGTCGCGAAACTCACCCACGAGCAAACGGGTGTCGGGAAACGCCGCCTTGAGCGGCTTGAGGGCGGGATGATCGACGGTTCGGGCCATAGGTCACCCAGTATAGAGAGGCCCGACGCGCCGGCCAACGCGCACCGGCATCCGGTGCGCCCGCCGCGATGGCGACGCCGACGGGCGACAATGGCCCGCATGGCGATGATCGATCCGGCATGAGGTTCGATCGGTCATGACCGGCGATGTCGCTTTCGCCCGGAGAATCGCGGGGCAGGGCAGCCTGCGGCAACTTGCCGCAGGCCGCATCATGTCCGGGGCCTCGGCAGCTTCTACCATCTGCCGCCATGAGTTCCGCCGCACTAGCCCTGCCCGCCGACGTCGCGGCCAAGCCCAGGCCCTGGCTGGCCGCCGCCTCGCTGGCGCGGCGCGAGCTGGTGCGATTTCTGCGACAGCGTAACCGCGTTGTCGGCGCGATGTTGACCCCGATCGTCTTCTGGCTGCTCATCGGCGCGGGCATGGGGCGGAGCTTTGCCGGGGGCGCGGCGTCTGGCAACGCCGCTTCGCCTGACCTGGCCCTGTCGGGCGGTGTGGCGACAACTGGCGGGCAGACCTATCTCGAATACTTCTTCCCCGGCGCGGTGCTGATGGTGCTGCTGTTCACCGCCATCTTTTCGACCATCTCGATCATCGAAGACCGACGCGAGGGATTTATGCAGGGCGTGCTGGTGGCGCCCGTGCCGAGATGGTCGGTCGTGCTGGGCAAAGTCATCGGCGGCACGGTGCTGGCGGTCGGGCAGGCGATGGTCTTGCTGCTGCTCGCGCCGCTGGCTGGGGTGCAACTCACAGTTTCCGGTGTCGCGCTGGCGGCGGTGATGATGCTGGTCATCGCCTTCGCCCTCACCGCCCTTGGGCTGGCGATCGCCTGGCCCATGGAATCGACCGCGGGTTTTCATGCGATCATGAACCTGTTCCTGATGCCGATGTGGTTTCTCAGCGGGGCGCTGTTTCCGCCGCAGGGCGCCATGGGCGGCCTGGCTTGGGTGATGGCGCTCAACCCGCTGAGCTATGGACTCGCGGGCATTCGCCGCGGGCTCTACCCCGCTGACGCCGTCGGCGGACTGCCCTCGGTGGCGGTCTGCCTCGCGGTGACGCTCGCGTTCGCGGCCGTGACCTTTTCGCTCGCCACCGTCACCGCGCGGCGCAGCCGGGCGAGTTGAACAAGAACAATGGGCCGACCTTCGCCCGGCAGTGAGTCTGTCGGCAGGCATCGGGCCCCCCAATGCGGCAAGACGTTGGCCGCGATCGAGGAAAACGAGATGGCCATTCGTAAACCTGTCCTGATCCTGGGCGCCGCGCTGTGGGCGGCGGCGATCTCGCTGGCGGTGCTCATGGTGATGCCCCGCAGTGCGACGCCGTCGAATGATCTGCCCATTCTGTATGAGGCCCCGTCGTTTTCGCTGACGAGTTCGACCGGCGAGACGGTGGGCAGCGACACGCTCCGCGGGACCCCCTATGTGCTGTCGCTGGTCTTCAGCGAGTGCCCGGGCGCCTGCCCGATGATGACCGCCAAGCTCAAGAAGCTGCAGGATGCCCTGCCCGACGAGCGGGTGAAGATCGTCTCGATCACGGTCGATCCGGAGAAGGACACGCCCGAGGTGCTGCGAGAGTACGCGTCGGAACTGCAGGCCGACCCGCAGCGGTGGCACTTCCTCACGGGACCGAGCAAGGCGATCTTCGACACCGCGGCCGGCTTCCGCCTCAGCGCCAACCCCCGCACCGCCGACGCCCTGCCCGGCCACAGCGAACGGTTTCTGCTGGTCGATGCGGCGGGCAAAGTGCGCGGCTTCTACAATAGCGCCGACGACAACGAGCTGACCCAGCTCACCCGTGACGCCGCGGAACTCGCGGCCGAATCCCGCTGAAACCGTTCCCTTTCGTGCCTCGACAAAAGCACCAACCCTTACCCCTCTCTATGGACCCAAAGGAAACGCTCGCCGCCATCAACGCGAGCCTCAACGCACTGGCCACCCTCCTGCTCATCGGCGGCTTCGTGTTCATCAAGCGCAGGAACTACCGCGCACACGCCGCCTGCATGATCGCGGCGCTGGTGGCCTCGGGCGTCTTTCTGTGCACCTACCTCTACTCCAACTTCGTCTACGGCTCACGGTCGACCGGGCTCGAACCGAGCCTGCTGCGGACGGTTTATTTCCTGGTGCTGTTCCCGCACGTGATCATGGCGATCGTCATGCTTCCGGGCATCGCGATGGCGGTCTGGCGCGCCGCGACGCGCAAATGGGATAAGCACAAACGCATCGCCAGGCCCACGTGGTATGTGTGGGTCTATGTCTCGATCAGCGGCGTCGTGGTCTACTGGATGCTCTATCACCTGATCCCGGCGATGAAGTAGTCGGCAGTTGCCAGATGTCTGTTGCCGGAAGGAGTAGCTGGAGACGGGTGGCTGGAGATGCCGGCCCGCCGGGTCTTTACTGCTGACCGACAACTGGCGACCGCCAACCGCCGGCTGCCCACTGCCTACTGCCCACCCACGAGCACCGACCCACGTCCCCCACTGTCGGCCGGCAACTGGCAACTGGCAACTGACAACTCTATCCTGCAAGCATGTCATCGACCGCGGGTTCATCGGGGCTGCTCATCGTGCTGGTCGGGCCTTCGGGCGTGGGCAAGAGCACGATTTCGCGACTGCTGGCCGAGCGTATTCACGTCTGGTACACGGTCAGCGCGACGACCCGCCCGCACCACGAGGCGGACGACAAGGGCAAGACCTACGACCACATCTCGCGCGAGGAGTTTTTCCGCCGGCTCGACCGCGACGAGTTCCTCGAATACGCACAGGTCTATGGCGACTACTACGCCACGCCCAAGCACCCCGCGCTGGATCGCCTGGCCGAAGGCCGCGACGTGCTGCTGGAGATCGATGTGCAGGGGGCGCTGCAGGTGCGCTATCACTACCCGCAGGCGCTGATGATCTTCATCCTTCCCCCTGACGAGCCGACGCTGCTCCAGCGTCTGACCGACCGCGGCCGCGACAGCACCGACGACATCAACAAGCGTTTCCGCGCCGCCCGTCGCGAGATCGCGATGGCCAAGGGCAGCCGGGCGTTCGACTACATGGTGATCAACGACAGCCTCGAAGCGGCGGTCGAAGAGATCATGAAGATCATCCATCACCGGCGAGCGGGATAACCTAACCGTGTCGCACTGCCAATGGCCGCATTATCTATCGTGTAGGCGTACATATGGTTGGAGTAAGTATAGCCAATGTCACCGGGCTACCACTCAAGTTGCTCTACTTGGCCAGCGTCGCCACGAGCCGCCAGACGTGGTGCGGGCTGATCGGCCTTGAGCGGCCGGCGTTGAAGGCGTCGACGATCTGGTTGAAGCGGTCGGAATAGGGCAGGCGGTCGCGCCGGCCGAGGTCGTCGCCGATCAGGTCGAGGAGCCGTGCGCGGTCGTCGTCGTCGATCTCCGGCGGCACCGACCGCGCCTCGCCCAGCTTGGGGAGCTTTCCGCTTTTGCGCAGGTTGAGCAGATGTCGCCAGGCCTCTGCCCGCGAGGGTTTGGGGTCGAACGCAGAGGCGTATTCGAGATACAGCGTTTCAAACTGGGGCGTGTAGGGCAGGTCGTCGGCGGTGAGCCTGATGCGCTCGTAGGCCGCGATGAGCCGCTCGGGCTTGGCCGACTGGCGCGGCTCGACACCGGGAAAGAGCGTGCCCGGGGCGGCGGCGTCTTCGACCGCCGCCGATGCCGCCTCGCCCGCCGAGCGATCGAGCAGAAGCAGCACGGTGCCCTGGGGGTCTTTGACCGTCGCGGTATAGCCCCGCGCCGTCGCCTTGGGGGCGGAGATGAAGCGGAGGCCCAGCGTCTCCCGGCGGGCATAGAGGGCACGGACGTCATCGACGAGAAAGTAGACGCCCTGGGCGGGCAGGTCGGGATCGGCGTGAAGGACGAGCTCGGCTTCGCCCATGCGAAAGCTGGCGACACGGTGGTCGGCGTTGATCAGTTCGAGCCCGAGCTGGTCGCGGTAATACGCGATGGCCGCGGGCAGCGCCGTCACGCGGAGCAGGATGCGATCCACCTTGCGGAACATGCTTTGAGGATATCACGCCCCCGCCGATTCGTGTGGCCGGCCGCGTCAGGCTGCAGCGAGACTCGGCGGGCACCCCACCCCTGCCGCGAGGCGGTGCGCTGTGGGGCATGAGCGGCTTATGCCGCACAGGATTATGACCTGAGCCGGCCTCGCTGTTCGTGAACGACGATGCGCGGTCGAGCCGGCGGTCGAGCCGTCGGAAGTGCCAGCGGGCGTGCCGGCGGAAGCGGGCTCACTGCCCGCCGAGCAGGACGGCCAGCAAGCCCTTCTGCGCGTGGAGGCGGTTTTCGGCCTGCGGGAAGATCAGCGAGTTTTTCCCCTCCATCACCTCTTCGCTGATCTCGTAGCCCCGGTAGGCCGGCAGGCAGTGGAGCACGACGCAGTGCGACGGCGCCTGCGCCATCAGTGCACGGTCGAGTGTGAAGCCGGCGAAGTCGTCGAGGCGCTTTTGTTTTTCGGCTTCCTGGCCCATCGAGACCCATGTGTCGGTGTAGACCGCGTCGGCGCCGCGGACCGCGTCGGCCGGCTCATAGGTGGTGACAAAATCCAGATCGGGCACCTGCGACATGATGCGGTCGATGTCTTCGCCCGGCAGGGCATATCCGCCCGGCGTGGCAAGGACGAACCGCATGCCAAACCGCCCCGCCGCCACCGCGAGCGATCGGACGACGTTGTTGCCGTCGCCGATAAAGGCGATCGTCTTGCCGCGCAGGTCGCCGAAGTGTTCGCGGAGGGTGAGGATGTCGGCCAGCGCCTGGCAGGGGTGACACAGGTCGGTCAGCCCGTTGATCACCGGCACGCTCGAATAACGGGCCAGCTTTTCAACCCGCTCCTGGGCGAACGTGCGGATCATGATGCCATCGCACATGCCCGAGAGCACACGCGCCACATCCTGCGTGGGTTCGCGGGTTTCGATGCCCACTTCCTCCTGCCGCAGCACCATGGCAGCGCCACCGAGCTGGGTCATCGCCACCGAAAAACTCACTCGAGTGCGGAGTGAGGGTTTTTCGAACACCAATGCCAGCGTCTTGCCGACCAGCAGCGGGTCGTTGCGGCCGGTCTGCTTGAGCTGTGACTTGAGACGCGACGCCACGTCAAGCACGTGGTGCAACTCGTCGGCGCTGAAATCGGAGAATTGAAGGAAATGCTTGCGCTTGCTCATGGCTGACGGCGGTGAGAAGGCGTTTCCACCCGCGCGGGCGGCAAGCCGTGAGTGTACCACGTCGCAGCGCCGCCGCAGCATCACGCCACGGTCGACAACACGTTGGTCAAAGAATGATTTCCGTCCCGATGCCCGACTCGGTGTAAATCTCGAGCAGCAGCGAGTGGGGAATGCGGCCGTCGATGATGTGGGCCTTGGTCACACCCCCGCGCAGGGCATGAACACAGGCCTCAACCTTGGGCAGCATGCCGGTGCCGATGGCGCCCGACTTGACCATCTCCTCGATCTCGGTGGTGGTCAGGGTCGAAATGCGGCTCTCGGGGTCGTTGACGTCGCGGCGGATGCCGTGGGTGTCGGAGACGACGACGAGCTTGTCGGCCTTCATCGCCGCCGCGACCGCGCCGGCAGCCGTATCGGCATTGACGTTGAGCTTGCCGCCCGCCTGATCACGCGCGATCGTGGCGATGCAGGGGATCGAGTCGGCCTGCACGAGCAACTGCAGCAGCCGCGCGTTGACCGATTTGACCTCACCGACCATGCCCAGGTCAATCCGTCGGCCGTCGGGCGCCTGCACATAGGTCTTCTCGGCAAACAGCACGACGCTGCTCAGCGAGTGCAGGCCCATCGCCTCACACCCCTGGCTCTGGATGAAGTTGACGATGAACTTGTTGATCTGGTTGCACAGCACATGCTCGGCAATCGCCAGCGTGCGCTCGTCGGTATACCGGCGACCCATGACCATCTGGGGCGTGAGGCCGGCGGTTTCCGTGGCCTGGTTGATCGCCTTGCCGCCGCCGTGGACGAGCACGGGCTGCATGCCGACGTAATTCATGAAGACGATGTCGGAGAGGATCGTCGACAGCGCCTGCTCGTTGTCCATGATCGAGCCGCCGATCTTGACAACGATGACCTTGTTGTGAAAACGCTGGATATAGGACAAGGCCTCGACCAGCGCCTGGGCCTTGTTGATTGCCGATTCCATCATGGGATGCAAACCGTAAGAACGCCGTCGAAAACTGTCAAAGTATGCCCGTCCGCGCGGCCGGGCGTCGGCCTCAGCGGTTTCTCAGCCGCACGCTCTGGGCATGGGCGCCCAGGTGTTCGGCATCGGCCAGGGCGGTGATCGCGTCCGCGTCGGCCGCCAGGCCCGGCTGTGTGTAACGGGCGGTGCCCGTCCGCTTGAGGAATTCGTAAACGCTGATGCCGCCCGAGAAACGCGCGGTGGTGTTGGTGGGCAGGCAGTGTGACGGGCCGGCCACATAATCACCCGCCGCGACAGGGCTATAGGGCCCCACAAACACCGCCCCGGCATGTCGCAGCAGCGAAAGCACGCGTGCGTCGTCGCGCGTCTGGAGATTGACGTGCTCTGCGGCGAACCGGTCGGCCAGGGCGACCGTCTCTTCGATCGAGCCGCAGACGATGGCCGCACTGTGATCGCCCAGCGCTCGGGTGATGGCGGGCGCGCGGTCGAGCGTGGCGGTCTGGCGACGCAGCTCATCGACGACGGCATCCGCCAGCGCCCGCGAGGGCGTCAGCAGGAAACAAGACCCCGGGTCGTGTTCGGCCTGGGCGATCATGTCGGCGGCGACAAACGCCGGATCGGCCGAGTCATCCGCGATGACGACGATCTCAGACGGGCCCAGATATCCGTCGATGCCGACGCACCCCGAGAGCGCCCGCTTGGCCAGCTGCACATACGAATTGCCCGGGCCCACGATCTTGTCGACGCGGGGGATGGTGCCGGTGCCAAACGCCATCGCCGCGATGGCCGCCGGCCCACCGGCTCGGAAAACATCGGTCAGCCCCAGCTCATGAGCGGCCGCGAGCACAAGGTCAGAGCGGCCGTATTTCGAAGGCGGCGTGCAGACCACGATCCGTCCCACGCCCGCGACCTGGGCCGGCACCGCCAGCATGATCAGGCTCGACGGATACGACGCCTTTCCGCCGGGAAAATAGAGCCCCGCCGAGTCGAGCGGTGTATAGCGAAGACCCAGCTCAACGAGCGCCCGGCCCTGTGCGTCGCTCCGCACGAGCGGCTCAATCGGCCGGGGCATGATGTGCTGCTGATACTCCCGCACCTGCGCGATAGCCCGGCGCACCGCCTTGAGCAGCGCCGGATCGACCCGCCCCGCCGCCGCCGACATGTCATCCCGCGTGACGCGGATCTGGTCGGCGGTGAAGCCGGGGTCGTCAAACTGCCGCGCCAGGTCAACCAGCGCCGCGTCGCCGCGCTCCGCCACCGCCTCCAGCGCCGCCTGAACGGCAGCGACCTTGCCCGCATGCGGCCCGCGCGACAGCGCGAAATCGACCGGATCAAGCCGCAGCGCCTTGAGCAGCGCCTCGATGCGATCGCGATCGGAATTCAGCGAGAGAAGCGGAAGCATGGGAGCAGAGCGTGAACGGCGTCGGGCGGCAGTCGGTCGGCAGTCGGGCGTCGGTCGGCAGTCGGCAGTAGACAGTCGTGCGTTGCCAAACGGGATTCGCCAATCGGGCCTCGCAGTCGGGCACCGGCCGTCGAACGCCGGTCGCGACAGCGGCAGCGTCACAGCCTTGTCTCGCCCCGGGCGGCGGGCACGCAACCGGTTGCCGACCGCCGATCGCCTCCGACTCGCCCGCCAAAAAGAATCGGACCGGAGAGGAGCCACCGTCTCCGGCCCGATCAGACATCTGATGATTGCGAAGATAACGCGCGTCCGGGTCGCGTCAATACATGATTGCCCTGCACGCGTCGAAAAGGCAAGTGAGAAGTCGCGGGATGACGCGCCCGGTCATCGGCCGCCGAGCATGTCACGCAGCATCGGCTGGAGCTGTGCCCACAGCGCCGCGTCGCGCGAGGCAAAGAGGATGTTCGTCTTGAGCCAATCGACGGGGTTGCCGATGTCGTGCCGCTTGCCCTTGAGCACAATGCCGTGGATCGGCTCGCGCGCGAGCATCCGCTTGAGCGCGTCGGTCAGTTGGATCTCGCCGCCCTTGCCCGGCGGCGTCTCGTCGAGGCAGGCGAAAACCGTGGGCGTCAGGACATACCGCGCCGCGATCGCCAGCCTGCTGGGCGCCGCATCACGCGACGGCTTTTCCACCAGCGTATCAATGGCGATGACCCCGTCGGCGATCATCTTTCCGCCGACGATGCCGTAGCGATCGACCTTGTCGGGCGAGACTTCCTCCAGCCCGATCAGCGCTGTGCCGAGTCGGCCGGCCGCCTCGACAAGCTGCCGCGCGGGCGACGGGTCGCCGCTGAAAATGGTGTCGCCCAGAAGGCACAGGAACGGCTCATCGCCCACGTGCTGGCGGGCCTGGTGCACGGCATCGCCCAGCCCGCGCTGCTCGGGCTGCCGCGTCGCGTGCACTTTCACCTTCGACGCCAGCTCGACCACCGACGCGAGAAACTGCTCTTTGCCGCCGGCCTTCAGGCGTGCTTCCAGCTCAGGGGCCCGGTCGAAATGGTCTTCGATCGCCCGCTTGTCGCGCGAAGAAATCAGCAGCACGTCATCGATGCCGGCCGACGCGCACTCCTCCACCACGTATTGAATCGTCGGACGATCAAGAATCGGCAGGAGCTCTTTGGGCACCGCCTTGGCCGCCGGGAGCATCCGCGTGCCGAAACCGGCCGCGGGAATCACTGCTTTGGTCACTGGTTTCATGTTGTCTCCGATGCGATGAGCGACGCATTGACGACACGACGGCCTCCAAGCGGCCGTGAAATCGGCCCCGAAAGCGGCACGGCGTGTGCGGTCGCTCAGTCACCTTCCCCGGCCGCCGGCTCGTCAATCCACCATCTCGTCAGGCCGGCTCCACCACCATCGGGCGCAGCGTCGTGCAGCCAATCGAGGCCATCGCGTCGGACAGCGCCTGGTATTGCTTGCCGCCGTGATAGACACCCACGATCGCGCCGCCCGATCCGGCGAACTTGGCCGACGCGCCCACGCTGCGCGCCATGTCGATCATGCGCTGGTTCTCGGGCGCGATCTGCATGATCGTCCGGCGGATCTCGTAGTTCTCGTCGGTCACCTTGTGCAGTTCGTCCCAGTCGCCCGCGAGAATCGCGGCCCGACCGCGGTCGGTCAGGTCGCGGTATTTCTGCATCGCGCCGACGACCGTCGCATCGCCCTTGTCGTAAAGCTCCCGCAGGTTGCGGTGGGTCACGTCGCTCACCTCGGCGCGGTTGGCGTCGAACGACACATACAGCGGCGGCATCGCCCTGGGCTTGAGCTCCTCGTAAATGCCGTAGCCCTTTTCAGTCAGGTGCTGCTTGTCGAAATCCATGTAGACCATGCCCTCATAGACCTGGATCACGCGGTCCTGCAGCCCCGCGGTGATCTTGAGCTCGTCACGCTCGCAGCTGAGCACGAGGGTGGGCAGATAGTTTCGAGGGATATCGACGCCGTGAAACTTCATCAGCGCCCGCATCGTGGCCACGACGATCGCGCTGCTGCCCGATAGCCCGACGAGCCGCGGCACGTTGGTGCCGTAGCTGATGGTGAAGTTGCCCTCGCGAAGCGGGAGGTTGGTGCTGCGGCAGTATTCGTAGAACTTCTTGATCGCCGCCTTGATGATGCGGAAGCCGCCGTAATAGCCGTAGAGCTTCACGTCGCGCAGCATCGCGGCCACGCTGTCATACTGAGCCAGGTCGGCCGCGTTGGGCAAAATCTCGAGCCGCGGGCTCTCCCAGAGACGCACGGTGGTGCGATAGTTCCGGATGACGATCGAGATGGTCTTGCCGAAATAGCCGTCTGACGGGTTACCAACCAGCCCGGCGCGGGCAAAGGCGTGTCCTTCGTAGATCATGAGTGTCCTTCAGCTTGTCGCGGCCCTGCCGCGATGTGGTCGGCCAGGGCTGTCAGATCGATCAGGGCAACCCGGGCGATCCCGGTGCGGGCGTCGACGCCATAGACCGGCGCAGACCACGCCCCGCCGCTGGCCGCCACACCCGCGAGATAGTTGGCCGAGTGAACCCCGATCCGCAGGCAGGCGATCGACACGACCGAGTCGATGACGGTTTGCGGATTCAGACGAATGGGTGATGGCTCGGTCATGATGATTGCAGCGGGGATAAAGCTCCGGCGCGGAAGGCGACCCGCTGCTCTCCGGGCATCGGCGTGGCCCGCACGCGGCGTGCGCCTTGGCCGCCGGCTTCTGCGCGGGCCAGATCATACAGGAAGAAGCGGGTCTCGCCATGCGGCGGCAGCGGAGGCGTGATGTCGCATTCAGCCAGTTCGTCCAGCCGCGTGCGGGTCACGACATACCGTGCCCCCAGGCTTGATGCGGCGGCCATCAGTTGCGTCGCCGACCGCTGGTCGTAGCGCCGGTCGAGTGTCTGCAGCGCCAGGTCAAAGCGGTCGGGCAGGTCGGCAAGGCCGCCCTCGCCCAGCACGACGGTCATCCGCCGCATCCACTCGCGCATCTCATCCGAGAGCTGCGGCACGTTTTTGAAGTTGACCGCCACCGCGCGGAGCCCGTGAAGCCGCATCGACTGTTCGCCCGGGGGAACGATGAAAACCGCGTCGCGGTCGGTGTTCGCCGCGGCCCAGTGACACAGCTCGACATACTGCGGGTCGTCCTGCGGGATGGCGATGACGCCCAGCCACCGGCCCCATCCCGTTGCCATCAGCCACACCACCAGAAAGCTCGCCAGCACAAACGGCTTGTATCCGACCGAAAGCCTGCGGCCCACCGGGAGCAATTGCATGCCCAGGATGCCCGCCGACATCAGGCACAGCACGACGATGATCGCGATCGCGGGGCTGCTCTCGATGATCACGCCCGCCGCCCGCCCGTCGGTCATGGTGGCGATGAACACCGCGACCATCACCACCAGCGTTGCGCTGATGACAATGGCATTGCGAACCGCCAGGCGGACACGCACCGGCGCGACATTCCACAAATAGACGCCGATCACGCAGCTCGAGATCAACTGCAGCAGAAAGCTGAACCGCCAGAGGCTCATCTGGATCAGCCGCTCACTGACCCACCAGATTCCCGCGCCGAACAGGGCGATAGTCAGCAGCACCAGAACGGCAGTGCAGACCACCGCGGCCCTTCGCCAGGCCGGCTCGGCTTTCCATCGCCCGTCGAGCCGCGCCAGCAGAAAACCCGCCGAGCAGTTGAGCACAAACGTCGCCCAGAGAATCGGCGACCAGCTCAGCGGGTCGTAATGGTGAGGATGGCGCAGCTTGACATACACCGAGACAAACTCGTGCAGCGGCATCGGGGTAGACTCGGGCCTCCCCAGCACGGGCAGGATGTTCCACCCCGCGGCCAGCGCGACGATCAGCCCGCCGAACAGCCAGCCGCGCCACTGAAGCACGGGCCGAGCATGGCGGTCGACCATCCACCACCACCCCACCAGCGCCGCCCAGAGCACGGGCATGACGATCGAATAATTCAGATGGAACAGCGCCGCCGCGCCAAAGCACAGCCCGGCGAACGTCAGCTTCCCGTGAAGGATCAGCGCCACCCCGCACACCATCGCCACGGCCGCGATGTTGCTGGGCAGAAACGCGCTGTCCTGGAAAATCTCATATCCCCCGAGGCAGACGCCGCCGCTGCAGATGTAAAACGCGACGACGCTAATGACATAGGCCCCGCTCGTGCCGCCCAGCGCCCGGACGATCGCCCACCATGCGGCATGCAGGGCGATCACCAGCAGCAGATAGCCCGCCGCGAATCCCACGCTCAGCCACTCCAGGCCCGCCCTCATCAGCCATGTCGAAATGACCGAAAACGCGCCGTGATACTGAAGCGTCTGCGTGGTGAACCAGTCGTTGCGCAACAACGTCGGATCGACCTTGCGTAGCGCATCGACCAGGTAGACGCCGTGATTCGATCCCCCGAACTGATACCCGCGCACGGCCAGCGTCAGGGCGATGCCGATCACCACCGACGTAATGGCCACCCAGTTATCCACCGGGCGCAGCGCCGCACGGGCCTCTGCTTCGATATCCGTCACCGGCCCGACCGCGGCGTCGGGTGTCGTCGCCGCGACATCACGCCCGCCCGGCGCGGCATCGTCACCTCCCAGGGCTCTCATCGTCGGCGTGGACATCGGTTTACATTCTGCCCGATCGGCACAGGGTTGTCAGTCTGCCGTATCGGGGGTCGCCTGCCTCACACGCCGGCGGATTTTTTGGTGGACAATCTCCGCCGCACACGGTTTGCTTACCCGAGTCAGACCCGGACGCTCTTCGGCCGTATTTGGGAGAGTTCATGCCTGCACGCAAAAGAACAGATGACTCGGCCGCCTCGCAGCACGACGCCGGCGGAACGTCGTCGACCGCCAAGCCGGCGTCGCAGCGGCGTACCAAGACCGCCCGCAAGCCGAAGCGGAAGAATCTGCCGATGTTCAACGTCGTCCTTTTTGACGACAACGACCACACGTTTGACTACGTCGTCGAAATGCTCGCCCGCCTCTTCGGACACCCCGCCGACAAGGGCTTTAAGCTGGCGGCCGAAGTCGACAAATCCGGCCGGGCCATTGTCATGACCACCCACAAAGAGCTGGCCGAACTGAAACGCGACCAGATCCACGCCTTCGGCGTCGACCCGCGCACCGCCACATGCAAAGGCTCGATGACCGCCACTGTCGAACCAGCCCAATAGTGCCCACCGCAGGTAAGTGTCTCACCAGCTATGTGTCGCTTGAGCGGGCTGTCACGCCCGTCGCGTGTTGCACCCGCTTGTTCCAGCCGCGTGTTCCACCCCTTTGTTCCACCCCCGTGTTCCATCCCTGTGTTCCACCAGCGGGCCCCCGCATGACATCGATTACTTCAGCGAGAGCCAGATCATCCTGACCACGCCGGTCAACAACGCCGCCAGGCCCAGGAGCGCCGCCAGCACCAGGATCGACCACCCGCGCGGCGCGGGCCCCGGCAGGTTCTCGGGGGCCGAGGGGTAATCGAGGTCGTGAAGTCGGCGTTTCATGTGCAGCGACGGGTTCAGCCCGCCCGGTGAATCGACATCTCGATCATCCGTCCCAACACCGGCCACCTGAGCCGATGCGGATAAGCCACTTCGCAAAACGCGGTCCCTTCGCGGCCATTCACCGCGCATCGGTAGACCAGGCGCATGTAAAACGGCGCGAGGTCGATCAGCCGGGGCGAGGAGAGAACCATCGCGTCGTCGAACCGGAGTTGAGCCGGATAAGCCAGACCCAGCGGCGACCATTTCGACCAGTCGGCCGACACGTGCGCAACGGGCACGTCTTCGACCGCGCCCTGGGTCGGATCGCCCCTGATGAGATAGGCCTCGTCGGGCAGCCGGGCGTCGCGGGCCCGGGCGAAGTGAAATGTGTAGACCGCGTCGTCGAACATCGCCCGGCCCCAGATCCACCGCCGCAGGCCCGGCCCCAGCGGGCCCGTGCCGTAGTTGTGATCGTGATACCCGCGGCCGGTCAGCGTCCAGGATTTGTCGCCCGAGCCGACGCCGCCGAGCCGGAGCGTCGCCGACACATCACACAGCGGGTCGGCGACCACCCAGTGGTGTTCGGCCCCGGTCATCGCGCGGGAGAGAAAGGTGCGCTCGCGCGGGCGGTGCGCGATCCGCGGCGAGAACCGCAGTTCGCCCGAGAGCGATTGCCCGTGATGGTGAACCGGCCCCCGCGCGGTCAGCGACCACGGGACGCCGCTGAGGCTCAGGCACAGCGCCCCCTGCTCGTCGCGCCAGAGCCGGTTGGCGCCGACCGACACATCGACACTGCTCCCCGACGCCCTCAGCGACCCGCCCGGATATTGCATCATGAACTGGGACGCGATCCGCCCGCCCTCGTAGACCACGAGATACGCGCACGGAAAGTCCGCCGCCGTCGGCGGGGCGACGCGGGTCGGGCGTCGCAAGTAGCGGTCATATGCCCGCAGGTAGCCCGGGTGGAACACAAACCCGTCGAGCAGGATCGCAACGACCTGCACATCGCGCTGCGCGTCCTCGGCGTCGAAATACCACCACTCATATCCGCCGGGCGCCCGAACGTGGTGGGAGGCGTCGGCAACCGGTGCGGCGTCAAGCAGATCCAGTGTGTGCATGGTGTTCTTGTGGCTGGCTATGGCTGGCGGTGATCGGCCGCCCACCATGATAGCCCACCAGCACCACCCGGCGCTCACACGCGCCCGCCGAAAACGCCGATACACCCGCTGACGGTTCCACACCCTGACAACAAACCGAACCAGGACACCGCCCCATGAAAGGCATCGTCTTTACCGAGTTTCTCGAGATGGTCGAGCAGACCTTTGGCGCCGACATGGTCGATGACATCATCGAGGGCGCCAGTCTCCCCAGCGGCGGTGCCTACACCGCCGTGGGCACCTACGACTTCCGCGAGATCCTCGCCCTGGTCACCACGCTGTCGGCCAAGACCGGCATACCGGTTCCGCAGCTCGTCCATGCCTATGGAAAGTATCTGTTCGGGCGCTTCGTCGTCGGGTTTCCGCAGTTCTTCCGTGGCGTTCCCGATGCGCTGAGCTTCCTGTCGAGCATCGAGAAATACATCCACGTCGAGGTGCGAAAGCTCTATCCCGAGGCCGAGCTGCCCAGTTTCGACGCCGACCGCCGGGCCCCCGATACGCTCCTGCTGACTTATCGGTCTACGCGACCCTTTGCCGATCTCGCAGCCGGGCTGATCGAGGGCTGCCTCGAGCATTATCGGACCCCCGCCACCGTCACACGCGAAGCGCTGCCCAATGAAGGGGGCCTCACGCCGGTCCGATTTACTATTCAGACCCGCACCACCTGACGCACGATATGCCATGACTCCGCCGACACCTCAGCCACCGCCCGAGAATCAGTCGGCCGAGCGGCTGCTCAGGCGGATCGAGCGCGAGCGACTAGCGCGAAAAGAAGCCGAGCGCCTGCTCGAGGTCAAAAGCTCGGAGCTCTACCAAGCCAACCGCAAACTCGAGCAGACCGCTGCCGAACTCGAAGCCCGCGTCGCCCAGCGCACCGCGGAGCTTGCCGCGGCCAACGACGTGCTGCTCGAATTGAAGACGGCCGCCGAGGCGGCCAATCACGCCAAGTCGGCCTTCCTGGCCGCCATGAGCCACGAGATCCGCACGCCGCTCACGGCGATTCTCGGCTTTTCCGAGGCGGCGGCCGAATCCGTCAGTGGGCAGGCCCGCGAGCACATCGAGGCGGTCACCGTCAACGCCAACCACCTCCTGGCGCTGGTCAACGACATCCTCGATTTCTCCAAGATCGAAGCCGGCGAGATGACGGTCGAATCGATCCCCGTCGCCCTGCACCGCCTCTGCCGCGAGTGCATCAACCTGTTTCTCCCCACCGCGTCGGCCAAAGGGCTCTCACTCGATTTGTCACTGGACGACGCCCTGCCCGAGATCGTCCGCACCGACCCCGTCCGGCTCAGGCAGATCATCACCAACCTGCTGAGCAACGCCGTCAAGTTCACGTCGACCGGGAGTGTCGCGCTGTCGGTCCGCTATACCCCAGGCGGCGCCGGTGCCCCCTGTCTTACGGCGAGCGTCACCGACACCGGGATCGGAATGACCCCGGCGCTGATCGAACGGCTCTTTCAGCCTTTCACGCAGGCCGATTCGTCAACCGCCCGTCGCTACGGCGGAACCGGGCTGGGGCTGAGCATCAGCCGCAAGCTCGCCCGGCTGATGGGGGGCGATCTGACCGTCGAAAGCAGCCCCGGCTTTGGCAGCCGGTTTGATCTGGTCATCCACGCCCCGGCATGCACCGCCGTCTCGCATGCCGTTCGCTCGCCCGCCGCCAGCCAGCCGGCAACCGACAACATCCGGCTCGAACAGGTCAGGGCTGTCGTGATCGACGACACCCGCTTCAACCGCATGCTGCTCACCCATGTGCTGACGGGCGCGGGGGCGACGGTCGTCGAGTCGTTCGACCACGCCGCGCCCGCCCTGGCATGGCTGACCGCCCACTGGCGCGATGTCGATGCGATCATCATGGACATGCAGATGCCCGACATCGACGGCTGCGACGCCACCCGCCGCCTGCGGGACGCGGGCGTCAGGACCCCGGTCATCGCGCTGACCGCCAATGTGCTGCCCGAACACCGCGCCAGTTTCGAGCAGGCGGGCTGCGATGCTTACTGCACCAAGCCGCTCGACCGCGCGTCGTTCGTCGCCACCATCGCATCCCTCACCTCGCCCCGGCGGCGCACCGCCTGAGCCGCCGACACAGCGCCTCGGCCCATCCGAATCGCACACCCGGCCGCCCTGACCCGAGCGTCCTTCCCCGGGTGCCCCGGCCCGCCCGCCCGCGCTGAGGCCCACTACGGCTTGAGCACCTCCAGCAGCAGCTTCATCCGAAGCTCCATGTGTTCATAGGGCACCTCATGCTTGTGGAAGGGGTAGACCTCCATCTGCTTCTCACACGTCAGGTGGTTGTAGACCGCGAAGATCGTGCTGGGCGGGCAGACGTCATCCTGCAGCCCGTTGGAGATGATCGTCCGAGCGGTGATCCGCGGGGCGAGGTTCATGCAGTCGAAATAGCTGAGCGTGCGCAGCGCCGTCTCGTATAGCTCGGGCTGAATCTTGAACAGCACCGTAAACTCGAGATACGGATTGGTCGGCGTGATGTCGATCGCCCGGCGGAAGTCACACAAGAACGGAATGTCCGGGAACGCCAGCACCGGACGGCTCGACAGCGCCGCCGCCGCGAGACTCAGCCCGCCCCCCTGCGACCCGCCCGCCACCGCGATGCGCGACGCGTCGACTTCGCCCCGGCCCGCAAGCACCTCGAGCGCGCGGACGGCGTCGGCATAGACGTAGCGGTAGTAATAGGTCTGAGGCGAGCCGATGCCCTGGGTCATCCATCCCGACGCATGACCGCCCGTGGAGGAGGCCTGCTCAGACCGCCCGTTCTGCCCGCGGCAGTCCATCGACATGACCGCAAACCCCTGCGAGGCGATCGCCATCAGGTCGAGCGGGCGGGGCGCGCGTCCGGAATAGCCGTGATACATCATCACCGCCGGATGCCGTCCGCCGCCGCTGGGGCAGACATACCAGCCGGCGATCCGCCCGCCGCCGAAGCCGTCGAACCGCACCTCAAACACATCGAGCCCGCGCAGCTTGAGTGGATAGGGTGTCAGCTCCGCCTTCAGCGGCTGCGAGAGGGCTTCGCCGATGGTCTGGCTCCAGAAAGAATCGAAATCGCCCTGCCGGTTGAGCTCGGGCTTGTAGTCGCGCAAACGCGAAAGGGGCATGTCGATCGAAGGCATTCGGGGCTCCTTGACGGGTGTGGATGTGTCTGCCGTGAGCCGCCTGAGCGTAATGGCGGCCGCACCGGCGTCAATCGTCTGCACACCACGCCGACCCCGCGGCGCGATCGGTCAAAGGCGGCATCGCACCGGCGCGATTCCGCTGCCGCGCCCCCGGCGGGGAGATACCATTGCGCCTATGCAGATCCGCGAGATGAACAGCGCCGACCTCGACCGCCTGATCGACATCGATGCCACGATCGATTCGATGCACTACCTTCACCTCGACTCGGCCGGCGAGGGCCTGAAGCGAACCTGGACGGTCGAGCCCCGGCCGCTGCGAGAGCGGCTGATCGACCGCAACGCCCTGGGCGATGACACGCGGTTTGATTATCGCCAGGTCGTGACCGGCATCGACGACGGCTTTGCCCGCGTGGCCGACTACAGCGGAAACATCATCGCCTCGCTGCTGGCAAGGCCCGATCCGCTGCTGGGCGTGCTGCGCATCACCGACCTTCGAGCCGATTTTGACTACCGCAGGCAGGGCCTGGGCACCGCGCTGGTGTATCAGGCGATCGCCCGAGCCCGCGAGCTCGAGCTGCGCGCCGTCACCGCCGACACCGCGGCCAACAACCACCCCGCCGCCGAGTTCATGCTCAAGCTCGGGTTCGAGCTCTCGGGCCTCGACCTGCGACGCCGAAGCAACCACGATGTCGTCAAGGAATGCGCGACGCTGGTGTGGTATGCGACACTGGATTGAGCACGCGTCGCGGCGTTCGCCTCACGGGCGCCGCCCGCCGCATTGCCCCTTGGCAAAACGCACCCGCCCCACTATCTCTGCGACAACGCCCAGCGGCTGACGCCGATGTCCGACACACACGACCCATCTTCGACCAAAGCCGGCTCGCCCGCCGCGGACGACGACGACCGCGAGCTGACCGTCGAGCCGGATGAGCTGCTCAGGCTCGGCTCCGATGCCGCCTCGGTCGCGCCCGAGGCGCTGGCGGGCCAGGTCGAAGACCTGCCGGCACGCGACGGCGCTGCGCTGTTTGCCGAGATCCCGTCGGGTCACGCGGCCGATGTCGCCGAGGTGCTCGACCCCAACACCGCCGCCCACATCCTGGCCGAGATGGAACCGACGGCAGCCGCTTCGGTCATCACCGACATGGAGCCGCCCGAGGCGTCGCGCGTGCTCTCGGCGATGGACCCCGACGACCGCGTCGACGTGCTCGAGCATGTCGAGGCCAAGCTCCACGACCAGCTCGTCGGCGAGATGGAAACCGCCGACGCCGCCGAGACCCGCAGGCTCGAGGCCTACCCGCCCGACACCGCCGGCGGCATCATGACCACCGACGTCACGGCGCTGGACGAAAACCTGAGCGTCGGGCAGTCGATCGAGCAGCTCCGCCGGCTCTCGCAGCAGAACGAACAGCTCTTTTATGTCTATGTCGTCGACCGGCGCGGGCACCTCGTCGGCGTGCTGTCGATGCGCGACCTGATCCTCGCCCGACCCGACCGGCGCATCGGCGACATCATGATCCAGAACGTCCGCTCGGTGCCCGCCCCGATGGACCAGGAGGAAGTCGCCCGGCTGTTCCAGCAGACCGGCTTTCTCGCCATGCCCGTGGTCGACGAGCAATACCGCCTGCTGGGCATCATCACCGTCGACGACGTCGTCGACGTCCTGGAAGAAGAGGCGACCGAAGACGTTCAGAAACTCTTCGGCGCCGGTGCCGAAGAACGCCTGCTCAGCCCCTGGACGCTCAGCTTCCGCAAGCGCGTCGGCTGGCTGCTGGTCAACTTGGCCACCGCGTTCCTCGCGGCCTGGGTCGTCACGCTCTTCGACGCCACCATTCAGCAGTTCGTCGTGCTCGCGGCGTTCATGCCCATCGTGGCCGGCATGGGCGGCAACGCCAGCGCCCAAGCCATGGCGGTCACCATCCGCGGCCTGGCCGTCGGAAAGATCGACCGCTCGGCGCTCTCACGCGTGCTCTATCGCGAAACCATCGTCGGCGTGCTCACCGGCATCGTTTGCGGCGTCGTCACCGCCCTGATCGCACTGCTCTGGTATCAGCAGCCCATGCTGGGCCTCGTGGTCTGCCTGGCCCTGATCATCAACCACACCCTCGCCTGCGTCAGCGGCGCCGCCATCCCCTTTGTCATGAAACGCCTGGGCTTCGATCCCGCCCAGTCGGCCACCATCTTCGCCACCACCGTCACCGACATCGTCGGCTTCGCCGCCCTGCTGGGCCTGGCTTTCATGATCATGGGGCGAATGGGATGAGCGGAGATCAAGCCACCACCGCGTATCGGCGGACGAACTCCGTCACCTCGCTCTTGCTCATCGACCCAGCCGCCAGTCGCAGCACCACTTCAGTAAACTGCTCTTCCGGCGGATCAAACGCGACGTCGTTCACCATCAGAAACACGCGCGCTGCCAGCGCAGCCGTGCGTTTGTTTCCGTCGAGAAACGGATGGTTCATGCACAGGTGATAGAGATAGGCGCCCGCCATCGCGGGAAAATCGTCGTGCAGATACTGGCCGCCAAACTGCGCCGACGGCATCGCCAAGGCGGATTGCAGCAGGGCCATGTCGCGGACGCCCAGCGCTCCGCCGAACGCATTGATCGACCGCTCATGGAGCCGCATGACTTCCGCAACTGTCAAGAACCGTATCTCCACGTGCTACTCCGCGAGTCGCTTGAGCATTTTTCCATAACGCTCGACCGTATCGTTCATCGCCTGCTCGAACTTGTCCCGTGTCGCCCCGTTCGTCGGAGACACCATGAGCGACTTCCCGTCGGTCACGATCTCCAACTGCGTTTCGGCGTCGATCTTGAGCAGGTCGAGGATCGGCTTGTCGATCACCAGAGCAAGGCTGTTCCCGTGCTTGACCAGTGTTTTCACCATGTTCAATGCCTCCTGATGGGTCGTTACCACATTGTATCACCCATCCCGGTCATCGGCACAGCCAAAACCGGGCTTGAACCGTATTGGCCGCCCTCCCCTTCCCCCGGCCGGCCGGGCGCATACAGTGGCGTTACCCCCGCAACCGACACCGGCGGGCTGACTCAACACCATCGACCATGGCAAAACACACACTCGTTCTCATCCCCGGCGACGGCATCGGCCCCGAAGTCACCAGCGCCACCCAACAGGTCATCGCCGCCGCGGGGCTCGATGTCGACTGGGTTGTTGTCCCCGCCGGAGCGACCGCCGTCGAGCAGGGCTTTGACAATGTCCTGCCCGAGCGGACGCTCCAGGCCATTCGCATGCACAAGGTCGCCCTCAAGGGGCCCGTCACCACCCCGATCGGCAAGGGCTTCACCAGCGTCAACGTGCAACTCCGCAAAAAGCTCAACCTCTATGCCGCGGTTCGGCCGGTCCGCAACCTCACCGGCGTCAAGACGCGGTATGACAACGTCGACATGGTCATCGTCCGCGAAAACACCGAGGGCCTCTACAGCGGCATCGAAAACGAAGTGACGCCCGGCGTGGTCACCAGCATGAAGGTGGCGACCGAGGTCGCCTGCACGCGCATCGCCCGATACGCCTTCAAATACGCCATGGAACGCCACCGCCGAAAGGTGACGGTCTTCCACAAGGCCAACATCATGAAGCTGACCGACGGCCTTTTTCTCAACTGCGCCCGCAAAGTCCACGAGGCGGAGTTTCCCGAAGTGGCGTATGACGAGGTGATCATCGACGCCGGCTGCATGAAGCTCGTGCAAGACCCCTCGAAGCTCGATGTGCTGCTGATGGAAAACCTCTACGGCGACCTGATCTCCGACCTGTGCGCCGGTCTCGTCGGCGGGCTCGGCGTTGTGCCGGGGTCGAACATCGGCGAAGACTACGCCGTCTTCGAGGCCGTCCACGGCAGCGCCCCCGACATCGCCGGCAAGGGTGTCGCCAACCCGCTCGCCTGCATCATGTCGGGCGTGATGATGCTCAACCACCTGCACGAAACCGAGGCGGCCGAGCGGATCAAGAACGCCTACAACGCGGTGCTGGCCGAGGGCAAATCGCTGACGCGGGACCTGGGCGGCACCGCGACGACCGCCGAGTTCACCAAGGCGCTGATCAGCCACATGCCGTGACAGCGCATCGAGGCCCCGCCACCCATTTTTCGCCGGCATGACACGCGCCAGACCGGGTCACATCCACGGCGTCCTGGCGCGGGCGCATCAACGGTCCGATAACCGCAACTGGCATCCCGAAATGTCACGTGCTGCACATTATTCGGTCAACTGCGCTCCTGCCCCGCCCGATGACCCAGAACGTGGCCAATAGCAGACGTTTGCGGAAAAACGAGGGGCTTCGGCATGTCATTCTCGGCTGAGCAGTTCGAGCGCCTGTGCCGCTATCTGACCCGGCAGGGTCATGATCCGACGGGGCGTCGGCGCGTGCAGCGATGGCCGGTGACGACACGCGCCGCCGTCGCGCGGGCAGGGGTTTCCAACAACTTGCCCGACCTCGTCGCCGTGCGGGACATTTCGCCCCGCGGCGCTAGCCTGCTGATGTCGGAGCCGCCGGTCCACGGCGAGCAAATGGTGCTGGTGCTCCCCCGGCGCAAAGGTCCGTCGCTGGTGCTGATCAGCGAGGTCAGGCACCTGCAGCGCCTCGACAACCAGACGACCGCAGTCGGAATCGAGTTTGTCTGTGTCCGCGCGGCACGGCCGACCGACAACGATCCGCTGTTGGCGAGGCTGATCGCGGCGGCGGTCCTGGCTTCGCCGACGCTCCGCTCGACGCGCAAGGCAGCATGAACCTGCAATCTCAACGTGGCCGGCCCTCAGCGCGGCGCCGGGCGGGCCCGATAGTCTGCTGGCGGGTCATCGGCTTTCCATCCCGCCTAAAGCGGGGGTAAAAACCGACCGACGTATCCGTTGGGGTGTCGTCCAGTTCGGTGTTGCTATGGCGCTGACCGCTGCACAATTTGCGATGCTTTGCTCGACATCGATGACGGGCGATCCGGACCCGTCGAACGGGCGACGCCGCGCTCCGCGGCGCGTCACCCAGGTCGAGGCGATCGTCATCCCGATCTCCCCGTTCAAGCAGCAGCCTCGGCTTGTGATGCTCCAGGACGTGTCGGCGCGCGGCGCCAGCCTGCTCCTGCCGTCGGCCGGCAAGCCGGGCGATCAGCTCCAGATGGTGCTGCCGCGGAGCCGCACGGACCACTGCGTGCTGCTGTGCGAGATCGTGCATGTCCGCGAGGCAACGGGCGGGCAATTTGCGACGGGCATCGAGTTCACCTGTATCAGCTCGCTGGCCGACGCCAAGCCCAAGATCGACCCCGAGCTTGTCAACCGGGTGGCGCAGGCCGTGCTGGCATAAACGCTCGACGGGCGTCCGACGGCCGCCCTGGCGTCCCCCGGCGCCGGCCAATCCACACACTCGTTCAACCCGCAACCGAGCCGCTGGCGGCATGACCTTCCCGATGCCGTTGCGCGCCGGCGATAAACCGCGACGCGCAGGGCTGCCGCGTGCGACCGGTCGCCGTTGCGCGATGGCGATACAGCCCGATGCACAGGGCTTCCGCGCGCGATCGGTCGGGCGCCGCTGCTCGATGGCGAGATGCCCCGACGCGCAGGGCCGTCACGCGACAGGGCGGGTGCCGTTGCGCGATGGCGGTATGGCCGGGCGACGCCGGGCTATCGCGCGCCCGACACGAGACGGCGGCTCGATTGTTACGCGGCGTGGGGGATGCTGAGCTGCTTGACGATATCGACCGTCGCGCGGCTCTTGTTGAGCGTGTAGAAGTGGAGGCCGTCAACGCCGCCCTTGATCAGGTCATCGCACTGGCGGACGGCGTAATCGACGCCGGCGGCCGCGACCGACTCGGGCTGGGCTTCCAGCATTTCCAGCTTCTGCAGCAGCGGGTGGGGGATCTTCGCGCCGCACATGCCAACAAACCGCTTGATCTGGGCCACGTTGCCGATGGGCATGATGCCCGCCACGATCGGGGCCTTGATGCCCATCGAGCGGGCCTGGTCACGGAAGCGCCAGAAGTCGGCGTTGTCGAAGAAAAGCTGGGTGACGATGAAGTTGCCGCCGGCGTCGATCTTGGCCTTGAGATGCTCGAGGTCGCGGGTCCGGTTGAGGCACTGGGGGTGCCCCTCGGGATAGCCGGCGACGCCGATGCAGAAGTTCTTGTCCGGGCGTGACCGGATGAACCCCGTCAGCTCGTTGGCGAAGCCGAAGCCGCCCTCGGTCTTCTGGAACTGCGCCTGCCCGCCCGGCGGGTCGCCGCGCAGGGCGAGGACGTTTTGCACGCCGGCGTTCCAGAGGTCGGCCAGGATCGACTCGATCTCCTGCGCGGTGTGGCCGACGCAGGTGAGGTGGGCCATCGCGCGGATGCCGGCCTCGCGCTGGATCTTTTCGGTAAGTTCGACCGTCTTGGCGCGGGTCGAGCCGCCGGCGCCGTAGGTGACGCTGACATAGCTAGGGCGCAGGGGTTTGAGGTCTTCGATGGTCTTGTAGAGCGACGAGAAACCCTCTTCGGTCTTGGGAGGGAAAAACTCGAAGCTGAGCGTCGGCACACCCAGACCCAGAAGGCTGTCGATCCGCATGCTGTAAACCCTTTCCAGACTTTTGGTAGACCCGTTTTGCCTGTCACTCAACGCAACCCATGGCCCCGGGGCCCTGGTGAGGCGAAACCCTGGCGACACGACTGCCCGGTGATACGACCGGGCGATACGACTCCCCGGTGATACGACGCCCGGGAGAAACAACTTGAGGGCGACACAACTCGCGCCCCGCGCCCGTGCGATGCGACGCTCTCACCTCACGCTCGGCGGCCGAACGATGCGGCACTGCCCATTCGCGCCCACGCCCGGGCGATGCGGCGCTGCCCTCTCGCGCCCCGCTGCCGCACGGGCGGCTCGTGGCCATCGGCCGCGGAGGCGATCGCGGCGGCGGTTGAGTGAGCGTCAACAAGAAACCGGACACCACGGTCTCCCATGTAGCTTATCCCAGCCCGGGGTCTCTCGTCCATCCGTTTATGCGGATGAAATGATTAACCGACCGGTTCGTGCCACTCGATGGCTTCACCTTAGAAGGTGAAGAACGCTTCGAGGTGGACCGAGAGCTGGTTGTTCTGATCGGCGCTGCCGGTGCTGTCGGGGCTGAAGATGCCGTTGTCGGCATAGTCATACCGCAGCTCGGGGCGGATCTTGAGGTTCGACAGCAGTTCGTCGGCCGGGAACAGGGTGACGGTGAGGCCGGCGGTGGCGCTGTAGAGGACGGTGTCCAGACCGCGCGAGCCGTACGAGTCGTTGAAGTACTCGAGGCGGCCGTTGGCGGTGAACATGTCGGTGAGGGTCCAGCTCATCCAGGCGCCCAGACCGTACCACTCGCCGTGATCGTCATCGACGCTCGAGGCGGCCGATTCCCAGGCATAGTCGCCCTGGAGGGCCACGCTGATGTTGTCGTTGAGCTGGTGGGTCAGCACCAGGTCGATCAGGGTGCGGTAGTCACCGGTGTCATCGGCCTGCTCGGGGCCGACGCTGACGGTGGTGTAGAGGGCGGTGCGCTCGTCGGCGAAGTTGTAGGTCACGCGGCCGAGGAACGCGGGGGCGCCGTTCTTGTCTTCGAGTGAGTCATCCCAGCCGCGGACGATGCCGAGGTCGACGATCCACTGGTCGTTGAAGGCATAGGTGCCCAAAACGCCGGTGTGAGCGAAGGGGATGGCGAAGTTGAAGAGGTAACCGGTGGTGTAGAGCGGACGGGTGGTCGGGTCGATGGTTTCGTAACCGATGAGGGTGACGAACTTACCGGCGCGAACCCGCAGGCCGTTGCCGACCGGGATGGCGACATCGACGTAGAGCTGGGTCAGGTCGAACTGCTCGTCCGGACCTTCGGACAGGCCGTAGTAGTCGAACAGGCCGGTGGAGTGGATGAAGCGGCTGTCACCGCCCCAGATCCATTCCATCTTGCCGCCGACGTCCCAGGCGTCGCTCGAGACGGTGACCGCGCGCTCGACCGAGATGCTGATCTGGTTGAGGGTGGGGTCCTGGTTCTCGAAATCGAAGCCGCGGGCGACCTGATTCTTGCTCTCGCCGGGGTCGGCGTAGTAGGACCAGGAACCTTCAACGTGGCCGTAGATGCTGATGCCGGCGTCGTCGAGCGGCGCGGCAAGACCGGCCTTGTCGAGCAGGCCCATGAGGGGGCGGCGCGGCTCGGCGGTCTGCAACATCTTGGGCTGGGGGAGCGGCTGAGACAGCGACAGCTCCGAGGCGGCGGTGCGGGACACCACGTCCGCGCTCGCAACGCCGCCGAAGGCCACCGCAGCCGAAGCCGCAACAATGGCCAAACTCTTCCGACTCACCATGATGACTCCTTCCCCTGTTTGGGGATATCTCGGGCCACAAGCGGCCCGGTGTTGGTTGTTCCGATGGAATGCCCGTTTCCTCGGTCAGACGACAGCTGACCAAGCGGGGTTGAGGAACGACGGGTTGTGCGGTCGGTACCCACAATCTCGGTATTCGGTCTGCGGTGACGGGTGACTCAAGCCCGTCTGCCGCATGTCAAAACACGCCCATAACCTGAGCCCGCCTTGACGCTAGCGGCCGGATGCTACACGAATGGTCTGGTCATCGTCAAATCCAACCCAAATAGTCCAGACAGATTAAAGGTTATCAGACGACCCGGCGAGCCGGGCAGGGGTTCTGCCCTCGGAAAACCGGGCGCGTCGGTGCCGGTCAGATTATCGGACGCCGGGCGATCCGTCGAAATTCACCGCCTGTCGGAGCATTCGAACCGCCTGAAGCACGTCGTCGCTGGGCTCCGCCTCGATCTGCTGCCCCATTCGGGCGAGTGTCGCGCGGACGTCGGTGAGCCGCTGTCGCTCGGCGGCAGTCAGGGGTCGGCCGCGGATGGTTGAGGCGGCGGCGAGCTGCGACAGGCGACGGTCGATCTGGGCGACAGCCCGCAAGGCGCTTGGCCGGTCGTCTCGAAGGAGGGCCTGGCTCCAGTCGGCCGAGAGCCGCTGGACCTCGGCCCGGATCATCGCAGGGGGAGGCCAGTAAGAATAAACGCTAAGCACCGCGGTGAGCGCCGCCAGCAGGGCCACCCCGCCCAAGGCGGTGCGTGTGGTCGAACGGGCCGGGGGCAGGGAGGCCGACATCGATCGGGCCGCGGGGGGATCGACGGGGCTTGCCGCCGGGGGAGGTCGGCTGTGACCGCGTCGGCCGATCAGCCAGGCGGCTGCCCAGAGGATGGCGATCGCGACGGCGGCATAGGCATTGGTCACGGGGATCGGCCTGACGAAGCGGCCGACAAAGCCCTGGAGCGCCCCTTTGTCGTGGTCGAGCAGGTGAAACGGGCGTCCGAAGTCTTCGAACGAATGGGTGTCTTCGGGAACGTAGCCGGGCACGTGACGCCAGTTGTCAACGACAATCGCGATGTTGATGGCGCCGACCATCACGACCGCGAGCGCGGCCACGACCGGCACGACGCCCAGCCGACGGATTCCCGCGACGATCAGTCCCGGGTGGACCGAGGCGCCGACGATGCCCAGCGTGACGACCAGGCCCGGCATGGTGCTGGCGATGAGAATCTCGCCGACCTGCATGACGCCGCGCTCGACGCCGGGGTAGCTCACCAGGCCCAGAAGCGTGAGCAGCGCGGCGTTGGGCATCGAACGATCGACGAGCCAGTCGCCCACGGCGTTGGGTGGAATGGCAGCGGCGACGGCTCCGATGCAGGCTGCGGAGAGCAGGATGACGGCGATACAGCCCGGCGTGAGCGAACGCCCCGCCGCCACCGCCCAGCCGGCGAGGGAGGATTGCAGGGGCGGGTCGGGGGCTTGAGGCGTCGCGGCGGCGGTGCGACGGCTGAGGAGCCAGTCGGTGGTGTAGCCGGCGGCCCATGCCAGGACGAACGACGTGGCCAGTGTGACGAGGGCCATCGGCAGGCCGACCGTGTCGGCCAGATATCCGAGCGACCAGGGGGTGATCCACGGTGCGGCAAAGGTCAGGGCAACGACCGCGCCCGGGCGGACGCCCATGGTCATCAGCACGCCGGCCACCGGGAGCACGCCGAAGCTGCAGACCGGGAGGAGCCAACCGATGAGGATGGCCGCCGGCAGATCGCGCCAGGTGGACGAACTGATGAATCGGCGGACCGTCTGCGGCCCCACGGCAGCGGCGATGAACCCGGCCGTGATCATGCCCGCCAGCAGCGTGGGCATCGACAGCGCCAGGGCCTGAAGGGCGCGGAGCAGGAAGACGGCGGGCAACTCGTTCATCGTCGGGGCTCCCGGGGTGACGGCGGTCTCGCGGCCGAGTCGGTGGCGGCAGGCACGGGAACGGCCGCGAGCAGGTCATCGATCAGCGAATCGGCCTCGCGCCGCTCGAGGCCCAGGCGAATGCCCAGCACGGGCCTGGCGGTGGCCTGAACGTCATCGGGCGTGACGAACTCGCGCTGCTGGAGACAGGCCCACGCCTGGGCGACGCGCTGCCAGGTGAGCAGCCCGCGCGGGCTGAGGCCCAGGTGAATTCGCTGGTGGTTTCGGGTGGCTTGGCCGAGGGCGACGAGGTATCGACGGACGGGCTCGGAGACGGCGATGGAGACGACCTGTTCCTGGAGGAGGTGGAGCGTGTGGGGGTTGAGCACCGGGGCGGGCAGGTTGGGCCCGCCGCAGCAGCGCCCGACGGCCGATTCGAGCATGGCGAGTTCGGCGGCCTCGTCGGGGTAGCCGATGCTGAGCTTCATGGCAAAGCGGTCGAGCTGGGCCTCGGGCAGGGGATAGGTGCCGTGGTGTTCGACCGGGTTCTGCGTGGCGATGACGAAAAACGATTCGCCCAGCGGGTGGACGACGTTGTCGACGGTGACCTGTTTCTCGGCCATCGCCTCGAGCAGGGCGCTTTGGGTGCGCGGGGTGGTGCGGTTGATTTCGTCGATGAGCAGGACGTCGGTGAAGATCGGCCCGGCGACGAACTCGAACTCGCGGGTTTTCTGGTTGAAGACGGCAAAGCCGGTGACATCGCCCGGGAGCAGGTCGGGCGTGCACTGGACGCGGTTGAAGCGTCCGCCGACGGCGTGGGCCAGCGCCTTGGCGAGGGTGGTCTTGCCGAGGCCGGGAACGTCTTCGAGCAGCAGGTGGCCGCGCGCCAGAAGGCAGGCGATGACGTATTCGACCACCGCCTGCTTGCCCTGGAGCACGGAGTTGAGCGAGACGCGCAGGTTGTCGATCGGGTCGTTGAACGGGGCCTGCGTCTGGATCGGCAGGGGCAGGGATGCACGGGTCATGGGGCTCCTTGGGCGGGACGGTTGTCGGGCCGGCGGGTGGGCACGCCCGCGAGAACAACATGGTAAAGCGCACCCAGCGCCGCGACCTGCTGGCGCCCGGCGGCCGGGTGATAGAGATAGCGTTCGGCGTCGTGGGCGAAAGTCAGCAGGGGCACAGGGCGCTGCACGAAGTTGCCGGCGCGGCGAAGCCACGCGGCATGGGTGACATGGGCGGGCCTGGCCTGACCGGCGCGACGCCATCGGCGGTCGAGCAGCGCCAGGGTGAGGGGGATGCGCCGGTTCGGGGCGCCGAGGCAACGCACGGCCCAGACGGCAAGGTCGGCCGCCTCGATCAACCGGCGCCGCGCGACCCAGGCAGCGAAGGTCGCCAGGCCCGCGAGCGAAAGCCAACCGGCATTGCGGCCGGCGACGGCAAGCATCTCGGCGGCGAGCGCGGCAAGCTGCTGGGCGTGTGAAGGCCGGGGCGACAGCAATGCATAGCCGGGCGTGACCTCCAGCGGCGCCCAGGCGCCGGTCAGCAGCTTGAGCTCGACCCAGAAGTGCAGGTCGCGGTAAGTCAGGGGCGTGATGTCGTCGGCCGGCTGGTGGCTGGCGGGGTCGGCATAGAGGCCGCTCACCAGCCGCACGGGATAGCCCGCCTCGGCCAGCGCAATCGCGACGGCCGATGCATAGTGGTAGCTGGCGCCGGGGAGCCTGCCGGTGATGAAATCGGCGAGCGGGTCGTCGCTGTCGATGGCCGCGCCACGCTGGTAGCGCGCCGACGCGGTGACGCCCCGGACGATCGCATCGACGCGGGCCCAGCCGCGGGCCGACCCCGCCCACGCGGCGATTTGTTCGCCGTCGATCATCGGGTGTGCGGCATTGGCGTGTCGGCCGGGACGCGGCACGGGAAGCTGGCTGTCGTCGCGCGATTCGGGGCGATGGGTGTGCGAGACCACATCGACCACCGCGCCCGAGGGCAGCGAGGGGCGCACGGTGCCGAGGAGCCCGCCTGACAACTCGCGGAAAAAACCGACCCGCGTCGAGCGGCCCAGGCGATACTGGAGCGGCGCGACCGGCAGAGGCAGCACGCGTGTCGAGAGCGAGGCGACCTTGACCTGGTGCCGGTCGGGCTCGGCCAGCGCGGCGCTGTCGGGGCGGTCGATGAGGAAGAACCAGTCCTGACCGCGGCGGCGCTCGAGCGCGGCGGCGATGTCGCGCGGGGCTTCGGGTTGCCAGGCGTATCCGTCGTATCGGTCGAAGGTGGCGAGGCGCAGATGAAGCGGCACGCGCCCGTGGACATAGGCCAGCGCCTCGGACTGATGCCGGTCGGCCGGCTCGGGCCTGGGATGTCGGCGGCGCAGTTCGAATGGCCGGCCGGTGCGAAAGTCCTGCTTGTCGGAGCCGGTGACGACGGTGACATCCTGCGGGCGCAGCCCGACCATCTTCTGAGATTCGCCGCTGACGACGGGCTGTCCATACGACTCGATCCACAGGTCGTAGAGGCCGTCTTGTCCTGATTCGGTGAATCGGTCGGTCTGGTCAAACCCCGCGGAAGCGGCGTCGTCGCCGGCGACTTCATCGCTTCCGTCACCGACGCCTGAGAGCGCGGCGTCGTTGGCGCTGCCGACGCCGCCCGAGGAGGGCATGAACCCGGAGATCGCCCGGGCGACTTCGGTTCCCTGGCCCGCGAGGCCGATCGCACCGAATCCGACCACGGCCGCGGCGCAGACCCCAACGGCTCGGCGCAATCCGGGCCCAGCGAACGAGATCGACGGGTCGAGCCGCGTCACACACCAGCCGATACCCGCGAGGACAAAGAGGAAGATGAGCGGGGTCGCCTCGGTCGTGCGTGAGAAGATCGTCCCGGCGAGGGTGACGACGGTGGCCAGCGCCGCCAGCATGAGCTCGACGCGTCGCTGTGCGGAGAAGGCCAGCAGCACCGGGAGCAGTTTGGCCCCCGCGGCCAGCAGGAGGACATCGAGCGAGGCGAGGCGTCCGCCGGTCTCGAAGAGGCTCAGCGCAGCGCCCGCAGCGCAGGCGATGGCCGCCGCGATGCCGAGCAGGCGACCATCGACTCGGAGGTCGGCGGCTTGTGCCCGAAGGCGGGCGGTCAGGGGCGGGTAGGCGATGAGGGCGACCGTCACCAGCAGCAGCGCCGTGACGGCCGAGCGGAGCGGATCGACACGCTCGGCCGCATCGACGGCGAGCATCGCGATCAGCGTCATCGCCGCGGCGGCCCACGGACGCCCCGCAGGGCGGAGCGGGTCTGTGGCGGGTCGAACGTGCGCCGGGGCCGACGGCGTCGGCGCAACGGTCGCTGAGATGCGGGGGCGTCGATCATCCATGGCGGCCCTCCGTCTGCGGCGTCAGCGACAGCGCGACGCGGGAAAGCCATTGCGGATCAAGCGCCGCGCCGACGGGGCGGCGCGGGAGGCGTGCGAGGAAGTGATCGACTCGGTCGGCCGCCGTCCGCGAGGCGGCGGCGAGCGTGACGGGCCTCGCGCCCTGACCGCTGACGATCAGTTCGACGGCAACGCCCGCTTCGAGCCACCGCCGACTCGCCCATGCGGCCATGGCGATCGATTTCTCGTAGCCGGGAAGGTCGCCCGCGCGGGCGAAGGCTGCGCCGTCGATGGCGATTCGGCCGACCGAGCGGCGCGGATCGAGCCGGTGGAGCGAGATCATCCGGTCGTGACGGGCGACGGCGGCCCAGTGAATGTTGCGCAGCGAGTCGCCGCGCCGGAAATCGCGCACGCCGGCGATCTCGCCCGAAGCGGCTTCGACCGCACCGAGTCCGGCGTGATCGGCCGCCTCGACGGCAGGCTCGGGCAGATCGATCTCGAGCAGCGCCGGCCGCACCACGATCGGCTCACACCTCACCGCGCGCCGAACGGTGAACAGCCCGAACGGGAACGACGAAACCAGTTCGATCGCCTCAGCCAAAGGCCGGTCTGATTCGGATTCGCCCGGCCAATCGCCGCGGCGGATGGCCTCGAATTCGACCGACTGATGTTCGCCAGCGGTCAATGTGCGAATGGCGGGCGGGCCTTCGAAGGTGACGAGGCGAACCTGAATCGCCGACGCCGGAACGACCCACGACGCCCACCGGGGCCTGCGCACGTGCAGCCGCAGCATGACCACGTCGCCGACCCGGCAGGGTCCGCCGACCGCGCGGGCATGGGCATCGATGCCCGCCAGCGCCAAGCGCGGACCCGCCGCCCCGACCGCCGCGGCCGCGGTCAATGCGCCGAACCAGACCCAGCCGTTGGGGTCGAGCAGCGAAGATGTCAGGGACAGCATCAAGAATATCTT
>CAZBOE010000014.1:37902-42651 GCA_964493365.1 uncultured Tepidisphaeraceae bacterium | reverse complement strand
ACACACCTCAAGTGGGCGATGCGTGCCCAGCAGGACTACGAATACCTGGCGCTGTCGAGGCAGCGTGGCGACACACTCACGCCCACGGTGGTCGGACGCCTGCTGGCGAGGCCGGTCGAGGTGGCAGCGGCGCACGAAATCGATCCGGTGCATGTGCTGCTCACCGGCACGGCCGACCCGGCGTCATGGGACTCGGCGCTCCGGCTGATCGCGTCGGCGATTCTGCTGCGCACGCCCGGGCAGTTGATCGATGCGCCGCTGAGCGATCTTGATGCGCCCCGCACGCCGGCCATGACGCAGAGCGACTTCGACCGGGCGACGATCCAGTGGTCGTCGCGTCGGAAGGCGCCGGTGATGATCCCACGGTCGGTGCGATGGGGGCGCGAGCCGTCGCCTCAGCCCGGGGAGAACCTGGTGTCGATGCTGCTGGGCATGGACATCTACACCGCGGCCGAGCCGACGCCCGACGCCGACACGCTCGACTGGGAATCGGTGCCGCCGGCGTGGCAGGTCACGCCCGGCGGGCGGCAGATCGCTGCGGCGATGCCGTTCAAGGCGCAGCGGGCGGCGATCTCGGCCACGGTCGACCTCGACCGCATCCGGCCCGGGCAGATCGACTGGTCGGTCGTGCGGCTCACGACCGGCTATGACAACACGGCCACCACGCTGCGCGCCCGGTTGCCTGTGCAGGTGAGCGATCGTCGACGCCTGCCGCTCGAACTCGACGGCTCGCTCGGCGACTGGGAAGCCGCCGACGCGATCCTCGACGGCCCGCTGGTTCGACTGGCCGACCGAAACACCGTGCAGCGGTCTTACGCGGAAGTGCTCGACGAGCGAACGCAGTTGTTCACCTCGTGGACCGAAGACGACCTGTATGTCTCGTTCCGGCTCGCGGGGGTTGCGGGCAGAGGCGATGCGGCGGTGTCGGCGGTGCGAAACTTCGTGCTCTATGACCAGCGCCGCGCCTGGGGCGAAGACCTGGGGCAGATCCTGATTCAGCCCGTCTACGCCGACGGATCGACCGGCGATCTGCTGCACGTGGTAGTGAAGCCGACCGGACAGTGGACCGAACGTCGGACCGACACGCGGACACAGGTCGACCCGTGGCAGCCGGTGACCGGGGCGGCGGTGCGCTACGCGGCCACGCTGCAAGGCGACATCTGGCGCGGCGAACTGGCGATCCCATGGAAAGCGATCGACGCTCAGACAACCGGTGACTCCAGGGCGGGCAACGCGGCCGAGCGGGGAAGGCCGGTGTTCCTGCGGTTCAACTTCACACAACACCACGGCGCTACGGGCGCATCGGGCTCGTGGGCGGGCCCGATCGACTTCGGCCGCGATGATCAATTGATGGGACTGATCTACCTGCGCGATCTCACGGTGCCGGGATTGTGAGTGCGGCTATGGGGTCCGGGACTTTGTGACGCGAGGCTATGTAACGCGGGGCTGCGCGGGCAGGAATTGCCCCTGCGGTTGGCCCGGGGTGAGCGGCAAAAGGTCGGATCGGGTGCGGGTGATCTGGCCGGCGAGAGATCGGCTGCGGGCGACGTCAGACACTCAAGCCGATCAGCGCGGCCGAGGCGAGCAAGAGCATTTCGATGGTCAGGAACATGACGATCGCGACGCCCCAGCCCCTGCGGGTGGCGGTATCCGATGAAGCCGGCGGCGCATCGGTGTCGGAAGATGCGTCGGTCGTGGACGGTGCATCGGTGTCGTAGGCGTCCAATCGGTTGCGCTGACCCGATCGGTGGCGTTGACCCGATCCGTGGCGCTGACCCGATCGGTGGCGCTCAGCGATGTGTGGGCCCACCGGTGCGGCGGGTGGGCTGGTCTCGCTGTCGAGGCGGCCGGATTGAGACCACGTGGGGCGGGGGTTGGAGCGGCGGGGGTTGGAGCGGCGGGTGAGCCCGACCAGCGAGGCCAGCCGCCGGGCAAACCGGGCGATCAGGCCCGGCGCACGCTCACCCATGGCCACTTGACCCGTCGAAGACCACGCCGCAGACCGACCGGCATCGTGTGCGGTGCCGTGCGGTGAGGCAGGGGCGATTCCATCGATCTCGGCATCGGCGGTGCGGAGCTGGTGTTGCACGCGGGCGATGATGAGGTTGGCGGCGAATCGACCGATGCCCAGGTGCCGGGCGGTGTGGAGCAGGTCTTGCCTGCGGCTGTATCGAACGACGGGGCCGTCGAGGCTTCGGCGGACCAAGTCTGCGAAGGCCGATTCGGCCGCCTCGGCGGCTTCGACCGCCCGGCGGGCCGCCCGCTCGTCGGCGATGCTGCGTTGGCTGGAGGGAGCCCGCCGCGCTGATCCGCCCGCCGCACGGTGGCCGGTTGAGGTGTTGCCAGTCGAGGTGTCACCAGTCGAGGTGTCGCCAGTCGACGTGCTGCCGCCTGACTTGGGGTTGGCGGATGCGGGGTTGGCGGCGTTCGAGCCGGGTGTTTTGAATCCGAGGGCGGAGTGGCCAACCCATGTGCCGTCGGCGGCGCGGACGCCCAGCGGGTGGTCGTATACCGGTTTGCCGTGTCGGCCCCCGGCGCGACGGGTGGAGGCCGGGTCGGCGGCGGGCTTGGCCGGTCCGGAGGAGTCGGCGTTCGAGACGCCGGGGCTGAAGACCTGCGAATGGCCGGGCTTGGGCGCGCGGGGTTTTGCGTTGCCATTTGCCGAGCCACCGGTTGTCGAGCCACGGATTGTCGAGCCACCGTTTGCGGAGCCACCAGCGGCCGAACCCACCGCGGCGTCACCGGCTTTGGTGGTCGGGGCGTTGGCTTTTGAGGGGCCGGTAGGGGAGCCGCCGGCATGAGAGGGGGCAGGGTTTTGGCCGCCGGGGTTGGCGATGCCCGGGCCGTCGTCGGCGTTTTGCCCGCGGTCGTAAGCCCGGCCGAGGCGGCGGAGGCGGTCATGGAGCTCAGACGGGCGACCCGACAGCGTGCTGCGCAGACGCCGGACCCGGCGCAGGTAATCCTGCGTCTCCGGGGGAATGCGGCGTTCTGGATCGTCGGACGCGTCCATGATCGGGGCCCGGTCTGGCAGTCTTGTTCGGCGTCACCCGGCGGCGGTGACACGAGTTCGCCAAGCGGTCACACCACCGCCCGGCATACAGGCGACTTCGCCTCGGTTTGACGCCCGGCGCGTGGCACACATCGCCTCAACCCTTCGGCGGGTGACTCTGACGCGTCGGGCGAGCCGCTTGCGGAAGACGTGTCCCGTAGCCGACACCGGTTCGCGGCCGCCGGCGAAGTCCTGCCGGAGTTTACCCGGGACCCGGCCGAGGGGCCCGAACTTTTTTCTCATGCGACAGGTTGAGCCGTGTCGATCTAGGATAGTTTGGGCTGGCTGCATGCCCTGAAGCACCCCGATGCCGACGGTGGCATCGGCGGCGAATCGCGTGGGCTGACCAAGACCCGGCGAAAATCCTGGCGGAGATGAGGCGGTGATCGGGTGGTGAGCCGGCTGTGATCCGGTGGTGATCCGGCAGTGAGCCGGTGGTACGCTGCCGGTGGACTGACGGAGTCCGGGCTGGCGCGGGCGTGGGGGTGTGGTTGGGAAGGCTGTCGATGTCGCAGACGGGTAAGCGCACAGGCTGGCTGTCAAATCGGTGGATCCGCCGGGGGATGATCGGGGCGGTGTGCGTCGTGATCGGTGTACTGGTGGCGGTGGCGACGATGTGGCGGCTGGCTGCGCTGGCGCCGTCGTGGTATCGCGTGCCCGAGTGGTCGCCGGCGGATATCGCGGCCGCTTCACAGTCGGCGCAGGACAAATTCACCGAGACCAGTGCGTGGGCTAGCGCCGCCCGTGGGGCCCAGCTGCGTGCCCGGTCGGGCACGGTATCGACCCGTGCCCCCGAGCCGGCGGCGGAATTCACGGTCAGCTTCACCCAGGACGAAATCAACGCCTTCTGGCGTCAATGGTCGGAAGCCCGCGGGTGGGACGTCGCGGCCAGCCCATACATCGAGCAGCCGCTGATCGCTTTCGACAACGGCACGGTCATCGTGGCGGCCAGGGCGGTTGAGCTCAGGACGGTGGTGAGCGTACACCTTCGGCCGACCATCACCGACGAAGGCATGCTCGACATCCGCCTGGCGCGGCTGCTGGGAGGGCGGCTCGCCCTGCCGACGGCCCTGGTCAGCGAGCCGAGGCAGAAGCTGGTCGAGGCGATTCGCGGCGACCTCGATGCCCGCAGGGGCGAGGCACGCATCAACCCGAGCGGGGCGGCCAACGATCAGGCGCTGCGGGCATCGATCATGCGCGGGCTGCTGGGCATCCTGACCGATCAGCCGACCGACGCGGTGCTTTATCTGCCGCTGCTGGGGGGCGGCTGGGTGCCGGTGAAGATCATCGACCTCACCGTCGGCAACGGCGTTCTCACGCTCACCGCCCGGCCGATGGACCCCGCCGAGCGATCGGTGCTCGAACAGCGACTCCAGGCGCGGATCGAGCAGGGGCTTGCGGCGGCCAAGTGATCGGGGCTGCCAAACGCTTGTTTCACACCCGGGATCGGGGCGGGTTACGGGATCAGGGCGGGTTATCAGGATATTAGTATTTTATTGGCCTCGCGATTGGATTTGACATATCTTGATGTCTCAGGGAACCGGCTTCAGGCGGGACAGGAGGAGACATGCATCAGCATCTGGCGGCGGCGGCGGCAGCGGTGACGGCTCTGGTCATCGGGCCGAACGCCCAGGCTTTTCCGTATCTGTTTAACCCCATCGTCACCAGCGGGGGAGGGGCGGCAGGCTATGCGGTGATCG
>CAZBOE010000014.1:23096-37887 GCA_964493365.1 uncultured Tepidisphaeraceae bacterium | reverse complement strand
CCGTGGCGGGCTTGTGATGACCGCGGCCGGTCACAATCGCTTACAACACCATGCGATAGATCGTCCACTCGTCCATCGGCACCGCGCCCAGCGACTTGTAGAACGCGATGCTCGGCTCGTTCCAGTCGAGCACCGACCACTCCACCCGGCCGCAGCCGCGCCGCCGGGCGGTGTCGATCACCGCCATGATCAGCGCCTTGCCCAACCCGCGTCCACGCGCCTCGGGGCGGACAAACAGGTCCTCGAGATAAATCCCGGGCTTTGCCAGAAACGTGGAATAGTTCGTGAAGTACAGCGCAAAGCCCATCGGCCGGGCGTCGATCTCGCCGATGAGCACCTCCGCCGCGGGGCGCTCGCCAAAGAGCGAAGCGCGCAGCGCGTCTTCGGTGGCGACGCACTGATCGCTGAGCTTTTCATACTCCGCAAGCCCGCGGATCAGCGACAGGATCAGCGGCACGTCATCGACAACGGCAGGGCGGACGCTGGTGCTCATGCCCCCACAGTAGCCTGCCCGCGCCGCCGACGCAGCATCGCCCCCGCGCCGACCAGCGCCAGACTCGCCGCGCCCGGCTCGGGGACAACCGCGGTCATCGTGAACGAGGCCGTCGGTGTGTTGAACGCGAGCGCGATCGGAAACGCCAGCGGGTCTTCCGCATCAACGAGCGGCTCGATGCCCGAGATGGTGAACGAACTGACTCCAGCCCCAAGCAGCGAAACAAAGTCCACCGTCTCGCCCGGCCCGAACTCACCCAGCACGGTCCCATCCACCGTTCGCCGGAGGCCAATCGGCCGCCGAATGGCGCCGTAAGTCAACGCGCGCTAAGCGTTCGTCACTCGTCACTCCTCACTCATCACTCATCACTCATCACTAAACCATGGCTTTGGCGTGACCGCGCCGAGGACGACCTGTCGCGCGGCGCCGGTGACCGAGGGGAGGTTGGCGGGGGTCAGGTCGAGTGTTGCGGCGCCGAGGAGGGCGAAGGCGATTGCCTCTTTGGCCGGCGAGGGGATGCCGACCGCGTCGGAGGTGATGATGCGGATGTCGCTGAGCCGCGCCGAGAGTTCGGCCATGATGCGGGCGTTGCGAGTACCGCCGCCGGAGACGATCAGCTCGTGAATGACCGTGACGCCGTCGGGGGATTCGGCCGTCCAGCGGCGCAGCGCCCGGGCGACCGCCTCAGCGACCACGCCTGCGGCGGTGGCCAGTGCGTCGGCGGGCATGAGCGCCAGCGCGCCGGCGCTGGCGAAGGCGTCGATCATGGCCGGGCCGTCGGTGCTCTTGGGCCAGGGGGCTTTGAAGTAGGGGTGGCTCAGCGTGGCGGTGAGGACGGCCGGGTCGATGCGGCCGGACATGGCGAGCTTGCCGCTCTCGTCGAAACCGCGGGCGGCGACCTCGGCACCGAGACCGGCCGCGGGATCGAGCGTGGCGACCAGATGATCGCTGAGGCAGTTGCCCGGCCCGGTGTCGAAAGCCGCCACCGCCTCGGGCCCAGCGCCGGCGGGGATGATGGTGACATTGGCGATGCCGCCGATATTGAGCATGACGCGTGTGAGCGCGGGATCGCGCAGGAGGATGTAGTCGGCAAAGGGGACCAGCGGCGCGCCCTGTCCGCCGACGGCGCAATCGGCCCTGCGAAAATCGCTGACGACTTTGACATTCAGCTCGGCCGCGAGGAGCGCCGGGTCAAACCACTGCACCGTGACCGGCGGCGCGTGGAAGAGCGTCTGCCCGTGGACCGCGACGGCTTCGACCGATCGGGCGTCGATCGAGGCGATCTTGAGGGTCTTGGCGATCGCCCGCGCGTGCGCCAGCGTGATCTCGCGCCCGAGCGACGCGAGCACGCCGAGGCTGACGGTGCCGCTCTTGCGCGTGGCAAGAATGGCTTCGCGAAGCGGGCGGACGTAGGGCTCGGTGCGATAGGCGATGAGCTTCTGCCGCATGTCCAGGCCGCGGCCGGTGATGTTGCAGAGCGCGACGTCGACGCCGTCGGCGCTGGTGCCGGACATCGCGCCGACGATCAGGCGTGGCTCACTGGTCATTCCGATATGTTAAGCGAATCGCCGGGCGATTCACGATCCATTGCCGGGGACAGTGACCATTCATCTACAAGCCCCAAGCAGATCGCTGGCTGGTAGCCAGTGCCACAAGCACCCGCGCCGCCCCGCCGCGCCGTTCACGGTGGCACGGCCTACCAGGCCGTGAGCCTGCCGCGCTGAGGCATCGTGATTGGATCGAGCGATGTCGCTGACGCTCGGCAACGGGGTCATGACCATTGGCAAGAGCACGCGAGGCCCCGCCGCGCCGTTCGCGGTGGCACGGCCTACCAGGCCGTGAGCCTGGCGGGCTGAGGATACTTACATAGAGCGGTGTCGCTGAAGCGAGTGTCGTCCGTGCGGCGCAAGACGGACTGGATTGAATGTCTGCCTAAGTCGGAGCGGCGGTGGTCTGGGTCTCCAGCGCGGCGCGGGTTTGGGCGTGGCGGAAAACGAACATCTTCTTGAGCTTGGGGCGGATGACCAGCCAGTCGGCCAGCCAGCCGAGGGGGCCCAGCGGCGGGCGGTAGACGATGCGGTCGGTCAGGCGGCTGGTGCGGGCATCGACGTATTCCATGTCGTGCTCGTGACGCCATGCGGCAAACGGGCCCGATTCCTGCACATCGACAAACCGGGCTTCGTAGCCGAACGCCACCGGCCGGGGCGGAACGACACACTCGTATACCGCCACCCACCGCATGCGCACGCCCAGCGGCCCGCGCACGCTCAGGATCACCCGCGTGCCCTCGCGCGGCGGGAGCGGCTCGGCCGACTGGATCTTGACGTCGTCGTCCGGGGGCGCGAGCAGCGGAAGGCTGCCCAGCGGGTCCTGGTGAAACGCCCACAGCGCCTCCAGCGGCGCGGCGATCTCCGAAGTGTGCTCGAACTCTGCCACGCCGGTAGTCTAGGACCGCCCCAACGCCCCTTGAGCAACTACGGCCTTTTCAGCAGCGACACCGCCGCGGCCCACACGTCGGCATGCACCGCCTCGATCGAACGGTCGGCGGCCACCACGCGATAGCGGGCCGGGTCGGCGTCGGCCTGCGCGAGAAAGTTGGCTCTCACCTGCCGGTGATACTCGAGCGGGCGCTGCTCGATCCGGTCTTTGGCGCGGGTGACGCGGGCGATGGAGGCCTCCGCGGGCATGTCGAGGATGAGTGTCAGATCAGGCCACCTGCCGCGCAGCGCCACGTCGGCCACGCTGCGGATCTCGGCGGCGGTCAGGCCGTCGCCGCCGAGCTGGTAGGAGAGCGTGGAGGAGACAAAACGATCGCACAGCACGACATGTCCGCTCTCGAGCAGCGGGAAGATTCGCTCGGCCAGCATCTGGGCGCGGGCTGCCATGTAAAGCAGCATTTCGCAGCGCATCGCCATTTCGCTATGGTCGGGGTTGAGGAGGATCGCGCGGATCAGCTCCCCGACGCGGGTGGTGCCCGGGTCGCGGACGGCTTCGACCCGGTGACCCTCGCGGGCGAGGCGATCTTTGAGAAGCGCGATCTGCGTGGTCTTGCCGCAGCCTTCGCCGCCGTCGAAGACGATGAACGATCCGCCCGGGTGAGCCATGGGCGGGATGTTAACGGCGGATCAGCGGGGTTGCGATGCCCCGCAGGTCGTCTACGCTCTGGCGACGCGTTCGAGGCCGCGCATCGGCCGGATGGCTCATGGTCAGAGACTTTCGACTCAATTTCCGCCACAAGCTGCTGCTGGCCTTTATCACGCTGACGTCGGCGTCGAGCGGCGTGGCCATCGCGCTGGGCTGGATGGCCGTCAGCGCCGTTCCGGCCCACCTCAACGAGGCGGTGATGACCGTCGGCGCGATGCAGGCGGTCCGGCGCATCGACCCGGCCGACGTCGTGCGCCTGGCGGCTCATGACCAAGCCACCCGTCGCGATTCGCCCGAATACGCCCGGCTGACCGCCCTTCTGAGCGACATGGTGGCCGCCGCGGCGTATGAGGAGGACAGCAACTTTCGCCCCTGGGACGGGTTTGTCACGATCCTGGTCAAGGACGATACCGGCAACATCGCCCGGGCCATTGCGTCTTCCAAGCGTGAACTGGAGGATCGCCTGATCGAGCTGAGCGACGAGCCGGCGATGGCCGCGGCATGGGCGGGTCCGACTTCTGACCCCAAGCCGAGGGAGGGCACGTCGGGGCGGATCCAGTCGGCATACGTGCCGATTAAGGACAGCGACGGAAAGGCCGTGGGCATCCTGACGGTGGGCATGCCGGCGGTGACGATTGATCTGGCGACGCTGACCACCGGGCTGCTCGCAGCCCTGGCGTTGTTGATTGTGGTTGGGCTCAGCGCGGTGGCCGCATCGGTGATGGCCTGGCGGCTCAACCGCCCGATCAGGCGGCTTCACCGGGGGATGCAGGCGGTCGAGTCGGGCAACCTGGACGTATCGCTGCCCACGCCCGATACCGTGCTCTGGCGCGACGAACTGGCCGATCTGACGGTGCGATTCAACGCGATGGTGGCTCACCTTCGCGACAGGGCGGCGCTGCGCAAATCGCTCGAGATCGCATCGCAGGTGCAGCGAAATCTGCTGCCCGACCAGCCGCCGGCGGCGGTGGGACTGGATATCGCGGCCGACTGCGAATTCTGCGACGAGACCGGCGGCGACTATTACGACTACATCACGCTGGCCCCCACCAACGGCGGCTCGACCGGGCGGCTGGGCATCGTGATCGGCGACGTTTCAGGCCACGGCATCTCGTCGGCGCTGCTGATGGCATCGGTCAGGGGCGTGCTGCGCAGCCACGCGCCGTATCGGACCGACCCCGGCCAGCTGCTCAATGCCGTCAACGAACATGTCATGGGCGATGACCAGCCCAATCGGTTTATCACCCTGCTCTACGCGGTGGTCGACCCGTCGGCACGCCTGTTGACCTATGCGTCGGCCGGTCACGACCCGGCCCTGCTGATCCGCAAGAGCGGCGAATCGATCGAGCTGTCGGCGACCGGATACCCGCTTGGCATCGAAACCCAAACCAACTACCCGACGTCTGCGCCCCACCGCCTGGAAAGCGGCGATGTGGTCATCCTCACCACCGACGGCGTGCGCGAAGCGGCCGACCCGTCGGGCGAGTTTTACGGCACGGCCCGCGTGGCCGAGGTGGTGCGACAGTCGGCAAGAAAGCGGCATGACGCCAGGTCGATCCTTCGCGATCTGATTGCCGACGTCGGCCGACACCGCGGCACCGAGCCGTCGCGTGACGACCTGACGGTGATGGTGATCCGCGTGACCTGAGCCCTCACACCGCACGGGTGGTGCGCAGCCGAAGCATGTCGCGCATGAGCTGTTCGGTGGTGGCGGCCGCGGGGTTGGCGGCCTTGGCGCGTTCGAGCAGGCGCTGGGCGTCGGGGCGGCGCTCGCCCAGGGCCATCAGGCCCGCGACGGCGTCCTGCTCTGCCGGGGTGAGGCGCTCGATGGCGGCGGCGGGCGCAGCGCCGCTCGAGCCGATGGGGTCGGCAAATGCCAGGACTTTGCCCGCGAGCTCCGCGACGATCAGCTCGGCCGTCCGTGTGCCGATGCCGCTGAGCCTTGCCAGCGCACGGGTGTCGCGCGCCTCGATGTCGGCGGCGATCTGCCCGACCGGGGCCGACAGCGCCCGCAGCGCGGTGCGTGTGCCGATGCCCTTGACGGTGGTGAAAAGCTCGAAGAACTCGCGGTCACGCGCGGCGCGAAAGCCGATCAGGCGTGGCTCGAGGTTGCCGCGGTTGGGGTCGCCCTCGAGGTAGAAGATGGTGGCGAACTCCTGGGTCGTGCCGACGTCTGCTGCAAGAATCGAGACGTCGGCCGCGGGCACGAGCAGTTCGAGCGTGAAGGGCTGGCAGCGTACGCGCACGCGGTTCCGATCGACGTCGACATCGACAAGCTCTCCGGTCAGGCTTGAGATCATGGCGCATAGCCTATCGCGGGCGCAGGCTTGCGACAGCGCGGCGGGGGCTTTAGTGTCGCGGGCTACGGAAGACACACCGGATGACTCAGCGCGGCGCAGCCCCACCCTCAAACTACCGGTTCGTCATCGACTGGCTCGCGCCGATCGCGCTGGCGGGGGTGTTTGTGCTGGCGTGTCTGCCAACGCTGGGGTGGCTCGAATTCTGGAACCCCGAAGAGTCGGTCAACGTCGCCACCGCGATTGAGCTTCACCTCGACGGGAACCTCAAGGTGCCGACGCTGGCGGGCGTGCCCCGGATCGTCAAGCCGCCGCTGACCGCATGGGCGACCGGGCTGGCGCTGGATCATGAACTGGTCAAGTCGCTCGCGCCGGCGGCGCCGGGCGCCGAGGTGACCGAGCGGCTTTACCAGGCGGTGGCGTTTTCGGCGCGGTGGCCGGTGCTGGTGGGGGCGGGCGTGGTGCTCGTCGCGGTCTATCACCTGGCACGCATGCTGGGCGGCACGGGCGGTTCGGCCTCGATGGCGCACGGGCCCGGCACCGAAGGCGACGCATCGCCCAACGCGGATTCGGCCGACCTGCCTGCGAGCGCGACGACGGTCGGCGAGGCGCGGATGATCGGCTTCGCGTCGATGATGGTCTGCGGCACGAGTTTTCTGTTTCTGCGACACGCGGCGCTGGCGACGACCGATGCGATGCTGGCGCTGTGGGTGGCGGTGGCGATGACGCTGCTGACCGCGGCGGTGTTGCGCGGGCGCTATTGGGTCGGCTTCGGGCTGGGCGGGCTGGCGCTGGGGCTGGGGCTGATGAGCAAGGGGCACATGGCGCTGCTCCAGACCGTGCTGCCGCTGGGGGCGTATCTCTGGTGGGCCCGGTGGAACAGCGCACTCACCCGCGACAGCGCAAGGCGATGGCGCGTGCCGCTGATGGTCGGGATGATCCTCGCGGGCGTCGTGGGGCTCTGGTGGTATGGGTGGGTCGGCATGACCAGGCCGGGCATCATCGATGACTGGGTGCGCGAGGTGACCCGCGTCGGGGCCAATGACCTCGAGGCGTCGCCGATCTACCGCTATTTCATCTCGTTCCGATTCTGGTCGCCCTGGACGGCGTTTGTGCTCGTGGGCATCTATGCCGCGGCCATCCGCCTGGCGCGCCGCCCGGCCGACGGCGCGGCGACGCAGGCGTGGATGCTGGCGTTTTTTCAGTTTGCCGTGCCGTTTGCGGTGATGGTGCTGTTTCCGGAAAAGAAAGACCGCTACCTGCTTCCGCTGGTGCCGCCGCTGAGCATCGTGGCGGCTGTGGTGGCGTTCGAGGTGATTCGCGCGGCCAGGCGGGGCGACGTCGCGGCGCGGGTGGTGGAGGCGATCCAGTGGGCGCTGATCATCCTGCTGGCGGTGAGCCTGCCCCTTGCCGGGTTGACGACGGTGACGTCGAGCTTCACGACCGTCTCCGGCACGCCCTGGTTTCAAAGGCAACAGGCGGCGGTGCTGCTGCTCGCGGGCGGCTTGGTGGTGGGCATCGGGCTGTGGCTGCGGTATCGGCGCGGCGCGGGGTTTGCGATCTTTCCCGCCGGGGCGGCGGTCGTGCTGCTGGCGCACGGGGCGTATATCCATGGGCTCAGCCGCAGCCTCGACGGCACCAACCCGCAGAAGCCGCTGGCCATGGATATCCGCCGGGAGAGCCGTGACCCCTCGGTCTACAGCTGGCACCCCAGCGGCAACTATTCTGCGGTCTTTTCGGACGGCGCGGGGCTGCAGATCTATCTCGGCCGCGTCGTCCGCTGGACGCCCACCCCGGGCGATGTGGCTCCGCCTGCGTCGCAGGAGCAGCGCGACATGGTCGTGTTCACCGTGCGCGGCCGACAGGAAGAGCCCGTCGCGCCGCCGGGACCGTGGCGGCAGATTCTCGACTATCCGGCAACCAAGCGGTCGAACTGGATCGTCTGGGAGCGCCAGCCCGCGGTCGAATAGCGTCGTTTGGTGACACCGATAGCGCAAGGTGGACGCGGTCGGGTGTTCACCGGCAAGAGCCCTGCCGCAGGAGCGTCCGGCCGACGGGGTTCACACGGGCAGGCGTCAGCAACCAACGCCGCGCGATCGGGTGTTGATCGGTTCGCTCTCAGCCGGAGCCGATGGCGGTCGAGCGGACGACGCGCGACCGGGCCTTGATCTTGCGGGGTGAACTGGGGACGTGTCGACGGGTCAGGTCGGCGCTACAATCGAGGCATGCCAAAGCCGCTAACGGGAATGGGAGTGAGTGCCAAGCCGCAGGAATTGGCGGCGATCGTGCACGTTGAAACCGAGCGGCCCATGCGTCGGCTGCTGGCGTTTGCCGGTCACAGCATCGACGACGTGATCAACTGTCCGATCGCGCGGGGCAAGGTCAGGGGCTATTTTAAACTCGACAAGTGGATGCAGCGCCAGATCGAGATCGGCGACCTCGAGCGGCAATGGAACCCTCTCGGCCAGCGCGTGCGCTGAGCAGTCCGCCGCGTGACCGAGGCGCTGCAAAGCCCGCGGGGTGGTCGCGGAGGCAGAGGCCGGGGTCGGTGGTGGTCGGGGGCGATGGCGGCCAGGGTCGGCAGTGGGTTGGGTTCGGCGCGGTCACATCAGGGGCGGGGCTGGGCGGTGGATTGTGTGGCGGGAGGGGGCTCGGTGGTGGGTGAAGGATCGCGCGCGGCGCCCGGGTTGGCGGGGTTAGCGGGGTTGGCGGGCCTCACTGGGGTGCCTTGTGTGACGCGTGCGGGCCGATCGATGACTGACTGGACCCCGGGCGGCAGGCCGACGACTTCGAGCAGGTCATTCTGAATGACGCCCGGTTCGATGCGATGCTCGACCGCCTTGCCCTGGTCGACCGAGAACACCTTGCTCACACCCGCAAACGTGTAGACCGCGGTCTGCGGCACCAGCGGCACATCCTGCTCCTGGTGGGTCACGATAAACCCGCGGGCAAATCCGCCGGGACGGAGAAGTCCGGCGGTGTTGTCGATCAGCGCCTCGACCATGAATGTGCGGCTCTGGGAATCGATGGACGGCGAGATTCGGCTGACCGTGCCGAAGAACGGCTCGCGGTGCGATTCGACCTCGAGGCGCACGGTTTGTCCCGGGCTCACCGCGCCCGCGAACCGCTCGGGCACGGCGGCGCGATACTTGAGCGGGTTATCGTCGACGAGCTCATACAGCGCCTGCCCGGGCGTCACATACTGCCCGATCGAGACGTTTCGGCGGGCGACGGAGAAAGTCGGCTGACCCGCGCTCACCTGTGATGACGCCTCTACCGCAGCAAGGGCCGCCTGCGGAGCGGGCGAGGGGGAACCAGCCGAGATGGCAGCGGACTGGGCGGAAGGGGCGGTGTCGGATGGCGGCGTGTTACCAGATGAAACGTTGCCAGATTGCGCGTTCCCAGCCTGGGCGTTGCCGGACCGGGTGTTGTCAGACCGGGTGTTGTCAGACCGGGTGTTGTCAGATTGGGTGTTGCCGGATGGGGCGTTGCTGCGGGGCCTTGCGCCGGCGGTTTCGGTCGGTGAGGCGGGGGCGGAAACGGTGGCGTCCTGGAGACGCTGCTCGGCCAGGCGGGCTTCGGCGTCGCGGGTGCGCGCCTCGGCGAGCGTCGCACGGGCGCTCAGGCGGGAGACTTCGTAGTCGCGCACCGCCACCTCATACTGGGTCTGAAGGTCGGTGAACTCCTGCTCGCTGACGGGCGAGGGTTTATTTTCGTAGAGCACGCGTACGCGGTCGAAGCGTGCCTGGGCGTTGTCGCGCTCGGCCCGAGCCCGGCGGACCGTCGGCACCTCGTCGATGTCAAGATCGCCCGAGGGGAGTTCGGTCAGCCCGAGGTTGGCCAGCGATTGGGCCGCCGCTGCGCGGCGCTGTTCGAGCGTGAGCCGGTATTCGACCGGATCGATCTGCAGCAGCGGCGCGCCGGGAGTGAGACGGTCGCCCACATCGGCATAGACCGCCACGACCTGCCCCGCGACCTCGGATGCGATGGTCGTTTCCTCTTCACCCACGAGGCTGCCGGTCACGCTGATGCCGCGGTCGACCGCGGTGCGGCTGACGGGCAACACCGCCACGTCGATCGCCTCGCCCGAGCGGCCGGCCGGGGGCTGGGCGTCGGCAGGCTCCTGGCCGCACCCGGAAGCGACGACGGCGAGCGCCGCGGCGCACACCGCTGCGACACAATGGCGTCGGTACGTGGCAACGAACCGCTGAATAATGAAATCACCGTGCATGGTCATCACGTCTACAATCCTCCGCAATCGCTCGTGTTCGTGCAGACACGCGGGAAGCCCCGCCGCAGGAGGGAAATTCCAACTCCGGCGGTGTCGGCGGACCGAGGTGCCGGGGTTTGTGGGCTGTTGCCCGGTCGGGCGTGCCGTCGAACCGATCACAACCTGTTGCTGCCCGACTGTAGAACTGCCCCGGGCGCACGGCAACCCGACAATAAATCGTTTGCGTCGGGGTACTAACCAGTGGCCGCGCCGCTGGTCGAGATAAGGTGCACGCGGTGTGGAACGATTCTGACCGACGCGCCGGAACCGAACCGGCCGGTGACGACGAAAGGTGTTGAATGAGATCGCTCGTCGAGACCTGCATCAAGCGGCCGGTGTTTGCCACCATGCTGATCATGGCGATGGTGGTGGTCGGAGCGGCGGCCTACTTCAGCCTCGGGGTCGATCGCCTTCCGTCGGTCGACCTGCCGACCGTGACAGTGAGGACCAACCTGCCCGGCGCCTCGCCCGAAGAGGTGGAGACCGAGGTTTCGCAGGTCATCGAAGAGGCAGTCAATACGGTCTCGGGCATTGAGGAACTGCGATCGATCTCGGGCCCGGGCGGGTCGTTCGTGATCGTGACGTTCGGGCTGGATGTCGATATCGACGTGGCGGCGCAGGACGTGCGCGACCGCGTGGCGACGGTGATCGGGCAGTTACCCGACGACGCCGACCCGCCCGTGGTGAGTAAGTTCGACAACGACTCGTCGCCGGTCATCACGATGGCGCTGTCGGGCCCGCTGTCGAATCGGGAGCTGAGCGAGCTGGCCGACAAGATCGTGAAAGTGCAGCTCGAGCGGAGCACCGGCGTCGGCGAGGTCAACATCGTGGGCGATCGCCCGCGGTCGATCAACGTGTGGGTCGATGCCGATCGGCTTGCTGCGCATGGCATTCCGATCACCGCGGTGCGCGATGCGGTGATCCGCGAGAACACGGAAACGCCCGGCGGCAACCTCACCGGCGACGACCGCGAGCAGGCGCTGCGGACGATGGGCCGCATCAGCGACCCGCGCGATTTCAACGACATCACCGTAGCCACCATCAACGGCGCGCCGATCCGCATCCGTGACATCGGCCGGGCGGAAGACGGCACGAAAGAGATGAGGTCGTCGGCGCGGCTCAACAACGTGCCGGCGGTGTCGGTGGAGATCCGCCGACAGAGCGGGGCCAACACGATCGAGGTGATCGAGGGGATCAAGGCGCGGCTCGACAACATTCGCGCCCAGCTTCCGCCGGGCGTAAAGCTCGAGGTCATCCGCGACCAGAGCGAATACATCTATGCCGCGCTCCACGAGATCAACCTGCACCTTGTGCTGGGATCGATCCTTGCCTGCCTGGTGGTGCTGGCGTTCATGCGGAGCTGGCGGAGCACGCTGATCGCGGGGATCGCCATCCCGACATCGGTCATCGCCACTTTCGCGGTGATGTGGGTGCTCGATTTCACGCTCAACAGCGTGACGATGCTGGCGCTGGTGCTGATGGTCGGCATCGTCATCGACGACGCGATCGTCGTGCTGGAAAACATCTACCGCTTCATCGAGGAAAAGAAGATGTCGGCGATGGAGGCCGCCCGGCAGGGAACGGCCGAGATCGCCCTGGCTGTGCTGGCGACCACGCTGAGCCTGGTGGTCATCTTCATCCCCGTCTCGTTCATGAGCAGCATTTCGGGACGGTTTCTCTACCAGTTCGGCATCACCGCTGCGGTCGCGGTGATGGTGAGCCTGATCGTGAGCTTCACGCTCACCCCCATGATGAGCGCGCGGCTGCTGGCGGGCGATGCCGAGCGAAGCCGCAAGGCGGGCGGACACTCGGCAGACAAGGCGGCAAGCAAGCGCGGCTTTTACGGGCTGATCGACGCGGCCTATACCGCCATGCTCCACTTCGTGATGCGCTTCCGCATCCCCACGGCGGTCGTGGCGGTGCTGGTGATGCTGTCAACCATTCCGATCTACCAGCAGCTCCAGACCGAGTTCACGCCGCAGGGCGACGAGGCGGAGTTCGAGATCCGCGTGAGCGGGCCCGAGGGGGCGAGTTTTGCCGCGATGGACGAGGTGATGCACGCGATCGAGCGCGACGTGCAGAACATCCGCGGCGTCACCACCACGCTCACCACCGTGGGCGGCGGCTTTCTCGGGCAGATCAACTCGGGCAGCATCTTCGTGCGGATCGAGCCGCACGCAAACCGCTATTTCTCAATCACGAGGCTGATCAAGTCGACACTGCGCGGCGAGCCCGGCGCCGCCTTCGAGGGCAATTACACGCAGGCCGATGTGATCAACGATGTCCGGCGGGCGCTGGCCAAGTATCGCGCACGCAACCTGCGCATCCAGGCGACGGGGTTTCCGTCGTTCAACATCGGCGGCGGCAACTTCGAGATCGATTTCGTGATCCAGGGGCCCGAGCTCGAGCAGCTTTCGGCCTATGCCGAAGAGCTCCGCAGGCGGGCGGCGGAAATCCACATCCAGGACCCTGACACCACCCTCAAGCTCGACAAGCCCGAACTGCGCGTCAACATCGACCGCGAGCGCGCCCGCGACCTGGGCGTCACCCCCGCTTCGATCGGCACGGCCCTTCGGCTCATGGTGGGCGGCCAGGAGGAAGTCTCGCGCTACCGCGACCCGTCGACCAACGAGGTGTATGACGTGCAGGTGAGGCTCGACGAGACCGACCGCACCAGCCGGATGCAGATTCCCCAGTTGCTGCTGCCCCGCAGCGACGGCGGCGTGGTCGAGCTGCGCACGCTGGCCGAGCTGGAGGAATCGACCGCCCCTTCGCGCATCGACCGCTACGACCGCCAGCGGGCGGCCAACGTCCGCGCCCGCGGCATCGAGCCGGGCTATGCGCTGGCCGACCGCATCGAGGCCCTGCGGGCGGAGGTGGCGGAGATGAACCTGCCGCCGGCTTACTCCACTCGCGTTGCAGGGCGCGGCCGGGAGCTCGAGCGCACGTTTCGCGAGTTTCTGATCGCCTTCGCCCTGTCGCTGGTGTTCATGTACATGATCCTCGCGAGCAACTACGAGAGCCTGATCCACCCGATCACCATTCTGCTCTCGCTGCCGCTGTCGATTCCGTTCGCGCTGCTGTCGCTGTGGCTGGCCGGCGGGACACTCAACCTCTATTCGGCGCTGGGCATACTTGTGCTGTTCGGCGTAGTGAAAAAGAACGCGATCCTCCAGATCGACCACATGAATCACCTGCGCAAGCAGGGCATGGAGCGATACGAAGCGGTGATCCAGGGCAACCGCGACCGGCTGCGCCCGATCCTCATGACGACGCTGGCGCTGGTCGCGGGCATGCTGCCGCTGGCGCTGGGCACCGGGCCCGGAGCCGAGGAGCGGTTTGCCGTGGCGGTGGTCGTCATCGGCGGGCAGTCGCTCTCGCTGGTGCTCACGCTGCTGGTCACGCCGGTGGCGTATACGCTGCTCGACGATCTTTCGTCGATGCTGTGGCGGCGACGCCGCTCGCCGGAGGACAACCGGCACGACGACCTGAGCGACGACAGTCACACCGAAGGCGGTTCGGGGCGCGACGCCGCCGATTCAGAAGCGGGCGGCGAACGGCGCGGCGGCCGGCCCAGAGACGACAAGGCAGTCGATGGAAAGCCGGGCCGCCCGCCCGTCGGTCTGCCGCTGCCTGCGCCGGCGGTCGCCACACGCGGCGGCCAGGGCGGATGAGCCTAGCCCAGCCACATCAGCACCGAGATGCCGCAGCCGATGACACCGCAGATGCCCCCGGCGATCGCCATGCCCCGCCCGCTGCCTGCGGCGCCTTCCCGCGTGGTCTGCATGTAGCCGATCGCTCCGAAGATGATGGCCAGGAGCGGCACGATCAAGGTGCATGACGCGGGGATGCCGATGATCCCCAGCACGAGCGAGGCCACTGCGTAGCCGTTGTTGGCGCCGGCGGCCTCGAGGGTGGTGCCCTCCATCGTGAACGGGTTGCCGCAGGATCGGCAGTTGTTTGAAGTGATCGGGCTGCGGACGCTGCACTTGGGGCACACGATGACCTGCGCCCCGTCGGAGAGCCGCGTGATGCGCGGGGCGCGGTCGCCGGCGGCGGCATAGGCATGAACGGGGTGAGGATCCTGCTTGATGATCTGGCGCGTCTTGGGGTCGATGAGCCGGCCGTAGCGGTCGAGGATGGGGATGGTGATGGTGTTGCCGCAGGTGGGGCAGACGCCCTCCTGGGCCGCCACTGCTTCGTTGGCTTCGAGGCGGGATGAGCAGTAGCCGCAGTTGAAGCCGAAGCGCCGTCCGGCGTATCCGCCGACGCGCGGCGATGCGACGGTCTGGCGCATGGGCGGTGGCGCGGTCGCCACCCCGGCTCCGGACGCCGACGCGGTCGATTGCAGGGCGCCGATGCCGTCGCCCGCCAGCGACGGCGGCTCACCCGGCACGCGCATCGTCGCCATGCACGAGGGACAGCGGACGAGCATGCCCGCGTGGGAATCCTCCGCCGACAGCGTCGTTCCGCAACTGGTGCACTTGAACAGCTTCAACGCGTCCCCTTTTCGGGCCTGGCAGGCGGGCGTCCACATCGCCACGCACGGCCGCACATCGTAGCCACGGAGCGCTTTAGACCCAAAAC
>CAZBOE010000014.1:10005-23084 GCA_964493365.1 uncultured Tepidisphaeraceae bacterium | reverse complement strand
GCCCCCGGCCGGTCGGCAGAGAAGCGCGGCCGAATCCGCGCCGGCCGGCATCGGATGTGGCGGGCTGTCGGCGTGGCGGGTGTAATGACTCGCGATGCCCGCCCTCTCGCGACTGCTGACACTCGACCTTGCCAGCGCCTACGTCCTCACGCTGAGCCGGGTGATCGCGTGGGCAGGGGTGAGCGCCATCGTCTATCGAAACGCCGGGCCGGGGGCGCTTGCGCTGCTGGTGCTCGTCCGCGCGACGACGGGCTTGCTGGTGTATCTCACCGCAGGCATCGGCCCGACGATGATCCACCTGCTCTCGCAGTTTGCCCCCACCGCGCCGGGCGCCGACCGAAAGGCCGACGCGCCCTCATCGCAGACGCTCGCCTACCGCGACCGCAGGGCCATCGACGACCTGCCCGCCGACGCCGATCTGCAGCGGCTTTATCGTGCCGCGATCCTGCTTTCGCTGGCGATCGGCGCGCTGGCGCTGGTGCCGCTGGCTGCTTACACAAAGCTCTTCAGCCTGCTCCATGAAGTATCGTTCGCCGCGAACAAGAACTCGGTCGGAACTGTCCAGAATGCCGTGATGCTGATGGGCGTCGGTGTTTTGCTTCGAGGCGTATCCGAGCCGGCGGGCGCGATGCTCCAGATCAGGAACCGGCTCTGGTGGGATAACCTCCTGTTGGCGATGACCGAGTGGGCCTGGCTGGGGCTGTGCGCGGTGGCTCTGGCGGGCACGAGGGGGACGAGCGATACATTCGCGACCGTCGCCGCCATGTTCACCAACAGCGGCTTCCTGTTGCTGGCGGTGCGGCTGGCGCTGGCCGAACTCACAGGCAGGAAAGGCGCTCGCGTGCGCGTCCGGTGGCGCTGGTCGGTCATCCGCGCCATCCTGTTTCCCGCGGCGGTCCTCTCGATCGCGCAGGCAGCAGACTTTCTTTACGCGCCCACCGACTACGTCATCATCAACCGGCTGCTCGACCCCGTGCTGGTGGCAGCCTATGCCCCGGCGCTGCAGATCGACGCGGCGCTGTTCATGCTGGTCAGCGCCGTGTCGGCGGTCATCCTCCCGCGGGCCGCGCGGGCGTCGGCCGCCGGTGACCATGCGGCGCTGTGGCGATACTACGTCAGCGGAACAATCGTCACCGGCTGCGTCCTGCTCCTGGCGGCGATCGTCGTGTGGATCATCTCCCCCTGGCTGCTGCGCGCCTGGCTGGGCGATGTCATGCCCCAGACGCAGGACATTCTGCCGCTGGTGCTCGTCCACACCGTCATCGGCGGATCGAGCGCGGTCGGCCGGGCGATACTGCTGGGCATGGGCCGGTTCAGGGCATTCACCATCGCCGCCCTGCTGTCGGGCGGGCTCAATGTCGTGCTCTCGATCCTCTTTGGCTGGGTGCTGGGATGGGGGCTTAACGGTGTGATCGTCGCCACCATCGTCGCTGTCACGCTCCGCTGCGTGGTCTGGATGCCCTGGTATGTGCTGCGGTGTCTGCGCTCGGGTGTGGCAGTCGATTCGCAGCCGGTGCCCGTGGCCGCCGGCACGGTGTGAAGCGCTGCTCTTGCAGCCGTGTCGGCCGCCGCGTGGAGACTCAGCGCTTTGCCGATACCCACTTTCGAATCTCCGCCGTCGAGCGGCAGTTGAGCACGCGGTCGGGCGTCGTCCATGCCCGGCGGGCCACATCGATGCCCCAGTTTATTCCCGCCAGACCTTCGACGCTGTGGGCGTCGGTGTCGATGCACAGCGTGCAGCCCGCGTCGAGCGCCGCGCGGGAGAGCGTGTCGGAGAGGTCGAGCCGGGGATAGCCCGCGTTGATCTCCAGCGCGGTGCCCGACTGGGCCGCCGCTTTGAACAGCACGTTCCAGTCAGGCTGCAGGCCCGTGCGCGAGCCGATGAGGCGGCCCGACGGGTGGCCGATCACATTGACATAGCGGTTCTCGATGGCGCGGAGCAGACGGGCGGTGGCTTTCTCCGGATCCTGCTTGAGCGAGGCGTGGGGCGACGCGACGACCCAATCGAGCTCGGCGAGGACGGCGTCTTCGTAATCCATCCGCCCGTCGACCAGGATATCGACCTCCGCGCCCGCGAGCAGCGTGATGCCCTTGATGCGGTCTGACGCTTTGCGGATCGCCTCGATGTGCTTGAGCAGCCGCTGGGGCGTAAGCCCGTTGGCGATCACCTGGCTCTTGGAGTGGTCGGTGATGGCCAGCGTGGTGTAGCCCAGGTCTTTGGCTGCCTGCGCCATCTCCTCGATCGAGTTCTGCCCGTCGGACGCGGTGGTGTGGGTGTGAAGATCCGCGCGGATGTGTGAGACGTCGATCAGCGCGGGCAGCGCGGCTCCCTCCGCGGCCGCGACCTCGCCGCGATCTTCTCGCAGTTCCGGCGTGATCCAGACCAGACCCAGCGCCTGGTAGATCGCCTCCTCGGTCTCGGCGGCCTTCGCCTTGAGCGGAGGTGGATACCCCGGCTTTCGGGTGTCGGCCGCCTTTTCAAACGCGGCTTCGTCATAGAGGCCCCACTCGTTGAGTGTGAGCCCGCGCTGCTGCGCACGGCCGCGGATGGCGACGTTGTGTTCCTTCGAGCCGGTGAAATACAGCAGCGCCGCGCCGAAACAGGCCGGGGGAACGATCCGCAGATCGACCTGCATTCCGCCGTGCGTGAGGATCGAGGCTTTGGTGGGGCCTTGGCCGAGCACCTGCTTGACCTCGGAAAAGCCCGTGAAGGCGGCGGTGATCTCCGAGCCGTCGAAGTCGTCGAGCGTCGCCCCGCGAAGTGAGGCGACGATGTCGACATCGCCGATGGTTTCGCGACGCCTCCGCAGCGACCCGGCCACCTCCGCGCGCTCGATCCGCGGCAGCGCCCTCACCTGCTCCAGCAGCGACCGCGCGACCGGGTCGGCCTCCCAGATGCCGATGCGGCCCTTCGACGAGGCGCGGATCGCCAGCCCCTGCCGGATGCCCTCGAGCTTCTTTTCGCCCACGCCCTTGAGCCCCCCGAGCGTGCCGTCGTCGAGCGCCTTGGCCAGCGCGTCGATCGTCGTCACGCCGCGCTGCTTCCAGAACAGCGCGATGGTCTTGGGGCCCAGCCCGGGAATGCTCAGCATCTCGATCAACCCCGCAGGCACCGAGGCGGCCACCTCGTCGTAATCCATGCTCCGCCCGGTGGTGACATACTGCTCGATGATCCGCCGGCTGCTGGCGCCGATGCCTTCGATGTCCTTGAGCGTGCCCTCGGCGACCGCCTTGCGCAGATCGACCGTCGACGACTCGAGCAGCCGCGCCACCTTTTGAAACGCGATGGCCTTAAACACCGCCTCGCCCTTGAGATCCATGAGCGACGCAAGGCGTGAAAAAAGGTCGGCCAGTTCGGTGTTGAGCGACATGGTGGAGAAGCATACGCCAGCCGCCGGGGAGATGTGACCGGGGGTCTGCGAGATTGGTCGGTCGCGTCAACCTCTTTTTGTTGGCAGCGTGCAGCATCGGCTTGCACTACGACCAGCGTCTCGGTGTGGAATGCGGGGCGGCCGGCATGTCGATCGCGGCAGACGCTGGTCGTGTCTCTCATCCGCAAAGACGGAGGCGACCCCACCCGCGCGATCGGCAGGATCAACCCCAGCGTGATGACGGGCCCGCGCCCGAACCGCCCGCCAAAGAGAAACCCGACGCCGAGGTCGGCAACGGCGGGTGAGGCAACTATGATGGGGGCATGAACGCCCGGCCCACATCGCATCGGTTTTGGTCGCATGGGTTCAGGCCCCGCCTCGCGGGCGCAGTTCGCCGCGGGGCGATCGGGCTTGGCGTCGCGGCGGCGGTGGTGGCGCTCTCACCGGGCTGGCCGGCGAGCACCTTCGCACAAGATCTGCCCGCCCCGCGGTTGCTCGAAGAGATTCCCCGGCGCATCGACATCCGCTTCGACAACCAGCGCGTCTCAGAGCTGCCCGACGGCATCAACGAGGTATGGGTCGGTCCGTCGGGGCGGGTCTGGTATGGCCGAGCCATCGATGCGCGGACGAGCGTGGCGATCGACCAGGTGATGAAGTTCGTCGAAGACGAGTGGGATCAGCCACACCCGCAGGTGATCGGGGCGAAGATCGCGCTGATCGAGCCCGATCGCGTGGACAACGGCCGGACAGTCCGCGGGCGGGTCTGGTTCAACTACAGCCTGTGGGCCCCGGGGGCGGTTCGTCTGCGCAACGCCCTTCTCGGCTACGACGGCCAGACATGGGTCGTGCGCGACGCCGATGTCGAGAAAGACGCCTCGTTTCACGGTGACATGTCGCAGACCGGCGGCACCTCGTCGGTCGGCAACAACGTCTATGCCGACGGCAAGGCCTTCTTCGTCTCGCAGGGCGATGTCCACGTCTACGACGGCTCCACCGGCGAGTGGACGGTCAAAGTCCTCTGGCCGCGCCAGGAATCGGGCGGGACGTCCGGCGCTTCGCTGTTTGTCGAGCCGGGCGGGTCGGTCGTCGTCGCCACCACGCGCGGCCGGGGCGCCAGCGCCGTCCATCGCTATCACCAGGGGACGTGGACCCCGCTCAACCTGCCGCGCGCGGGCCGGCGGACAACCTGGGTCGATGACATTGCCTTCCGCGGAAACCAGGGCGTCTGGGCGATGGCCAACGACCGCCGGCCGATCTACCTGCCGTTCGAAGGCGTCGATCAGACCGACATCGGGCAGGTGGCGGTCGAGGTCCCGCCGGAGCTCCTGGCCGACCTGGAGAACGTCGATTATCGCCGTCGCGACGAAGCGAGCGGACGGTTGATCGCGCTGGGCGAGCCGGCGCTCCCGGCGCTGCGCGCTCACCGTGCGGCATCGCTCTCACCCGAGGGCCGGCGTCGACTCGAGCGCGTCATCGAGACGCTCGAAACCAACATCGCCGTCCGCAACGGAGACAAGACCGCCCCCCACGGCTCTACCCTCTGGTTCGGGCCGATCGAATATGCGTCGGCCAAGTTCATCCGCCAGGACCCGCTGGGCCGCGTCTTTGTCGGGGCGATCGAGGTCCGCGGCAAGGGCTTGTTCTTCCCCTCCGCCCTGCTCGTCTACGACCCCTCGCGGCCTGCCGCTTCGCGCTATGGTCTCGTGGTCGAACCCGACGTGACCGAATTGTGGGACCGCGGCAACGTCTACGCCCGCAGCCACGCCCACTGGAAACCCACACCCGACGGCAGCGCCTTCTGGGTGCCCGGCGACAGCAAACTCAAGCTGCCGGCCACGCTCGTCGACTTTGTGTCGGGCAGGGTCATCGCCCGCGCGCCCGATGAGTCGTTCGAATCCGTCTACGAGGTGCTGCCCGACGGCACACTGGTCACCGGCGGGCCCGGCCGATTCCGACTCTTCCGCCACTGGGTAGCCCCCTGATTCCACCCGCAGCACGCACCGTCCAGTACACGCCCCCGCAACACGCACACCCGCGAAACCATGAACGAGCCAAGCGACCAGCAGATGTGGTCAACCATCGATCAGGAACTCCGCGCCGGGCGGAAGATTGAAGCGATCAAGGCCTATCGAGAGGCCAGGCAGACTGATCTGCGGACCGCGAAGGAAGCGGTCGAAGCCTATGCCCAGCAGGCGCAGATCGAGCCTGTGAGAGAGCCGGGCAAGGGATGCCTGCCGATGCTGCTCGTGGCGGCCATCGTCTTCACCGGCGCAGCGTTCGCCGGCAGCATTGTCGGCCTCATCCACCGCCCGGCCGATCCCCCGGCGACCACTCAGCCCGCGGCCGATTCCCCGCCTGAACCCCCCCCCGCAAACCTGCTCCCTCCCGCCCCGACCTCACCCGCGACCAACTCACCCTCACCGCAGACCAACTCGCCCGAGTGAACCGGCCGGCCGCTTTCCGCGCTTGAAATATGCCCAGTTCGACCTGCGTTCTGCTGATGCCGGACGCCCGCATCGACGCCCGCATCGTGGCCCTCAAGTGAATCCTGCCCGATCGGTGGTTCGATTGGGCGATGCAGCGCATGTCCGGTCAGCCGCGCCAGCCCCGCCAGCAGGTGGCGCTGGCCGGCCAGTATTGACCCGGCAGGGCGCTGCCACCGCAACGAAGCCCGACTCGTTCACCGACCCTGCTCCGTCCGCTTGAGAGGCCGAATGCTCCGACTGCCCGGCGAGCAGACCATCCGAATCCTGCCCATATTGGGGGCCGCGTGCGGAAAACCTGTCGCGCGGCCCCCTATCCTTTGCCAAGCGATTCCTAACAGTTACCTTCCGAATCATGCCCGAGATCGTTGTTTCATCCCCCGCGCCGGCCAGCACGCCCGTCTCCAGCGTGGGCAAGTTCACACACCTTCACGTCCACTCCCACTATTCCATGCTCGACGGCGCCTGCCGCATCGGCGACCTCGTCAAGACCGCCAAAAAGCTGGGCATGGATTCGCTGGCCATCACCGACCACGGCTGCATGTTCGGCGTGGTCGAGTTCTTCAACGAGTGCAAGAAAGAGGGCATCAAGCCGATTCTGGGCATGGAAGCTTACATGGCCCCGGGCGACCGCCGCGAACGCACCACCCACGGCGGCAACGCCGGCGACGCCGCCTATCACCTGCTGCTGCTCGCCCAGGACCTCGAAGGCTATCGCAACCTCGTCAAGCTCAGCTCCATCGCCTACCGCGAGGGCTTTTATTACAAGGCCCGCATCGACAAGGAAGTGCTGCGCGAGTTTAACAAGGGCATCATCGCCACCAGCGCCTGCCTGGGCGGCGAAGTCGCCTCGTCGCTCATGCGCCGCGACATGAAGGCCGCGAAGCAGGTGGCCGAGACCTACCTCGACATCTTCGGCCCCGAGCGGTTTTTCATCGAGGTGCAGAAGCACATCCCCGAGCAGGACCAGGTCAACCCCGAGCTGGCCGAGCTGGCGAAGAAGGTCGGCGCCGGGCTGGTCGGGACCAACGACGTCCACTTCCTCACGCGCGACGATCACTTCGCCCACGCCGTGCTCTGCTGCATCAGCATGGGCCGGCAGATCAACGACGAAAGCCGCCTCAAGTATTCGACCGAGCTCTATCTCAAGAGCCCGGCCGAGATGGCGACGGCGCTGGCCGGCTTCGACGGCGCGGTCGACAACACCCAGCGCATCGCCGCGATGTGCAACCTCGAGCTCGATTTCTCGAAGCGCTATGCCCCGGTCTACAAGGTGGCCGACGGCAGGATCGCGGCCGACCTCGTGCTGCCCAGCGCGCCCAAGCCGCGCGACCAGATGCCGCCCGACGAGGTCTACCTTCGCCAGCTTTGCGAAGAAGGGCTCGACTGGCGCTACGGCACGCGCGACGTGCCCGCAGAGGTGCGCCGGCGCCTCGAGCACGAGCTCAAGATCATCTCGGCCAAGCAGTTCTGCTCCTACTTCCTGATCGTCTGGGATTTCTGCAACTTCGCCCGCGAAAACGGCATCCCCGTCGGCGCCCGCGGCAGCGGCGTCGGCACGATGGTGGGATATCTGCTGGGCCTGTGCAACGTCGACCCGATTCGCTTCGGGCTGCTCTTCGAGCGATTCATGGATCCCAGCCGCTCGGAGATGCCCGATATCGATATCGACATCTGCCAGGACGGCCGGCAGAAAGTCATCGAATACGTCCGCAATAAATACGGCCACGTCGCCCAGATCATCACCTTCGGCACCCTGGCCGCCAAAGCCGTCTGCAAAGACGTCGGCCGCGTCATGGGCGTGCCGCTCGCCGAGGTCGACAAGCTCACCAAGCTCATCCCCGGCACGCCCGGCATGACGCTCAAAAAAGCGCTCGACGGCGTGCCCGATCTCAAAGACCTCTACTCCACCAACCCGCAGGTCAAGCAGATCATCGACATCGGCCAGCGGCTCGAGGGCCTGTGTCGCAACGCCGGCTGCCACGCCGCGGGCGTGATCATCGCCGACCAGCCGCTCGACACGATCGTCCCCCTCTATCGCGACCCCGACGGCAACATCCTCACCCAGTTCGAAGGCCCCATCGCCGAGAAGGTCGGCCTGCTCAAGATGGACTCCTGGGCCTCCGCACCCTCACCACGCTCACCCGCTCGGTCGAGCTGGTCAGACAGACCAAAGGCATCGAGATCGACATCGAGAAAATCGACTTCACCGATCAGACCGTCTTCAGGCTCTTCTCCCGCGGCGAAACCAAGGGCGTGTTCCAGTTCGAATCAGGCGGCATGCAGGACCTGCTGATGAAGATGCAGCCCGACCGCCTCGAAGACCTCATCGCCGCCAACGCGCTCTACCGCCCCGGGCCGATGGAGCTCATCCCCGATTACTGCGACCGCAAGCACAAGCGCGAGCCCGTGCCCGCGGTCCACCCGATCATGGACGCCATCCTCGCCGAGACCTACGGCATCATGGTCTACCAGGAACAGGTCATGCAGATCTTCAACCAGCTCGGCGGCATCGAGCTGGCCAACGCCTACAAGCTCATCAAGGCCATCAGCAAGAAAACCGTCGACGTCATCGCCAAGTTCAAGCCCGACTTCATCAAGGGCACGATGGACAAAGGCGTCAGCAAGGAAAAGGCCGAGGAGATCTTCGAGCTGATCCTCAAGTTCGGCGGCTACGGCTTCAACAAATCGCACTCGACGCGCTATGCCATCGTGGCCTTCCAGACCGCGTACATGAAGTGTTATCACCCGGTCGAATACATGGCCGCCCTGCTCACTTTCGAAATGGGCTCGACCGAGAAGGTGGTCGAATACATCGAAGAGTGCCGCAAGCTCACGCTCCCCTCGGGCGGGCGCGGCGTCCGCGTGCTGCCGCCCGACGTCAACGCGTCTGACAAGGATTTCACCCCCGTCTACGTCGAAACTGACAAGAAGCCCGCCCGGGGCCGTGCAAAGGCAAAGCCGGAGAGAGAGGGCGTCATCCGCTTCGGGCTCTGTGCCGTGCGCGGCGTGGGCGAGAAGGCCGTCGAGTCGGTCATCGCCGAGCGCAAGGTCAAGGGCGATTTCACCACGCTCTATGACTTCTGCGAGCGCGTCGATCTCAAGAACGTCCAGCGGTCGACCATCGAGGCGCTGATCAGGTGCGGCGCCTTCGCGTCGGTGAGCCCCAAACGCCGCCCGCTGCTCGAGGTGCTCGACAAAGCCGTCGAGATGGGCCAGCAGACCCAGAACGACAAGCGCTCCGGCCAGCTCAACATGTTCGCCGCCCTGGCCCCGCAGCCCGCGATCGGCGCGGCCGCCGCCGCCCCGGCGCCTCTGCCCGATGTCGAAGAATACGCCTCGGGCGACCTGCTCAAGTTCGAAAAAGAACTCCTGGGTTTCTACGTCACCAGCCACCCGCTCACCCAGTGGCAGGACACCATCGACCGCTACGCCACCCACAGCACCCGCGAAGCCATGGCCTGCGGCGAAGGCGCCGACGTCTTCATCGGCGCCATGCTCAGTGCCGTGCGGTCGAAGGTAGCCAAGTCGGGCAGGTCGGCCGGGCAGCGCTGGGCGATCCTCGAACTCGAAGACCTCGACGGCAAGATCGAGGGCATGTGCTTCGCCGAGACCTTCGCCAATGTCTCCGAGCGTTTCCCCGGGCTGCTGGCGGCCGAGCAGATCGTGATGGTCCGCGCCAAGGTCGACCGCAAGCGCGAGACCCCCTGCCTGGTGATCAACGACGTCATGCCCGTGCGTGAAGCCATCAGCAAGCTGACCACCAACGTCGGCATCAAGCTCGACCCGCTCCGCCACGGCGAAGCCGACCTCGTCCGCCTGCGCGAGATCATCAAGGCCCACCCGGGCCGCAACGAACTGGCGCTGGTCGTCCACACCGCCGACCGGAAGAAGGTGAGCATGAAAGTCAACGGCGACCTGGGCGTGCGGATCAGCGTCGATCTGGTCGATGCCCTCACCCACGCCTTCGGACAGGATGCCGTCCTGCTCGCGGGCGACACCCACTCACGCAAACGCCGCCTCGACGCCCAGCGTGCCGCTGCCGCCCGGCAACCGGCGCTGTATGATGTCCCCCCCGCCGACACGTCGACCGATCCCGCCGACGAATCGATGGAGCCCGCATTGGCCGAGGCGGATTAGGGAAACGCTCACCACGGAGACACCGAGACTCAGATACCTTGAGAAGAAGACTGGACAGCAGCGCCCGACCGCCCAGCGCCAAACACACTCCACCCGACGGACGCTTCCCCCTGCCAACGACCCGCGTACACACACCGCCGACCGCCAACCGCCCATTGCCGACTCTCCTCTGCCCGCTGCCGAATGCCCGCTTCCCCTCATCACCACCCATGATCGACCGCTCCACCATCCTCACCGAACGTTCACTGCCCGAGTCGGCCGGCATCGACATGATGTCGACACGCGACGCCGTCGAGCTGCTCAACGCCCAGAACCGCGTCGCGGTGGAGGCCGTCGCGGCCCAGTCTGACGCGATCGCCGCGGGGGTCGATCTGATCGCCGGCCAGCTCGCCCGGGGCGGGCGGCTGTTCTACTTCGGCGCCGGCACGTCGGGGCGGCTCGGTGTGCTCGACGCGTCGGAGATTCCCCCCACCTTCCGCGCCGACCCCTCCATGGTCCAGGGCGTCATCGCCGGCGGGCCTGACGCGGTCTTCCGGGCGCAGGAAGGCGCCGAAGACGACCGCGACGCCGCCGCCCGCGACGTCGACCAGCGTGACCTCGGCGCGACCGATGTCCTCGTCGGCATCGCCGCCGGCGGAACAACGCCCTATGTCCATGCCGCGCTCCAGCGCGCAGCGCAGCGCGGTGCGAAAACGATTTTCGTCTCCTGTGCCCAGCCCGTTCCGGGTGAGCCGAACGTCGATGTGGTCATCCGCCCGCTCACCGGCCCCGAGGTCATCACCGGCTCCACCCGCATGAAGGCCGGCACCGCCACCAAGCTGGTGCTCAATGCCCTCTCGACGCTGGCCATGGTCAAGCTCGGCAAGGTCTACGGCAACCTGATGGTCGATCTCCGCGCCAGCAACACCAAGCTGGTCGACCGCGCCGTGCGGATCGTCTGCACGCTCACCGCCCTGCCGCGTCCCGCCGCCGCCGAGTTACTCGACCGCGCGGGCGGCCACGTCAAAACGGCCCTGGTCATGCACGCCCGCGGGGTCGACGCCGCCGAGGCCGCCCGACTGCTCGATGCCGCCCAGGGCCGGCTCCGCCCGCTGCTCGAGTCGGCTTCGACAGGTCCGCACTGATCGCGCACGCGATTTTCGCCGCCGCAACCTCTTGTCTCGCAAACCCGCCCGACCTCGCTACACTGATGGGCGGTGTACATCTCCGGGCAGAACTCAGCAAAAAAGTGGTCTCGACGGCGCTGGTCCGGCGGATCCCGCCGTGGCAGTTGGTCACGCCGTTTCCCCATCCCGCTGGCCGGCTACCTCACGTTGGCGGCCGCCGTGCTCGCCGCGGCTGGCTGCACGCCCCAGTGGGCGCGACAGTCGGCCGACCTGCAGGTCAATGACCTGCTCTCCGATCGCAAGCGCCAGACGCTTTCCTACACCCCCAACACCGACCCCACCGATCAGGCCATCACCGCGGCGCCGGGGCGTCCTTACGAGCGCATTCCCACGACCCCCGTGCCCGTGGCCACCGAGCCGCCGCTGGAGTTGGCGGTCGTCGCCGTCCCGTTCGGCCCGCTCGGGCCCGACGCAGCGCCGCAGCCGGTCGTGCCCAATGACGAGATCGAAATCGTCTCGCCCATCCGGGAGTCGCTGGCGGCCGAGATCAGCGCGGCTTCGCTGCGCTATGCCGACGCCCCGCTAGGCCCGCCCGCGCCGGGGCCCGAGCCCCTGCGGCTCGACCTGATCGGCGTCCTCAGCTACGCCACGCAGAATTCGCGCCGCTACCAGACCGAGATGGAAACGGTCTATCTCGCCGCGCTCGACGTGACGCTCGAACGTCACCTCTTCGAGCCTCGCCCCTTTGTCAGCCAGCGCATCGCCTACGACGGCGGGCAGGAATCGGTCGCCTATCGCTCGGCGCTCACCGCAACCACCAACGCCGGCGTCCGCCAGCGCCTGCCCTACGGCGGCGAAATTGTCGCCTCGTCGCTGGTGCGGTTTGTCGATGCGATCCAGGGCAACGTGCAGAACGGCGAAACCGCGCAACTCGCCCTGACCGGCAGCCTCCCGCTCTTGCGGGGGGCGGGCCTGGTCAACCTCGAAGGCCTGATCCGCTCCGAGCGCGAGCTGATCTATCGCATTCGTGCCTTCGAAGATTTCCGGCGCGATTTTCTTGTCGATATCTCGTCGTCTTATTTCAGCCTGCTCACCCAGCGGCAGTCTGTGATCAACCGCCGGCAGAATGTGCAAAACCTGCTCGACCTGACCGAGCGATCGCGGGCGCTGTTCTCCGCGGGCAAGGCGAGCTACCTCGACGTGCAGCGGTCGCTCAACTCGCTGATCTCGGGGCAGACCTCGCTGACGTCGGCCGAGGAGTCGTATGCCGCCGCGGTCGATAACTTCAAGGTCGTGCTGGGGATGCCGCCCGAGCAGGTGCTGATCGTCGTGCCGGTCGAGCTCGAGGTGAATCCGCCGACCGTAACCCTCAACGAGGCGGTGGCGCTGTCGGAGCAATACCGGCTCGACCTTCGCACCGCGCGAGACCGCATCGACGACGCGGTGCGAAACGTCCGCAACGCCGAGAACGGCCTGCTGCCCGACCTCGATCTCGACGCGGGCACCACGGTGCTCAACAGCGGCGGCTCCGACTCGCTCAACCTCGATGCCGGCACGCAGGTCTACAACGCGGGCGTGACGCTCGACCTGCCGGTGGACCGGCTGGCCGAACGCAACAGCTATCGACGGGCGCTGATCCAGCTCCAGCGGGCGCAGCGCGAGTACCGCCAGGCGCGGGATCTCGTGGCGGTCGACGCACGCAACGCGCTGCGCCGCATCGAGTCGGCCCGCGAGCGGCTCGAATTGTCTCGCAACAATATTGAAGTGGCGCAGAGCCGCCTCGACCTGGCCAACCAGCTCCTGCAAAACCCGCTGGTGGAGGCGGTCCGCGGGCTGAGCAGCTCCAACCGCGACGTGGTCGAGGCGCAACAGTCGCTGCTGAGCGCGCAGGATTCGTTCGACGCCGCCCGGGCGCAGTTCCAGATTCAGGTGCTGAACTTTTACCGCGACACCGGCACGCTGCGGGTCGATGCCGGCTT
>CAZBOE010000014.1:7865-9995 GCA_964493365.1 uncultured Tepidisphaeraceae bacterium | reverse complement strand
CGGGACACTCGCCCGGGCGCTGGCGCGCGAGCTGGCGGCGACCGACGACGACGCCATCACCGCCCAGGCCGAGCAGATCCTGCGGGCTGCCGAGGCGGATGCCGGGGCACAGCCCGCTTCGCCCGGGAGCGTGATTCCGCCCGATCAGCCCGGTTCGGGGCCGACCGACACGACCGGCGAGCCGCCCACGCTGACACCGGTGACCCCGCCCGGCGGCGTGCCCTGATGAGCCGGCGGGCGGAAATCGGGGGCCGGGGCGGGTTTGGTAAGTGTCGCATCGGTGCGGCCTTGCGACAATTTGACGCCTTGTGCAAACGAAACAATCACGACTTTCGTTCGTTGTCGGGATAGGCTTTGACCTATTCCGGAGGACTGGACCTGCCATGACCCGTGCTGTTGCTGTTCCCACCGTGTCCGTGCCCCGTAAGGCCCCGCTTTGGCTTGCGATCCCTGTTGCGGCGGCCGTCGTCATCGGCGGCGCCGTGATGCTGATCCCCCAAGGCCCGCAGGGCGGCCCCGTCGGGTCGTTTCACACCGTCCAGCCGACCGACCTGACGGTCACCATCGGGCTTAACGGCGAACTGGCCGCGGTCACCTCGACGGAGATTTACTCCCAGGTCGAAGGCAGCACGACGCTGCAATGGATCATCAAGGAAGGCACATTCGCCCGGCAGGGCGATGTGCTGGTGAGGCTCGATGATTCGGCGATCCGCCAGAAAATCGAGGACACGACGCTGGAGGTTCAGAAGTCGGAGGCGGACGTCACCACCGCCCGCGAGATGCTGGAAATCCAGCGGAGCGAGAACACCACCAACCTCGAGTCGGCGCAGGTGGCGCTGCAATTGGCGCAGCTCGATCTGACGCAATACACGCAGGGCACCTACCCGCAGCTTCTGGCCAACGCGCAGACCGCGGTCGAGATGGCGCAGATCACGCTGGACAACAAGGAAGCCGACTTTCGCCAGGTCAACGAGCTGGCGGCCAAGGGGTATCTGACCCCAACCGACGTAAAGCTCCGCGAGATCGACCTGCGTGACGCGCGAAACAAGCTCTCCAAGGCACAGACCGACCTGGAAGTGCTGGTGAATTACACCCACCAGATGGACCTGACGAGCAAGAAGAACACGCTCGTGCAGGCCGAGCGGCGGCTCGTGCGCACGCAGCGCGAGAACGCGGCCCGCGAGGAACAAAAGGAAGTCGATCTTCGCGCCAAGGAACAATCGCTGGCGGTTCAGCGGCGGCGGCTGGAGAACTTCAAGAAGCAATTCGAGGCGTGCACGATTCGAGCCCCGCACGACGGGCTGGTGGTCTACGCGACCTCGGGCGACCGCAACGCGCAGAACCAGATCCAGGAAGGCGCGACGATCCGCGAGCGGCAGGCGATCCTTCGTCTGCCCGAGACCGACGCGATGAAGGCGGTGATCCGCGTGCCCGAAGCGGTGATGCCGAAGATCGAGCCGGGGCTTCGGGCCTCGATAAAGATCGTCGGCATTCCCGAGCCGCTGCAGGGCACGGTGGACAAGGTCAGCGTGCTGGCCGACAGCGGCTCGCGCTGGTGGAACCCGGATGTGAAGGAATATCCCGTCGATATCGTGCTCGACGAGACCCCGCCCAACCTCAAGCCGGGCATCACGGCCGAGGTGCAGGTGTATGTCGCCAGCATCGAGAACACGCTGGCGGTGCCGCAGTCGTCGATCTACAGCAGCGGGCCCGACCGGTATGTGTTTGTGCGGAGCGGCGACGACGCGGCCCCGCGCAAGGTGACGGTGGGGTCATCGAATGACTCGTTCATCGCAGTGACCGACGGGCTGCGCGACGGCGACGAGGTGCTGATCCTCAAGGAAGGCCAGGGGCGCGCCCTGCTGGCCAAGGCGGGGATTGCCGAGGCGCCGCAGCAGCGTGGCGACCGCCCCGGACGCCGCCGCGAGGGCGGGCCCGGAAATGGCGCACCCGGCAACAACGAACCGGGTAACAACGAACCGGGCAAGAACGGGCCGGCGGGCGGCTCTGTCCCCGCGACTGCGTCGGCCGAGGCGACGACGCCGGTGGCCGACGGCGCCGCGCCAACGACGCGTCCGGCGCGGCAGTCGGCCGAGGCGTCGGTCCGAGACTGACGGCGGCAATCAACTC
>CAZBOE010000014.1:903-7830 GCA_964493365.1 uncultured Tepidisphaeraceae bacterium | reverse complement strand
AACCTCATTTACATGAGATGACACACGATAGATGACACACGATCCGCGCCCGCGGATCCTGTCGTTACGTCGGGGCGGGTCTTGTCTTCACATTGTGGCGGATTCTGTCGCCACATTGGGCAACCGCCTCCGCCGCGGCCAGGCATGGCATCGCGGCGGAGGCCTGCAGGCTCACGCGATTTTCTGCAGCCGGCTGGCGCGGATGGCGACGTCGAAGCCGGGGAGGATGTAGTCGCGGGCGACGACATCCCAGCTCATGTTGTTCGCCAGTTCGAAGCCGCGGCGGATGAACGGCTCGAGTTGCTCGGGCGTGCGCGGGAGCCGCTCGACGATTTCCCGGGCGACGCGAAGCGACTCGGCGGCCTCGATGCGGTCTCGCTCGGTCTTGCCCAGCGCCATGAGCAGCTCGGGGCGGAGGTCGGCCTGGCTGTCGAGGCGGGTGTAGTCGGCGACGATCGCGTTGGGGGTGGTGCCGTTGTCGCCGTGGCCGGCGGTGACGGCGGCCTTGGCGACGAACCCTGCGCAGCCGCAGATGTTGGTGTAGACGCAGATGCCGCCGAAGCTGATGGGCTCGACCTGGGCGATGCCGAAGGGCTCGTAGATGGACTGGCCGAACTCGACGTCGGAGCCCTTGCGGATGTCCATGAATTCCATGTCGGCGGGCATGCGTGTGCCGCAGGTGCGGGGGTCAAAGCCGAACTGGTTGATGAAGACGACCTTGACGTTGCGTGCCCTGGCGTTGAATTCCTGCACGCCCTGGTAGTAGGCGGCTTCTCCGCCGCTGAGGTCGGGGGCGCCTTCGCGGTGAACGACCGGCCAGTGGTAGGTCGATTCCATGCGTCGGACGTCGTCGAGCCGGCGTGCGGGGACTTCGGTGCTCAGCGTGAAGAGCACGGCGGTTTCGCCGCGCTCGCGGAGCATCTTGTCGACATGCTCGAGCACGCGGAGGTCGCGCCACATGCCCTTGCTGGGGACGAGGCGGGTGACGTGGGTGAAGATGAAGTCGGGGGCTTCGCCCAGGAGGTTCTGGCAGTATTTGCGGAGCTTGGCGCGGCTGGCGACTTTCTGGTCGATCGTCAGCGGCCAGGCGGGCACGCCGTTGTAGGCGACCTGCATGTTGACGTGCATGAACTCGGGGCCCAGGAACTTCATTTCCTTGAGCGTGTAATCGCCGACGGCAAAGATGTTGTCGCAGAATCGTGCGGCGCGGACGAGCGCGTGTTTGTAATAGCCGTGCTGGTCGCCGAAGGCCTCGTCGACGTAGTGTCCCTCGGCCATGGCGGTGCGCATCACGTTGTAGAACATGGTGTCATGGCCGCCGTGACCTTCGACGATGCGGCGCATGGTGGCGCACTCGTGGGCGTGGAAGATCGTGCGGAAGTTGCCGCGCTGGCCTTCCATGATGGCCGCCAGGACGGTGGGCATGCCCATGTATTCATGGGAGAGGATGATGGTCGGCTCAGAGAAGCTGACCGCGCCGATGGCGTGGAGCGCGTCGATCGCGGGCTTGGCGATGCGCAGATACTGCTCGAAATCCCAGACATCCTGGTAGCGGCTGCTCTCGATGCCGAACTTGTCGTAGAGCTCCCACTTGAATTCGTTGAGCCGCGCCTGATCGAAGCGGGCGACATCGAAGAGCAGGACTTCGGGTGTGCTGGTGATGCCGGTCTGCTTGTCGGTGAATTTGCGCCGCCCGTAGACGATGCCGACGTCGTATCGCTGCTCGATCTCGCGGAAGCGCTCGGCCAGCGGCGATCGGTAGAGCGAATCGAGGGAGGAATAGAGCACTTCGCCCGCGGGCCCGAGGCGGTTTTCGCCCACGGCGTCGCTGGGCCAGAAGGGGCCGACCAGGATGTTTCGCTTGACCTGCTGGAGGTATTCGCCGCTGGTGAGCAGCCCCTGGAGGACGGCGCCGATGCCGCCGATCTTGGTGATGGCTTCGTGAGTGACGTGGACGACGGTCTTCATGGTTTTCCCTCTTGCTCGGATGCGTCTCGGAGATGTGTCGCGGCTGCCTTCCCAATGGCTGACCTATCGGACCTGCGTCCGGCGCAGGCCCCGAGCGGCACGCCGGCGAGACGCATTGTCTACGCAGATATCGGCCACCTCGGTTGAGTTATGCAGTCAGAGTCGTGCGCAAGTCGGCCGATAATCATGCGACACCGGAGCAGCGGGGTTTCTGACGGTTCGACGGCAGACACTACCGGACGTGCGACGGTGCCGCGAGAACAAACTGCAAGTTGAGCGCCGCGCTCACGCGGCCCCAGCGCGCAATTCGGTGAATGGTCGCCGGGGCGGCGTGAACGGCAGTGCGGGAAACCGCCCATTTACCGGCCATGGAGCAGGACATCGGCCAGATCGGCGGGGGCGGTCTTGCCATCGAGGGCTGTGAGGCGCGTGGTCCAGGTGGTGGGATGGATGTAGCACTGATAGCGCGAGAGCGGCCGCGGGCCGCACGAATTGCTGCCGAGCGGGGCAGTGAAGTGGTCGAGGTTCCACTCGGTCAGGTCGGCATCGGCGAGCTCATGCGTATGCCGCGCGGCGGCGAGCGCCTCGGTGGTGTGATGGCGCACGGAGGTGTTGAGCGGTGTGTCGGCCCAGGCGAGCAGGCCGATGTCGGCGCTATCCTGCAGCGCCGCCCAGCGCACGTCGCTCTTGTTGCCGGCTTCCTGCGGGCGGATGTGGGGGACATGCTGCTCGGCGACGCTGCCCGACCAGAGGCCGATGCGGGCCGATTCTTTCATGTCGACATAGCTCTCGTGGGGCCCCCTGCCGAACCAGGTGAGGCGGTCGAGCGAGCGCGGCGTGATCAGACGAAGGCCCAGTCGCGGCAGGTTGGGCAGCTTGTCAGACAAGGGTTCGAACGTGGTGGTGATGTCGACGACGCACCCGCCCGGGGCGGGCGTGATGACGTATCGGTATGTCGCGTTAGCCAGCCGCCAGAGCGAGTAGACGCCCAGTGCGGTGGCGATCTCAACGTGAACCGCGCCGTTTGATTCGCCGGCGTGGAAGCCGAGAAGGCGGTGCTGGATGCGGTCGTAGCCGGCCTTTTCCCATTCGCTGCGATAGTTGCGCTCGTTATCGGTGGGAGCGCGCCACAGGTGGATGCGCGGCCCGCCGGTCGGGAGGATGAGCGGGGTCTTGCCGTGCGACCAGCCGACCAGCGCCCCCCGGGCTGTGTTAAACGTAAGGGTGGAGTCGCCGGCGGTGACGATGAGCCGGCGGTCGGCGCGCTGCATGCGGACGACGCCCGCGGCGGGTTTGTCAGATGGCTTGGAGCGGGCCTTGGTCGGGTTGTCGCACGGCATGCGAAGCTGGCACGAGACGATCTCGTGGCCGGCGTCGGCCCACGCGGTCTTCCTTGCCAGTGTGAAGGTGATGGTGAGGAAACTCTCGGGCGAAGCCAGCGCCTTGGACAGCGCCCCGTCGCTCAGCGGCACCATGACCGTCGCCTGGCGGCGCGCTTCGATCTCCGGGAGGGCGAGGCGGCCTTCCTGCACCACCAGGCCGTGGCACTCGAGCTTGAAAGACGCGCTCAGCCCCGCGAGCGACACGTGATCGTGGCGGTTGTGGATGACGACCTCGCCCTTGCGCAGCTCGGCCGCGGTGACATCGACGGGCGCGATCACCTTCTTGTATTCGATCAGGCCCGTATGGGGCGTGCGATCCGGCCAGCAGAGTCCGTCGACGCAGAAGTTGCCGTCGTTGGGCTTGTCGCCGAAGTCTCCGCCGTAGCGGTAGTAGGTCTTGCCGTCGTCGGTCTTGGCGAGGATGCCGTGGTCGGCCCATTCCCAGACGCAGCCGCCGCACAGGCGGTCGTGGGCCCAGATGACGTCCCAGTAATCCTTGATGCTGCCCGGGCCTGTGCCCATGGCGTGGACGTATTCGCAGAGGAAGAATGGCCGGGGGTCGCTTGAGCTGCCCTGCTCGATGAGGCCGTGAACGTCGGTGTACATGCGGCTGTCAACATCGGTGACGGGCGCGCCGTAGCAGCCTTCGTAGTGAATGAGCCGGGTCGGGTCGAGCTCGCGCATGGCGGCGGCCATGGCGTCGTGGTTGACGCCGTATCCTGACTCGTTGCCCAGCGACCAGAAGATGATGCTGGGGTGGTTGCGGTCGCGGATGACCATGCGTGCGCCGCGGTCGACGAAGGCGGCACGCCAGTCCGGATGACGCGCGGGCCAGTGCCAGTCGCCCAGCGGATGGAAGCCGTGGGTCTCGAGGTCGGCTTCATCGACGACATAGAGCCCGAGGCGGTCGCACAGATCGAGCCAGTAGGGATCGTTGGGGTAGTGACTCGTGCGGACGCAGTTGATGTTGTGGCGCTTCATCGTGACGGCATCGAGCAGCATGTCGTCGCGGGTGACGGCCTGGCCGCGCGTGGGGTGGGTGTCGTGGCGGTTGACGCCGCGGAGCTTGACGGGCTTGCCGTTGATGAGCAGCGTGCTGTTGCGGACCGACACCTCGCGAAAGCCCACGTCGATGCCGACGCTCTCGGACGGCTTGCCGGCGTCGTCTGATGCGGTGACGGTCAGGCGATAGAGCGCGGGCTGTTCGGCCGACCAGAGCGTGGGCATCTCGACGACGGCCGACACCGCCGCCTCGGCGCGCCCTTCGGGCGCAACGTGTGCGGCGACCGACTGCTCGACCACGGTCATCCCCGACGGGTCATAGAGGCGAACGGAAAGGGTGCGGCCCTGGGCGGCGCGGGTGCGGTTGGCGAGGGTGATCTGCAGGTCGAGCGTGCCGCGGCGGAAGTCGGGCGCGAGCGGCGTGCGGACGCGGATGTCTTCGATCCTCACCGCCTCGGCGCAGGTGAGCGTGACATCGCGGAAGATGCCGGCCATGCGCCACATGTCCTGGTCTTCGAGGTAGCTGCCGTCGCTGTACATCATCACCTGGACGGCGACGACGTTTTCACCGGCGCGGACGTGGTCGGTGATGTCGAACTCCGCCGGCAGGCGGCTGACTTTCGAAAAGCCGGCGGGCGAGCCGTTGATCCAGAGGTAGAAGGCGCTGTTGACGCCGCCGAAGGTGAGCATGACGCGACGCCCGCCGGCGAGCCACTGGGCCGGCACGTCAAACGTGCGGCGGTAGAGGCCGGTGGGGTTGTCGTCGGGCACAAAGGGCGGATCGACCGGGATGGGGTAGTTGACGTTGGTATAGATGGGGATGCCGTATCCGTGGAACTGCCAGTTGCTCGGCACGGGGAGCTGATCCCACCGCGCGTCGTCGTAGTCGGCGCGCTCGAAGCCGGCCGGGGCGTCGACGGGCGACTGGAGATAGGCGAAGCGCCACATGCCATTCAGCGAGCGCAGCCTGTCGGAACGATCCGACAGACCGGCGCGGGCCGACGACTCGTCGCCAAACGGCACGAGCGTCGCGCGGGCGGGCTGGCGATGGCGATGGAGAACGGTCGGGTTCTGCCAGTCGCACGAATCGTGTGTGGAATCGAAACCGGTGGAAACGGGCTGTGTCGACATGTGAAGCTCTGCCGCAGCATGCGGCTGAAGAAGACCGACGTTACGAATTTGGAATCGGGCTGTATTGTGGTCAGCCGGGGCGGGAGTGCAACGCGACCGGCCATCTGGGACAAGGCGCGCCGCCTGCCGGCGTTGCCGGGCCGATATCGGCCCATACCCCGCCCGCCGCGACGGGCGCACCCCCCGATGACGGCGTCGGCCGGCGCGGTCAGTGTGCGTCCTGGCCGGCGGATTCGCCGGTGCCTTCCATCGAACCTTCCTGGATCTTGAGCTCTTCGCGGCGCTGGATCTTGTCGACGCGGCCGTCGCGGATCCACAGGATGCGGTCGGACACCGCGAGCATTTTGTAGTCGTGGGTGGCGCTGATGATGGTCACGCCGCGCTCCTTGTTGAGCTGGCGGAGCAGTTCGATGATCAGCTTGCCGGTGTGGAGGTCGAGGTTGCCGGTGGGCTCGTCGGCGAGAATGATCGTCGGATCGTTGGCGAAGGCGCGGGCGATGGCGACGCGCTGCTGCTGGCCGCCCGACATTTCCGAGGGCTTGTTCTTGATGCGGTGACCGAGCTCGACGCGCTTGAGGATGTCGTAGGCCTTGTCCTGTGCGTCGGCGGTATTCAGCCCGGCAAAGACCATCGGCAGCATCACGTTCTCGAGCGCCGTCATGACCGGGATCAGGTTGAATGTCTGGAAGATGTAGCCGATCTTTCGGCAGCGCATCCACGCCAGTTCGTAGCTGTCGAGCTGGGCGATGTCGACTTCGTCGATATAGACCTTGCCCTCGGTCGGCTTGTCGAGGCCCCCGATCATGTTGAAGAAGGTGGACTTGCCCGAGCCCGACGGACCCATGATGGCCACGTACTCGCCGTGGGCGATGGTGAGGTCGATGCCGCGCAGGGCGTCCACCTGCACCTCCCCGGTGTCGTAGGTCTGCCAGACCCCCTGGAGGCGGATGAGGGGCGAGGCACTCACCTCTGATTCTCCTTCTTCTTGGGCCGCGTCGGGTCTTCCAGGGCCACCTCGTCCCCCTCGGCGAGACCCTCCAGCACCTGCGCGTGGGAGAGGGAAGCCAGCCCGGTAACCACCCGCCGCTCCTCGAAGTGCTGCTTCCACAACGTCTTGGGGTCGGAAACAGGGAGGGAACCGGATTCTTCCTCGCCCGCCACCGCCGTCGCCCCGGTTTTCTTGCCGCCGGCGTCAGCCTTCTTGTGGAGGTACACCACCTCCCCGTCGTCGCGACGAAAGACCGCTTCCACCGGAACGGCCAGCACCCCCTCGGCGATCTCCCCATCGATGGTGATGTTGGCGGTCATGCCGGTGCGCAGCTCCCTGCCCTGGGAATCGAGCTGCACCTCCACGTCGAACACCTTCACCTGGTCCTGCAGGCGGGCCGCCGGCGCGATACGCGACACCTTGCCCGCAAACCTCACCTTGGGGTAGGCATCCAGG
>CAZBOE010000014.1:0-888 GCA_964493365.1 uncultured Tepidisphaeraceae bacterium | reverse complement strand
CACCTTGCCGATGTCCACCTCGTTGACCCCCACCTTGACGATCATCGAGGAGAGATCGGCCACGGTGGCGATCACCGTGCCGGCGTTGAAGGAGCCGGCGCCGGTGACCACGTCCCCCAGCTCCACGGTGCGCCGGATCACCACGCCGTCCATGGGGGAGGTGATGTGCAGCGCCTGCGAGGTGTCGGGGTCGATGGGGATGCCGGAAGCCTCCAGCAATGAGGCCTTCTCCCGCGCCGTCTCCAGCGTCTCGCGCGCCGCCTTGTAGCGGGTTTCCGCCGCGCGGTGGAGCTCCAGGGAGATCAGCCCACCCCTGAGCAGTTCGTCCTTGGCGCGGAAGTCCCGCTCGGCATCGTTGAACTTGATGGCCGCCTGGTTGACGGACCGCCGCACCGCCGCCAGCGCCTGGGCCTGGGTGACATCGGGCTCGATGGCCGCCAGGAGCTGGCCCCGCCGCACCACGTCCCCCTCGCGGATGGGCAGGGCCACCACCTTGCCGGACAGGACGGACTTGACGTCCACCTTGACCTCTGGCTCCACCGTGCCGATCTCCACCACCTTGACCCGTACGTCGGTGACTGCCGCCTTGCCCAGGGGGATGTCCAGCCTGGGACCGGGGTCGTCCTTTCCACGGCTCGCCAACGCCCAGGCCACCCCCACGCCCACCACCGCCACCCCGGCGAGAACCACATACATGCGCGTGCTCTTCTTCATGGGCGCCTCCACCGACCGCGTTGCTGCACAGTTCTCTACGCAAGATGGCACTGTGAGGTTCATCACCGGTCAACCGGGGGCTCGATGATCGCACGCGGCAATGTTGTGGTATTGTCAGCAGAGAAAGGGGGGCCTTGAATGTCAGATCGGAAGAGCACACGTCTGAACCCAGTC
>CAZBOE010000013.1:40012-43535 GCA_964493365.1 uncultured Tepidisphaeraceae bacterium | reverse complement strand
CAGCGCGGCGATCGTCGGCTTGGCCACCTTGATCACCCCACTCGCGGTCGCCGCCGCGAGGGCTTCGTTATCGACTTCGTCAATGAAGATCTGGTCGAGAATCCAGCACACCAGCAGGATCAGGAAAAACGCCGGAATCAGCATGATCATGCCGACGAACTGGTGCGCGAAGCTCTCCGACAGCGACCGGCTGACATACGTATCCAGCAGCCCCTGGCCCGCGACGCGCATCACGTTACAGAAAATCGCGATGGGCACCGCCGATGCCGTGATGATCAGCTTCTGCCACATCGGCCGCGATGACAGAAACGCCACCGCCCCGCCCACGGTGATGAAGGTCATCAGCGACTTCAGCCCCGCGCACGCCTCGGCCACGTTGAGCACCCGCGGGTCTTCCGAGCCGATGTGGATCTTGGTGCCGAAGTTCATCGCCGCGACACCCGTGAACCGCAGCGTGCCCACCGCGACCGACGCCGCGAGTTCCTGCAGCGGACCGGCCACCCAGCTATAAACCAGCCCCGGCCACGGCAGCGCGCACACCAGGAAGGCGATCGGAAACCACGCAATCCGCATCACGCCCCAGCCGGCGGTCGTCAGCACGACGCCGAACAGCGTGACGACCATGCCCAGATCTTTGACGTAGTCGTTTTGGCCGGGATAGATCCCGTAGGCGTAGAAGCCCACCCCGAAGAGCAGCGTCGCGATCCCCCAGTTCAACACCAACGCCATGAAGCCGATCAACCCCAGCGCGATGCCAAGGGCCTGCGTGATGGTGCCAAAGTTGCCGGGCACCATCGGGCCGCCCAGATACATGGCCGCGCCCCCGGCCATGAATGCCGCCGCCGAGATGAGCCGCGCACGCGTCCAGCCGCCCACCAGCACGGGCTCGATCTTCGCCCGCAGCAGTTCGTCGCGATGGAGGTACAGGTAATACAGGCCGACCAGCGGCACCATGATTGCGTGCTGCCAGTTCGCCTCGCCCACGAACGGCGCTGTCTTGAACCACAGGCGTCGCAGGTTCGGCCAGAACAAGGCGGCCAGCAGAATCCCGATGAAACCGATCCGGATCCACGCTGATCGGGTCAGGCCCAGGAACAGCTCCTGGGGCTGATCCGGGCTTCGCAGGCCGTAGTCGAGGGGAGCAGGCTGGCTGTTGATCGACATCGGTGGCAACCCTTCCAACACTGGTAAACCTATTGACCAACGCACAACAGGCGGACAAGTCGCCGGCCCGACAGTGAATCAGACGCTGTCATATCCAGCATCCCGGACCGGACGTGCAAGCTTGGCAAACTGTCGGTCGCCGAACCGGCCGCGCCGAACTGGCCGTCGCCTAAACTGGCCAGAGCTAAACCGTCCATCGCCGAACTGTCTGCCGACGCGCGATCCGCCATCAAACCATCCGCCGCCGCGCTTGCTGCCGGAGCCCTGTCTGTCGCCGTGTTATTCGTTTTCGTTCGAAAACGAGCTTCGCACGCCGCACAGTCAGACTACCATCAGACACGCCGGCCGACCCGTCCGAGGTCTTAGACCCCTGCGGGGGGCAAAACGCTAGCGGCCTAAAGCTAAAACTGCGCTAACTCACTCGCCGTGCCCGGCTTGATCCGAGGCACCCGCCAGGCTCGGCCCAGCAAGCCGTCGGCTTCGCCGGCAGGCCGTCAGCTTCGCCGGCACGCCTCGGCTCTGAGGTGTCCGCTACCAATCCGTGTCGGGCACAGCAGTCGGGTCCCTCCGAGGCTATACGATAGCCGATGGGTGGGCCCGTCGCCTTAGAATTCGTCGTCAATTCCCGAGGCCGACCCAAGCGAAAACCGGCCTGAACATTATAAAATCCGCTCCGACACAGGTTTACACTTTGTCATAAACGTGCCGCGTCCACCGGTATATACGGACCGGTGGACGCGCGGACAGCCACATTACGACGCCTGGGCGTCAGTTGTTGTTTTCGTTGTCGTCGTCGTAGAAGTTGCGGTCATAAAGGAAGCCGAAGCCGTAGCTGAACCGGAAGCCGCCGCGAATGGCCGCGATGAAGGGCGCGAAGAAGTTCGTGCCGACCATCACGGTGTCGTTGGGCTTGAGGAACAGGTCGGGCTGCTTGCCCGAGAAGATCGCATCGAGATCGATGCGTACGAAGATCTCCTGGTCGGTCCCGATCCGGCGGATGATGTCCGTCCGCTGCGGGATCGCGACGGCGTCGAGCATGCCGGCGCCGACGATCGCCTGCTTGAGCGTGATCTTCTGGCCGGTCAGGTTGTAGACACCCGTCCGCTGGACGTGACCACCCATGTAATACACGCCGGTCTCGGGCGCGGGGATGATGATCAGGTCGTTGGGCTTGATGACGATGTTGTAGCTCAGGTCGCCGCGGCGGAGCTGTTCCAGCGGCACCCGGATGATGCGGACTTCGTTTTCCGTGTTGATGTCCTGGAACTCGAATTCGCCCGACGGTGCGGTCGTGACGCCGGGGATCGCGCCCTCGGCCGGCGCCGCGCCGGTCAGCGCGTCTGACGGTAGGGCCTCGGCGGACGGCGCGGTGGTCGGTGCGGTGGTCGGCTCGACCGGGGTCAGCGGGTCGGTGGCGGCGCCGTTGCCGCCGATCAGGACCGGCCGACCGTCAAGCTCGATGTATCGGCCTTCGGGGTTGGCTGCCGGCTGGGTGGCCGTCGTGCCATCCTGCATCGACAGCATGCGCGGCTGGAGCTGATCGATCCGCCACTGGAAGCGAACATGATTGCGGCTCTGCGGCTCGAGGATGTCCGGACCGGGCGTCGGCTCGGGCGTGCCGGTCGGCAGCGGCATCGGATCGGCCGGGCTGACCGGGGCGGCCGGCGCGTTCTGGGGCTGGGGCTGACGCACGACATAGGCGAAGTCGACTCCGCCGGTGTTGGCCTGCTGGGTCAGCACCAGCGCATCGAGCAGCCGGAAGTCGGCGCGGGGGATCACAAACTGGCCGGTCGATCCCGTCGAGCTGTAGACGCTGAAGATACGACCCCGCGCGTCGAGGACGGTGACGGTGATTTCCGGGTCGGTCAGCAGGTTGGCGCGGACATAGGCGTCGCCGATCAGGTCTTCCGCTTCGCGCTCGGTGAGGTTGAGGATGTTGACCGGGTCGAGCGACGGCAGGCTGATCTGGCCGGACTCGCTGACCTTCACCACGCGCTCGGTCACGACGCCGATCCCGATGAGGTCGGTGATCTGCACCTGCACCGTGTCGTTGCGTTCGACGCGATAGTCTTCGCCCGTCACGATCAGGTCGGCCGGCACCACATCGACCGCGGTGACAAACTGGTCGTTGGGTTCTTCGACGGCCGTATCCAGCTTGCGCAGGATCGGCAGCATCAGCGGCTGGCGATTGGCGGGCAGCTTTTCGTAGCGTCCGAGTTCGGACGGATCGATGAAGCTCTTGACATCGCAACCGGTGCCGAGGGCGGCCGACACGGCCAGCGCCGCGACAATGGCGGCCCGCGTACGCACTGTCGTGCGGCGTCCGGCGGTACGGACCGGCTTGGGCGATTTCACGTTG
>CAZBOE010000013.1:37616-39995 GCA_964493365.1 uncultured Tepidisphaeraceae bacterium | reverse complement strand
AAGACCGGCTCCTTTCCTTCACCAATCCGGCAACGGGCGTCCGCACCCCTTCGGGTGCCCCGACGACGGGGCGGCAGACGACGTAAAGCCGTTTTCGGACCAATCCGAGCGGTTGATTAGCAGGCACAAATCGACCTTGAGTCGGAATTCGCGGCCTGACGCACAGCCCATCGGGCGGACCGATCGTGACCTTCCTGCAACGTCAACGTCGCAGGATGTGTTGTCCCATACACTTATCGGGAACACACACCCCGTGACGTTACGGTCGAGTCGGGATCATGCATGAAATCTCTACCCGCGGCAACTGCCGAAGACGCTGGCACAGTTGTGATCAGCCCGACATCCAATTATCGGACGCGACCCTTTCCGACTCGCGATCTGCCCCCGCCGCCGACCTGCCCCTGATCCACCGACCTGCCCCGATCCGCCGACACGCCCCGATCCACCGACCTGCCCCGATCCACCAATATGCCCGATCTGCCGACCTGCCATCTCTTCCGGCTCGGCAAGCTACCCCGGCTCAGCCATCGACCTTGGCGACGGCGCGTCGGGCGACATCGGCGTCGACGCGACAAAGTCGGCCAGCGCCGCCCGATAGGCGTCGGGCAGCCGCTGAATCGCCAGCAGGTGGGGGCAATCCAGCGTCAGATGGGTTGAAGCACCGTCGCCCCGCCGAAGCCCGTCGACGATTTCCGCCAGGCGTTGCTGGTCGGCCGGCGGCGCGAAGGGATCGTCCTTCGACTGGATCAGCAGCACCGGGCAGCGGACCTCTCCCAGCCGCGCCACCGGCGCGACATCGGCAAACCGCGCCCGCGTCATCTTCTGGGCCACCGTGATGACACTCCCCGCGATCCACCGGTCAGGAAGGCGCAGCAGCCGCAGATGGGCCGCCGCCGCGGTGGCGAAATCGGCATAGGGGCTGTCGATGACCAGCCCGGCCAGGTCATCGCGGCCTGCCGCCACCGCGGTGGCGACCGCCGCGCCCATCGAGGCGCCGAAAAGCCAGAGCCGCTGCGTCGCCTGCGGATGGGCGGCCCGCCACTGATCGATGACCGCGGCCACATCATGACGCTCGTGATAGCCCGCGGAACACCGGTCGCCCTGCGAATCGCCATGGGCGCGCAGGTCGAGCAACAGGATGTTGAAGCCCATCTCGCGCCACGGCAAAGCCCACGCCAGCGCCCCGACCTTGGCGTCGGCATAGCCGTGAATCACCACCACCGTGCGGCTCGCCCCGGGAGAAACGACCCACCATCCGGACATCACCAGCCGCGCCGTCGATCCACCCCGCCCCGGCCCGATGCCAGAGCGCATGACGCTGAACCGCTCCTGCGTATACGCCCAGTGCAGATCGGCCGGCGTCAGGCGCCCCAGCACGCGCAGCGCCTTGGCGTCGCTCATCCGCGGGGGCATGACCAGCGCCCGGGCGGTCAGATAGACCCCCAGCGCCCACGCCAGGGCGGCGCCGACGATCAGGACAAGCGGAAGCGTGATCCACACCGGCACCATGGGGGCCGCATGGTACGCGCCGGTGCATCGTCAAACGAGCCCGGCCCGGAACGGCAACTGTCTTGCCGTGGGGCGACTGACCTACCGACCGACTGACCCGCCGACCAACAGGCCGACCGCCTGCCCGTCAGACCGCCCACCGGGCCGACCGCTCACCTGGCCGATCGCCCGCCGGGCCAACCGCCGAGTGTCCGCCACCCGACCCCTCTCGGCCGACGAGACAGCCGATGGCATGGGCGAGGTAGGCGATCACAGGTCGTGAGACGGGCGATAGGACGGTCGGCCAAAAGGTCCGCGCGACGGTCGATGGCCGGTGCGATAGCACGGCCCATGTGCGCCGCTCGCCACCGGCCGACAGATCGGTACAATCCGCAGCCCTGCATGACTGCTGTCAAGCTCACCAACATCCGCAAGACCTTCGGCGCCACCGTTGCGCTGGACGACATCAACCTGGCCATCAACGCGGGCGAGCTGTTTTTCCTGCTCGGACCCAGCGGTTGCGGCAAGTCGACCCTGCTGCGACTGATCGCCGGGCTGCACGAGCCGACATCCGGCTCGATCCACTTCAACGACCGCGACGTCACTGCCCTGGGCACCGAGAAGCGCAACGCCGTGATGTGCTTCCAGAGCTATGCGCTGTGGCCTCACATGACGGTGGCCGACAACATCCGCTTCGGGCTGGGCGTCAGATCGGTCTCAGGATCGGAGCAGCAGCGGCGGATCGATGAAGTCCTCTCGCTCGTGCAGATGAAGCAGTATGCCCAGCGCAAGCCCAACCAGCTTTCGGGCGGGCAACAACAGCGGGTGGCGCTGGCCCGCGCGCTGGCGGTCAAACCCGACTGCCTGCTGCTCGACGAGCCGCTGTCCAAC
>CAZBOE010000013.1:36345-37593 GCA_964493365.1 uncultured Tepidisphaeraceae bacterium | reverse complement strand
AGATTCGGCGCACCTGCAAGACGGCCGGATTCACCACGATCTATGTCACGCACGACCAGAAGGAAGCGCTCTCGGTGGCCGACCGTATCGCGGTCATGCGTGACGGCCGGCTCGCCCAGGTCGGCACGCCCGGCGACCTCTACCACAAGCCGGTGTCGTCGTTTGTGGCCGACTTCATCGGCCAGACCAACCTGATCCCGGGCGAGATCACCGCGCGGGACCCGGCCGGCGTGCGCGTGCAGACGAAGCTGGGTGTCATCACCGCCGCCGCAGCGCCCGACGGGGCCAAGGGCAAGGTGCTGCTGAGCATTCGCCCGGAACAAATGCAGGTGTCTCGCAACGGCCAGACCGCCTCACCCAACCGCCTGGTCGGTAAAACGCTCGAGTCCACCTTCCTGGGCGAAGCGTCGGAGCACGTGCTCGATGTCGGCGGCACGCGGGTCAAGGTCATCGCCGCCCCGCCGCTGTTCAACGTGCCGGCGGAATTGCCCGTGCAGTTCGATCCACATGATGTGGTCGTGCTGCCGGAATAACCCGCATCCCCACCCTCCCCCGCCCCGCAACCGCCGCGACCCGCCAAGACCCCACCCCGCTTGTTGCGCCGGGGTCCCGTGGTTATCGGACGCTCCCTCCCGCGCGCTGGGGATTTGCCCCGCGCTTACGGGAAATCGTACGTCAGTCAGGAATGAGGCTGTCGTGCGGTCGCGATCGCCCATGCCCCTCACCCGGAGGCTCAGGACATGGCTAGCAAATTGAGAATGTGCATCACGATGGGGTGGATCGCCGCCATGGGAGCGTTGGTCGGCCCCGCGTCGGCGATGGGCGCCGACCCGTCGAACGACCAGACCGCCGTCGCGGTCTACCACACCATCGACACGATGCCGCTGGCGCTCTCGCTCGCCTGCTTCGGCGCCGCGGGATGGTTCGCCAACCGGGGCATGCAAGCCGCTCGGGCCTGAGCAAGGCCGTCTCAAGACTGTTTTCCGTCTGAAGACCCTCTATCCACGCCCCCGCCAGAGTCGCCCCCAAGCCCCGACTCGACGCCGGCAAACGCTGCAGGTTGGCTGACGCAGTAACGGCAGACGCCGCAACGGCAGACGCCGAAACTGGGCAAACACTGGAGTCTGAGCAACGCTGAGCTCCGGCGAACGCTGACACCTCGCGGGCGTCAGACCCTACCGGGCGCTCGACTCGCTCACCGGCTGGTCGGCGGATCGATCGGCCCAGATCGCGTAATTCTGAAGCGCC
>CAZBOE010000013.1:33328-36335 GCA_964493365.1 uncultured Tepidisphaeraceae bacterium | reverse complement strand
GGTGTTGAGCATGCCGGGCTTTTCCTCGATCGTCGCTTCGCGGCGCAGCTCGTCATAGATCTTCTCGCGCAGCGCCGTGAACTGGGCCGAGCGGAGCGTGTCGCGGATTCTCGCCTGCGTCGCTTCATCCTCAAACGGCTCGACGCTGCCGGTCACGCGGTCTTCGACCAGCGCGACATAAAACGCGCCGCCGTCTTCCACCACCGGCGAAATCTGCCCCGGCTCGAGGGCGAACAGCGCCTCTTCAACCTTCTTCAGGGCGATCCCGCCGCGCTGGATCGGCGCGTCGGACACCCGCCCGGCCAGGCGGGCCCAGCTCTCGCTGTCGTTGGCGGTGCGGGCAAGCTCGGTGAACTCGGCACCCGCCAGCGCCCGGGCGCGAATGTCCTCCGCGATCTGCATCGCCGCCTCGCGGCCACGGTTGTCTTTGCGCGGATCGATCTTGATCAGACGAAACTGAACCGCATCCTGCGTGGTGAACTCGGACTTGAGGTTGGCGCGGTAGTAGGCCCGCATGTCGGCGGCCGACACCTTGATCCGCGGGATCGTGCGGCGCTCGTAGAACAGCCGCACCATCATTTCGCGATACCGCGCCTCGATGAGCTCGTCGAACTGCTGACCCTCGAGCGCCGCTCGCCGGGCCGCCAGCGCGGTCGACCCGCTGGCCTGCGTGATCAGGTCATTGCGGAACTTCATCGCCAGCGCCTCGGCGAGCTTGCGGTCACGCTCTTCAAGGTTGCGCTGCGCCGCCGCGAACTCGAGCTCGGCCCGAACGAACTCCATCAACTGCTTCGATATCAGATCGGTGGCCGCCGCCTCGAACCGTCGCCGGTCGAGCTCCCGCGCGCGGGCGACCAGCACAGGCTCAAGGACCCGCAACACCTTGTTGGCATAGATCGGTGTGCCGTTGACCTCGACCATCACGCCGCCCAGGGTGAGGTATTGGCCGGTCGAGACGACCGGTGCATCGGCGCCGGGATACCTCACCGCGCTGGCCACCGTCGGGGAGATCACGCCGGAGTCGCTCGATGCGGTGTCGGCGCCGCTGCCCACCGCGAGCGGGGAGTCGGTCGATCTGCCGGTGCGGATCGCCGCGCCGGATGCATCCACGGCCCGGGGATCGGGTGCCACATCGGCCGCGATCGGACCGGCCTGCTGCTGCCGGGCCTGCTGCTGGTCGGGCAGGATCGCCCGCCGCTCGTCGGAGGGTGTCGCCACGAACTGTGCCGGACGGACGGCCACCGGGCGGTCCTTCTTCCAGAAACACCCGCCGCCCGCGGCCGCGAGCGCAGCAAACGTCAGCACGACCAGCCGCCGGCTCGGGCGGTGCACGGCCGGCAGGAGTGTCACGTTGTTGCCCGACGTGTTGGACATATGCGTCAAGTCGTGTGCCCTCATGTGCCTCCGAGCCGCAAGAGCCAAGCCACCGGAGCCCGATCCGTCAGGCCCGGCATCTCCGGGGCGGTCCAAGATAGCATCCCCTTGCCGCGCCACAACCTCTGCCGGCCCGCCCCGCCGCCCGCCGACCCGACCGCTCGCCTGCACGGCGCGAACCCTCATTCCCACGCAAGCCCCATTTCCACGCGAGCTCTATTTCCACGCGAGCCGCATTTCCACGCTGGCCCCACTTTCCCGCGAGCACCAATCCCACGGTCGCTCCCCCTCGCGCGCCAGGCGATTCCCGCGCGGCCCCGGCGCCGCTTCGTATGGAAGAGGAGGCATTTGACTTATATTGTTAGACGATCATCTAATCATCTCATGACGCTCGAGCAGTTTCATCGCGTGACCAAGGCGCTGGCCGACCCGCAGCGCTTCGCCATGCTCCAGCTCATCGCGGGCTCGACGCGCGAAACCCCCTGCCGCACCATCGTCGACCGATTCGGCGTCACGCCCGCCACGGTCTCTCACCACCTCAAAGAACTCGCCACCGCGGGGCTGATCCACATTCGCAAGCAAGGTCAGTGCGCCTACCTCAGCGCCCGCGCCCCCGTCATCGCGGCCTATCAGCAGCGCTTGGCCGCGAAGCTGACACCCCGCAAAGCCAAAGCCCGACCCGCCGGCAATACATCCCGGGCCGGGACGAGGGCCACCGCCGGCGTCATACCCCCGGCCGGCGCAGCGTCACCCGGCGCCCCCGGCGATGCAGTCTCTCGCGCGGCGTCGCGCCGCGGCTCAAGCTGATCGATCATGACAACCCCCCGCCAACCGTGTGGTCGGCGGATCACCCAAACGGAAGGACGTTCGTATGAGCAACACCGCAACACTCTCGGGCAAACTCGCCCTCGTCACCGGCGGATCGCGCGGCATCGGCGCCGCCATCAGCAAACACCTCGCCCGCCTCGGCGCGGTCGTGCTGGTCAACTATGCCCGCAGCGAAGACGCCGCGAAGAAAGTCGTCGCGGAGATCGCCGCCGCGGGCGGAAAAGCCGAAGCCATCGGGGGCGACGTCTCCGACCTCGCCGCCATCCGCTCGATTTTCGCCCACGTCGATAAGCACCACGGCGGCAAGATCGACATCCTGGTCAACAATGCCGGCGTCTATCTCACCGCGCCGCTGCCCGAGTTTTCCGACGCCGACTATCGCAGAACGATGTCGATCAACGTCGACGCGGTCTTCTTCTCGACGCGTGAGGCCGTCAAGCGCATGAACGACGGCGGCCGCATCATCACCATCGGCTCGATCCTGGGCGAGCGCGCCATCGCCCCGGGCCTGAGCGTCTATGCCGCCAGCAAGTTTGCCGTCGCCGGCTTGGCGCGTGGCTGGGCCCACGAACTGGCGAAGCGCGGCATCACCTCCAACCTCGTCCAGCCCGGCCCGATCGACACCGACATGAACCCCGCCGACGCAGCCAAAAACCCCGTCGCCGACTACATGCGCCAGATGACCCCGGCCGGCCGCTACGGCCATGCCGACGAAGTGGCAGCGGTCGTCGCCTTCCTCGCGACCCCCGGTGCCGCCTACGTCAACGGCGCCACGATCAACGTCGACGGCGGTGCCAATGCGTGA
>CAZBOE010000013.1:19546-33228 GCA_964493365.1 uncultured Tepidisphaeraceae bacterium | reverse complement strand
TGAGTGATGAGTGATGAGTGATGAGTGATGAGTGATGAGTGATGAGTGATGAGTGATGAGTGTACATGTCACTTGGCAGCCACATCGGCGACCCTGGCCGCGCCCTTCAACCGCGGCCAGGATCGCCGGCCTGCCCACCACGCAGCTCACCTCTCCCCTCTCCACCCTTCGTGCCTCTTCTGCCTCTTCTGCCTCTTCTGCCCCTTCTGCCTCTCCTGCCTTCTTCTGCCCTCTCCCCCTACTCCCCCGGAATGTACGAGATCACCCCTTCGAACGGCGACGACGCCGTGGCATATCGCTTTCGGGCGATGCGCCCGCTCTGGTAGGCCAGGTAGCCCGCTTCCAGCGCGTGCGCCATGGCGCGTGCCATCTTCACCGGGTCTTTGGCGTGGGCGATGCCGGTGTTGAGCAGAACGCCGTCGGCGCCGAGTTCCATCGCCACGGCCACGTCGCTGGCCGTGCCCACGCCCGCATCGACGATGACGGGATAGCCCGGGTCGCCTTCCTTGAGCAGCTCGAGACACAGCGAGATGTTGAGCGGGTTGAGCACGCCCTGGCCGCTGCCGATTGGGCTGCCGGCCGGCATGACCGACGCCGCGCCGGCTTCCTTGATCCGCACGGCGCTGCGCGGGTCGTCGCTGGTGTAGGCGAGCACCGTGAAGCCCTCTTTGACCAACTCGCGGGTGGCTTCGATGGTCCCGACCGGGTCGGGCAGCAGCGTCTTCTTGTCGCCCAGCACCTCCAGCTTCACCCAGCCCGCGCCGCGGTTGCCGTTCTTCTCGAGCAGGTCACGCCCAAGCAGCGCCACGCGGATCGCGTCTTCGGCCGTGAAGCAGCCTGCGGTGTTGGGCAGGATGGTGTATCGAGAAAGGTCGAGGTGATCGAGCAGCGACCGCCCCTGAGCATCGACCAGGCGCTCGCGCCGCACTGCGACAGTCACCACATCGCACGCGGAGGCATCCAGCGCCTGCTGCATCAGCTCATAAGACGCGTATTTGCCCGTGCCCACGAGCAGACGGTTGCGGAGAGTGAAATCACGAATCTTCAGCGGTTCCATGGCAGGCCATGTTAGCCGAGCCGACGCGCCGATGCAGCCGAGTTCATGGGCGGGTGATGTGAGATCGAGCCACCACCCGCCTCGGCCGGGGTCGCGTCGCGAATCACCGCTTCACCCCGCCGATGGCTTAACCTCCCCCGACAAACGTCACGATCTCGATGGCGTCGCCACCGGCCAGCGGCGCGTCATAGTCTTTCGACCGGACCAGCCGCTTGTTGCGCTCGATGGCAACCTTCTCAGGCGAAAGCCCCAGCGATTCGATCAGGCCTCTGACGGTCGATCCGTCGCCCACCTCGCGCTGCTCGCCGTTGACGGTGATGGTGATCATGACACGCTCAGTCTATCGCGCCGGGGCGATCATTCGCAGGGCACGTGCAGCGCACGCCGGGCAATCCGCCCGAGACCGAGCCGTGGCAGAACTCGTGCCGCCGATCCGACATCGCCGATCGGGTATCGCCGCAAGGCCGGGGCCGATCGCGCTTCACCGGCCGCGCCTCAGCGGCCGCGCACGGCTGAGCCTACCGCGGCTTGAGCGCTTCCTGGTAGATGCCCTTAAGCGGCGCGATGCGGACGTTGAGTCCGCCGTCGTTTTCGAGGCTCAGCGTGTAGAGCATGTTGAGCTTCGGCGGAAACCACACCCCCTCGCCCTGCGCCAGCCTCACACCCGCCTGCTGGCGCAGCGCAGCGTCTTCGGCCAGCCGCCAGAACTGGCCCCACAGTTCGAGCTCGAGCGGGCTGACCACCGGGTCGTCGCCCCGGTAGGGCTGGGGAATATCCCCCTTGCGGTCGATCTGCTCCGCCTCTTCGGGCGTCTGGGCGTCGCCGTAGATGCGGGTGAACAGCCCGATCGACTTGCCCTTCAGCAGGTCGCCCGCCTTCACGAGCGCCAGCTCAAACTGAATCACCTTGGCATCCACGTGCACGTGCTCGCCCCGCACGGTGAACATCCGGGGCGGCAGCGACTTGTCTTCGCCCACGTATTCGACAAACAGGATCGTCGACACCAGCACCCCGCTCTGATCGCGATGCTGCTCGCGCACGAGCATCTCGGCCACCCGACGCTCGGCCGACAGCCGCTCGACGATCGACTCCAGCTCCGCCTTCTCACGCTGCAGCGCCGCCATCTTCGCGGCCTCGGTGTAGTGCTGGTAATACGTCCACACGCCCGCCGTGGCGGCCACCGTGAGGGCAATCAGCGCAATGATCTTGGCGCCGCTGGCCATAGTTGCATTTCCCTTCGCCGTCCCGCCCGCCGTCGTGCTCGCCCATCATGCTGCTCGCCCGGCATGCTGCTAGCTCGGGCGATCGTCCCTTGCCCGCGGCGTTACCGCCTTGTCGGCGCGTTGCCCGGCGTCCGCGGGAGCGACGACGGCGCGGGTGAATCGACGTTGCGCAGGTCGGCATCGACCCACAGTTTCTTCAGCGTCGCCGCGTCGGTCGGCAGCACTTCGATCTTCGCGGCCGCGTTGACCGAGCCGAGATACTCGCCGGAAGCGGTCATGTAATGCATCGTCGGCGAGCCCTCGAGGCCGATCCGATCGCTCACCGGAATCGCCCGCAGCTTTCGGCCGCCCAGCGTCACCTCGGCCTCCGGCAGCACCTCGACATACCGCATCATCACCTCGCGCCGCTCGCTGACCCACGACGCAAAAAGGTAGGTCTTCTGCTCGCCCGGGTTGACCAGCCGGGGGAGCATGTGGCCCATCGCCTGGGGCAGGTAAAAGGGCGGCAGTTCCCGGGTCACCGGCTCGGAGGCGGCGCTGCGCGCCGCGAAGCTGACCGACAGCGAATACCGCTCCGACTCGCTCACCGCGGGCTGACGCGGGTCTTTGGGGTCGTTGCCCAGTTGGCCTTTCTCCAGCGAGCGAACCGTCAGACGCGTGCTGGTGCCCAGCACGCGTCTGACGGTTCGCTCGCTGGTGCCCAGCTCGGTCAGATAATTCTTCTCGCCCTTCTCGTTGGTCGAGACGACCAGGTTGCTCCACTCTTCCAGGTCGCGGTCGAACGAGCAGTAGAGCCAGCTCTCGGCATCGACCTGCGTTCCGCCCGCGGGCACCGTCCGCGAGCGGACGCCCACGCGCAATCCCTCGCGGCCGCCGCGGGTCTCGGTCTCTTCCACCACATAGGTGTAGCCGACATCCTTGCCCGCCTGGATCAGCCGATACCACTGCTCGCCGTCGATGACCTTGCGGATCCGCGGCTCGGTCCAGTTGAGCATGAGCGTCCGCGTGCGGAACAGCCGCTCGCGCTGGTCTTCCGCGATCGAGCCGCGGTCGAGCACCTTGAGCGTGTCGAGCACCGCCCCGAAAGTCTCCACCGCCAGTTGCTCGCGCACGTCGACCTCGTCTTCGCCCGCGCCCGGACGCGCGCCGGGCGAGGTGAAATCGAAGGTGTAGTAATACGTGTCGCTCACCTGCACGATCGCCCGCTGGGTGAGCCGGTCCTTCGTGCCCAGCGAATACCGCACCGCCAGCATCGCCGCGGGACACTCCCCGAAATTGGTCACGTCATTGCGCAGAATCTGCAGCGCCGGAAACCGGCCCTTGAGCTCGGCGATCGCGTAATCGACCACGCCCGAGACGGGGTTGCCCTCGGCGTCCACCGACTCGCGCAGCGGCAGCGGCTGGCGCAGCCTCACCCGCGAAACCCGCAGCACCGAATCGCGCGCGTCGTTGACGAACGTCACGATCAGGTCGGGGTCGGCGGCCGAGCGGATCTCCTTGCTCCCCGCGGGCGAGGCGAAGGCCAGACCCGCCGACTGCGATTCCCACATCGGGCCCGTCAGCCGTCCGCCGCCGTCGGGAAACGCGCTGGCGATGGGTCGCTCGCCGCCGGGGTCTTGCGCCGCCGCACCGCCCGGGCATGTCGACAGCAAGCCGACCAACCCCAGCCCGATCCACATTCCGCGACGCACCATGATCGCCTGTCCTTTCGTCGGCCGCGACCATCCGCGGCAAACTGCCCCGATAACACCTGTCAGGCCCCGACGTCGGCACACCGCAACGCCGGCGCGGCCCCCACTATATCGGACACACAGCCCTTCGATATGTCGGCCGATCCGCAGCGTCCGATAAATCGCCGCCACCACCACAACACCCCCGCCCGCAGAGGCGGGTCGGCATTTCCAGCCCCCCCAAGCCCGAAACCACCCGCCGAAGGCCGAACATGGTTGCAGGCCAAACGCCAGTCGCAACGCGGGCAGCACATCGCAGGCATGACAACCTGCATAACCGCCCTAGGCCGACGGCTGGCGCTCGCCGAGGAGAATCATGCGGTTGAGCTCGATGCCGTCGAAGGCCCGCCCGGTGAAGTCAAACACCGCCTGTCCGTCGATCAGCACCACGCCGATATCGGGCGGCGTCTGACCCGGCCAATGCGACTTCATCATCGCCAGGCCCGATGCGTCGTCGGCGCTGATGAAGGCGAACCGCTCCGTGCCGCCGGATGTCATCATCGAGCCCAGATCGATCCACGTCAGCACATCGCCCGCGGCCGCCGACCGGCCCCGCGCCAGCGCACGGGCAGCAACATCGGCCTGCCTCGCCCCCTCGCCCCCGGGCGTGGCGGCGCGCGACCCCGCCGGACACATCACCGTCCGCCCGTGTCTCCACGATGCCGGGCGGATCATCAGATGCCATCGCCGGGCGATCACCGCCACGCCGTCGGCGGGCGGCGCGCCGCCCGGGCGCTCGGTCAACTCGACAAACGTCGTTGTGCCGTTGCTCACGCAGGCGGAGACCGCCGCCTGCAGGCCCGGCCGGACCAGCGCCTGCACCACCTCCGGCACCGGCGCCGCAATGCGAAAGCCTTCGGCCCGCGCCCATTCCGCGAGCGACGTCCAGCGACGCCGCGTCTCCCACCGCCGCACCAGCCCCACGAACATCCACATCGACGAGGCCAGAATCACAACGATGCACGTCGCCACGCCAAGCCACGTCCACCCGCCGACCGGCGCAGCCTCGGCCAACACCCATGGCGTCGTCCCACCCACCATCACCGCAGCCAGCAACCGCGTCGAAAAAAGTCCGCTCCAGATCACCCCGGCAGTTTACCGCCGACTTGCCTGCCGACTTACCCGCCAACACTGACAAGAAGAAATGACACGACCCGATCCTGGACCGCCCGGCAAAAAGAAAACGGCGCGTGCTGACACGCGCCGTCTCCAGATAATTCAGTTTCGGGCCGCTGGTCGGGCCGGCAATCCGGCCTGCTGACGGCTGAGCCCGTTGGGGCCCGGTTGAGCACGATCTAAACCCGATCCCAAAAGCCCGGCCGACGAGGCTTAGGCCGAGAAGCTGCTGCCGCAGCCGCAGGTGCTGCTGGCGTTGGGGTTCTTGAACACGAACCCACGCTGCATCATCTCGTCCTTGAAGTCGATCTCGGCGCCGTTGAGGTAGAGGTAGCTCTTCATGTCGACCAGGATCGGAACCCCGTTCGACTCAAGCAACTCGTCGTTCTCGCCCTGCTCTTCCTCGACCAGGTCGAGCATGTACGAGAAACCCGAGCATCCGCCGCCCTTGACGCCCACACGGAGCTTGGTCTTGGTCGCGGAAAGATCCTGCTGGGAAATGATATCCTTGATTTCCTTGGCGGCGGCTTCGCTGAGTGTGATGGCCATAGCGCTATGAACTCCTTGCTGTAACTATCGGCAAAACAGTAGCCCTCCACTTCGACCGATTCAAGCCGGCGCGTCAACCGGGGTCGGTGAAACCGCCAAACCATCAACGTCGCTCGATCCGCGCATTGATCCACGACACGATGCGCTCAAACCGCTCGACAAGGTCGATCTCGCGGAGCAATTCGTGTCGGCCGCCGGGCACGATCTCCAGCGTTTTGTCCTGCGAACCCAGCCGATCGGCCAGCAGGCGACTCGCATCCGGGTCGGCCAGTCGGTCCTCTTCGCCGTGCATCAACAAAACCGGATGGGTCACCCCTCCTGCCCGGGCCAGCACGTCGGCCTGCACCACTTTTGTTTCGAAAAACCACCGCGGCGTGGCGACACGGTGAATATGCGGGTCATTGCGGGCGGCCTCGACCATGGCCGGGTCGCGCGACATCCCGCCCGACTCGACTCCCGACTTAAACGGCAGCGACGGCATCACCCGCAGAGCGATGTTGCCGGCCAACAGGGTCACCATGCCGACGGTTTTCTTGAGCCGCAGAAACGGCGAGCAGAGCACCAGCCCGCGGGGCGAAAGCACGCCCGCCAGAACCGCCGCCAGCGCAACCAACCCGCCATGACTGTGCGCGATCACCCACGGTCGGACCGCCCCGCCCGGGTCGCCCGACGCACCCCTGTTTGTGTCCTTCTCGCCCGATGGGGCACCACTGCCGCCGGCGCTCGCAGGGGCGGCCAGCCGGCGGTGTTCCATGAACGCGACGAGGTCTGTGAGGTAGTCGGCCCACCGGTCGACCGCGCCGCGCCGTCCGCACGAGCGCCCGTGCCCGCGGAAATCGAACATCTCGACCCGAAAGCCCCGCTCGGCAAGGTGTTGCGCCAGCGGATCGTAGACGCGGCAGTGGTCTCCATAACCGTGAAGCACGAGCACGGTTCGATCGGCCGACTGTGACTGTCCGTGTGACGCCTGATCGAGCAGAGAACCGGGCATCGCCGCGCGGGCGTAGTAGAAACGATCGTCGCGGTAGAACGTGTCTTCGCGCCAGACCGCAGTGCCGTGACGCCGGAGCAGCCCGGTGGCAGGGTCATCGGGGCCGGTGCCACGGGGCCGGGTCAGCAGCACGGGCTCGGCCTGGGCAGCGGGCGAGCGTGATTGTCGGACATGTTCGGGCTGATCGTGCATAGGCGATCCGAGGCCGCCGGCCCGTCTGGAGGGTCGGCCGAAAGGTCGTTAAGATCGTGCGGTTTTACCTGTTCTACCAGCCCTAGGCGTTGACCGTGGCAAGGGCCTAGGTGTAGTGGTCATAACAGAGAATTCACACATTCCTTACACAATCTGAATAATTGACCGCCACACTCCACTCGAAACTTGATGCGGAGTTATAACCGCTTAGGCGGAATGCGTCGCGGCAGGTTTTCGGGCGAATCGGCGGAGCGAGACGCCCGTGGGAATGGGTGTGGAAGGGCAAACCTCCAGTTAGACAACCAGGCCGACGCCGGGCGTCGGTGAAGGTCCTGCCGGAAGGACCACGATCCGCCGGGATGGTCCCGGCGGGACACGCAGACGGTGTTGCCGCATCGGAAGACGATCCGACGGCGACAGGGACCGTTCCCCAGACATCCCCGGTCACCCGCAGCGGGTGGACCGGAAAGGGGCAGCGGTCGCAGTTGGAGCAGCCATGTTTGCACGGTTCACGCGCCCGACCAGCCCGGGACACCGCAGCAACCGCATCTCCCCCGCCGGCCACGCCACCCCAACCGACCCGTCGTCGTCGCTGCCGCGCGCGGTGCCCGCGGTCGGCTTCCCGCGACGCGCCGACCTCCACTGCCACTCGGTCGCCTCGACCGAGGCAGGCGAAGCGCTCCTGGGCGCGATCGGCTGCCCCGAAAGCTATTCCGACCCCATGGAGATCTATCGCCAGGCCCTCCGCCGCGGCATGGACTTCGTCTGCATCACCGACCACGACACCCTCAACGGCATCGAGGCGCTGGCCAGGCTCCCCGACGCCGAGCAGAACCGACTCATCGTCGGCGAAGAACTCACCTGCTTCTTCCCCGAAGACCAGTGCAAGATGCACATCCTGGTGTGGGGCCACACCCGCGAGCAGCACGACGCGCTCCAGGCGATGGCGTCCGACATCTATCAGGTCGCGGCCTACTTCGAGCGTCACCGCCTCGCCCACAGCGTCGCCCACCCCGTCTACCGCCAGAACGACCGCCTCGAGCGGTGGCACCTCGAGCGGCTGATGCTGCTGTTCAAGTGCTTCGAAACACTCAACGGCGCCCACTCGGTGCTCCACCGCGAGAGCTTTGAGCCGATGCTCAACGAGCTCAACGAAGACCGGCTCGCGGAATATGCCCGCCGGCATGACCTGCACCCGCTGTGGCCTCAGCCCCATGTCAAAGGCCGCACCGGCGGCAGCGACGACCATGGGCTGTTCAACATCGGGCGCACGTGGACCGAGTTTCCCCACGACGTCGAAACCGTCGATGACGCCCTCGAAGCCCTCCGCGCCGGCCGCACCCGCGCCGGCGGGGAAGCGGGATCGAGCCTCAAACTGGCCCACAACTTCTACTCGGTGGGAATCAAGTATTTCGGCCGGCAGATGCTGCCCCGCAGCCGCAGCGGCCGAAAGCCCCCCATGTCGACGCGGCTCCTGCAGACGCTGATCGGCGAAGGGCCCGCCCCGCGCCGTCGCGACCTGATCGCCTTCGCGCTCAAGCGGAAAATGAGCCATGTCGGTCAGCGGCTGACCCGCCCCTTCCGACGCCGGCCGGCAAACCAGCCCATGGGCACGACCCTGCTGGCCGACCTCTTCGTCAAGAGCTTCGAAGGCCGCATCGGCACCGATGCCGCGGCCGCCCTGCATTCGGCCATGAAAAAGGGGTACGCCCCGCTGGGCGAACACGAAGCCGTCTTCGGGCTGCTCAGCGAGGTCAACCGCGACATCAGCCGGGGCATCGTCGATGCCGTCGGCGCGAGCCTGGGTCAGGGCAAGCTCTTTGACCTCTTCGACACCATCAGCGCCGTCGCGGCCCACCAGTTTCTGCTCTCGCCGTATTACTTCGCGCTGTTCCATCAGAACCGCGAGCGTCACCTGCTCCGCCGGATCACCGGCCACGGACGCCGGCTCGACAGCAAGACGCTGCGCGTGGGCGTCTTCACCGACACCTACGACGAGATCAACGGCGTGGCGCGGTTCGTCAAGGACATGGGCTCGGCCGCCATCCGCGCCGGGCGCAACATGGTCGTGCACACCTGCTGCGAAAAGCCGGGCAGCAGCGAGCCGTTCCGCAAGAACTTCCGCCCGCTGGTCTCGGTGCCGCTGCCGCAATACCCGGAGCTGACGCTGTGCGTGCCCCCGGTGGCCGAGATTCTCGAGTGGGCCGACCGCCAGCAGTTCGACGCGATCCACGTCGACACGCCCGGCCCGATGGGCCTGATTGGCCTGCTGGTGGCAAAGATGCTGCGCGTGCCGGTGCTGGGCACCTACCACACCGACCTGCCCGCCTACGTCATGAACCTCACGCAGGACCACCGCCTGTTCTGCACAACCCAGTCGTACATGAAGTGGTTTTACGGCACGCAGCACACCGTGTTTTCGCGCAGCCGCGAATACCGCTCGCAGCTTGCCGAGATGGGCATCGACGACGACCGGATCGAAATGAGCCCGCCCGCCATCGACACCGAGCGGTTTAACCCGCGTCACGACGATACCCGCTTCTGGGCCGAACGCGGCATCACCCACAAACACCGGCTGCTCTATGTCGGGCGCGTGAGCGTGGAGAAAAACCTGCCGATGCTGGTCGAGGCGTTCAAGCAGCTCTGCGGCGTGCGCAACGACGTGGCGCTGGTGATCGCGGGCGACGGACCCTATCGCGCCAAGATGACCGAACAGCTCGCGGGCCTGCCCGTCTCTTTCCTGGGCTATCAGAACGACCAGCAGCTCGCCGCCCTCTATGCCGGAGCCGACCTGTTCGTCTTCCCCTCCAAGACCGACACGATGGGCCAGGTGGTCGTCGAGGCGCTGGCGTCGGGCCTGCCGGTCCTGGTCAGCGACGAAGGCGGGCCCAAGGAGATGATGGACGACGGCCTCACGGGCCTCGTGCTGCCCGACAGCCCCAGCCAGTGGGCACAGGCCATCGACCGGCTGCTCACCGACACCGGCGAGCGCGAACGCATGAGCCGCACTGCGCCCCAGCGGGTGGCGAGGTTCAGCGTGGCGACCACGTTCGAGTCGTTCTGGGATCACCACCTCGCCGCCGCCCGCGGCCGCGACGAAGAAGAAACCCGCCCCGTTCACGCCGACGGCCCGGCCGACCCCGAGCTTCAGCCGACCGCATAGGCCGCATTGACACCGCCGGGTCGCCGCGGGTGCAATGCCGATGTGCAACCCGACCGAGACCGCCTTAGCCTCGCGGCGCAGGCTTCGCAGAGACGCCGCAACGAACTCGTCGGCCGAGCCGCCATGCTCGTACTGGGCCTGCTTCTGCTTTTGGGCGGCTGGAAGACCGGCGGCGCCGCGGCCTGGGCGACCACCGCCGAAGCCGAAGCACGCGAATCGATGTCACCCAGTCAGCGTCGACAAACGATCGCACCCTATCTCTGGATCATCACCGGCGCCCTGGGCCTTGCCGGCGGCGCGACCGTGCTGCTGTCGGTCATGCCCGTCTCGCTCATGCAGCGCATGCTGCACACCCGTCCCCCCGAGACCCACGACAGCCCCAGCCCCGGAAGCGGCATTCACCGCTTCTAGAGCGGGCCAGCCGTCGCCCACGACTCGCCCGCCACCAACCGCCGGCGACCAACCGCCAGCCACCATCCGCCAGCCATCGTCCGCCAGTCGCCAACGGCACTTCATTGGCCCGGCCGGTTTTCTGCAGCGGTTCATCGCTGCCCGCGCGGTTGTAGCCCCCGCTGGCGGGCGGCAGCGGACGGGCCCCCGAGAACGGGCGCCCGGCGCCTCTGAGCATCCCGTAGCGCGACGCTCAAGCGCAGCACACATCGTCCGGCGATGATCTGCCACGCCGGAAGGGGAGAAACGCGCGGGTTGTGTGATGCGATCACCCCATCGGAGGGCGTCGCCGAGCGGCGGGTCGATGGCTGGCCTCTGAGGAGAGGAGAATGCAAGCCATCACCTGATCCCTGCCGGCGGCCCCCTCCGTAGGAGGTGAAATACCCTCAGCCGCGCCTTCGCCTGCCGAGTCAATCACCTCGACGCAGTGGGCGGAGCCTTTTGGTCCGTTGGGCAACGAGGCAGGCCGTCTTCACCGCCCAGCAGGCGGAAGAGCGGTGCGAGGCCGCGATAACCCACGGCCCGGGCTGTTTCGAGTAGAGCTCGGTCGTCACCGGCATCGGCTGCGGAGCGGGCTCGGCCGGCCGCGCATAGTCGAGCGCCGCATTCGCCCGACCGTCGCCGCTTGTGCGGTCGGTGCGCGGGGGGGCCAGATCGACGCAAAGCCCGCCCCCGCCGCTTCGCTCCGGATCGTGATCGCTCACGTCAGCCCCCCGACTCATGCCCGCATTGCGCCTTCGGCGATCCCCATTTTTGCGCACCAGTCGCGATAGGCCTGTGGCGCGATCTCACTCGGCTTGATCTCGCTCCGCCCGCCCCAGAAGACCGCCGTGTAGCTGATCGGGATGCCCGCCTCCTCGAGGTGTTTGTCGATCGCAGCCTTGTGCGCCAGGACGACCTCCTTCTCCATCCCATGCGCGACGCCCATCACATTGACGTTGTTGAACGCCGGGCCGCCCTCGCGCCAGTAGGCGTGGGTCATGATGTGATGCCGACCGACCTCCATGCCCGCCGCCACCTCGCTGCCCACGGGCACCGCCCAGTGAAACAGCGCGTTGTAGCGGGTCACCGTCTGCCCGCCCGTGGCGGCCACGGGCTTGACATGCTCGAGGAACGTGCTGAACCGCCCGACCACGCGGCGCTCGTTGAGCGACTGCGCCGTTCGATAGAACGTCTCGAGATCGACCCCCGCCTCGTCGGCCCGGGCGTGCCAGATGTCGCGCACGAGTTCGTGCGGCTCGAACTCGCGCTTGAGCGGCACGAGCACTTTCCAATCCAGGTCGCTCAGCTCGATCACCGCCGTGTCGTGCGCCTCGGCCGGCGCGTCGCTGCGGCTGCCGGGCTCCATCCCCCTTCGACGCACGTGCCCCACGCCCAGGGCAAAGAGCTTTTTCGCCGGCATGAGTCGGAACGATTTGGCCCCGATCTTCTCCGCCAGCCACGAGCAGTGCTTGTCCATCGAATAGCCCTGCGGCACTTTCAGCGTCGTCCACAGGCGATAGACGCTCCCGGGCAGGTCGCGGTCGGTCGAGCGGATGACCACGTGGCCGCTGAAAGGGTCCTGCTGAAACAGGTAGTCAAACGCGTCGTTGAGCCGCTCGTTATCCACCTGCCACGCCACCAGCGCGCCCGGCGCCAGGTTGTTGGCCATCAGCGTCTGCCTCACCCGCCGGATCGTGCCCGCCCGCAGCATCGCCACGATTCGCTCGATCACCGTCTCGACATCGACGCCGCTGAGTCGGCTGATCTCGCCCAGCGGGTCGCGGTTGAAGCCCTGAATCTTGTCTTCCGAAACGGCAAGAATGGCCGCGTTGGTCGGGTCGGTGATGCCGACGGGGATGTCGGTTGTGCCGATTGGGGTGGAGGTCTGCGTCATTGCCGGAATGCTACCCCGACAGGCTCGGTGTGTCGTGCCCGAGAACCCGACCGTTTGCGACCCAGCTTGTCGCAGGGGCCTGCGGCGCAGGCCGGTCACGACGCCGCGTCAGGCAGATGACACAACCCCCTAGCCAGCAGCAAAACCGCCCGGCTCTGCCGACAACGACACATTCGCACCGACCCTCGGCTCATGGCACAATCCGCGTGATGAACGACCAGACGGGCGTAAGCCAGACCGGCGCAAATCAATCCGGCGTAGCTCAACGCGGCGCAAACCAAGCCGGCGCTTCAGAACCTGCCCCGACCTCCCCCGGCGCCGATTCCGTCGAAACCGCTGGGCCCGCGGCGGCGCAGCCCGGCGCCTCGCCGGCCGCAGGCGGTCGCACCAGCCGTGACGAAGCGCCCGTCGGGCTGTCGTTGCCCGATGCCGCGCGCCGCGCCGAGCGTCGGCTCTGGGCGGGGCTGCTGGTCATCCTCGCGCTGGCCGCGTTCGCTCCGGCGCTGACCAACGGCTTTGTCTGGGGCGACAGCCGCTACGTCAACGTCATCGGCGCCGCTGTGCCCGGCAGCGCCGCGCCGAGCCTGTCCGACGCCTGGACTCAGACGATCGGCGTCTGGCCGGGCATTCCCGGCTCGTCGACCGCCAGCGTCGGCGTTGGATATCAGCCCGTCGCCCACACGCTGTTTCAGATCCAGTCGAGCCTCTGGGGCGTCCGCTCGATCGGATATCACCTGACCAACCTCGTGCTCCATGTGCTCACCGCGCTCATGCTCTGGCGTCTGCTCCGCCAGCTCTCGATCCGCGGCGCCTGGGTGGCGGCCGCCCTCTTTGCCGTTCACCCGCTGCATGCCGAAGCGGTGTCGTGGATCAGCGGCACGCCCGTCGTGCTCGCCTCGCTGATGAGCGTCACCGCCGCCTGGCTCTACCTGCGTTACGCAGGCGTAACCCGCGCGCCGGACGCGCCGCCCGCGGAGATCAGCCTGGCCGACGACGACGTGGGCGACGACGTCGTGCCGCCGCCTTCGAATCCGACGCTCGTCTGGGCGATGTCGCTGGTGCTGCTGGCGCTGGGGGCGCTGTCTCACCCGATGGTGGCGGTGGTGCCGGTGGTGACCGGCCTCCTGCTCTGGTGGAAGCGCCGACTCGACCGCCGGGCCGCGGGCATGCTGCTGCCGCACTTCGCGGTCGGCGCGGTGGTGGCGGTGATCAATGTTCAGCCGCCCGACGGCGTGCCCCCCGCCGCCATGGGCGGCGCGCTGCTCCACTATCTGACGGTCTCGCTGCTGCCGGTGAACATGGAGTTTGTCCGACCCAGGTGGACACCCCACCTCT
>CAZBOE010000013.1:16102-19527 GCA_964493365.1 uncultured Tepidisphaeraceae bacterium | reverse complement strand
CCGCCGCCGGGGTGGTCGCGACCCTGGGCGTGTTGCTCGCCGCGTCGCGCCGGATCGGCCGCGGGCCTGCCGTCGCGGCGGCATCGTTCGTGCTGCTCCTGCTGCCCGTCCTGCCCGGAGGCGGATTCACCGCGGCCCTCGCCGCCCGCGACACTTATGTCACCGACCTCGCCGGCTACCTCGCCCCGGCCGCGCTGATCCCGCTCGTGGTCGTCCTGCTGGGCGCTGCCCTGCGCAGCGCCCCCACCGGCGCGCTCGTCGCGGGCGTGAGCGTGGTCGTGGTGCTGATGGTCGGCAGGAGCTGGCGTCATGCCTCGACGTTTCTCAACGACACACAGCTCTGGCAGACCGCCTACGACGCCAACCGTCAGAGCTGGCTCACCACCTACGCCCACGCGCAGACCATTCTCGACGACGCCCTGCTCGCACAACAGGTCGAGACCGTCCAGCGGGCCGACAACAACCTTGATGCCGCCGACCGCGCGCGCGATGAATCGCTCAGGCTCAACGACCAGGCGGGAAACATGTTCAGGCGCGTCGTCGACGATGCGGGCGCGCCCGTGCCGGTCAGGCTGGCCGCCGCCTTCAACCTCGGGCTGGCCGCCAAACGCTCGCATCAGCCCGACGCCGCCCTGCCGATCATCGAGGGGGTTGTAGACCGCTACGACCGCGCCGCCGTTTCGTCGACGGCGACCGACCGCGACCCGTCGCGGCCGCCGGGCGTGAAGCCTTACATCCAGCCCTTTCTCGAGCTGGCCGACCTGCATCGCGACCGCGGCAACCTCGACCGCGCCGCGGAGCTCTATCAGCGGGCGCTGACGGTCGCGCCCGAGCAGGTCACCCCGTTCGTGCGGGCGCAGGCTCACTTCGGGCTGGCGCGGGTCGCACAGGCCCGCGGCGCTTTTGACGAGATGGTCGATTTTGTCCGTCAATCCCTCGAGGCCTATCCCGAGTATCTGCCCGCCAAGTCGTTCGCCGCCGGCACGCTGACCCAGTCCGCCGACGCGGCCTTCAAGGCCGGGGACTTCGCCATCGCCGAGGCAAGCCTGCGTGCCGCCGTCGAGCTCGACCAATCCAGGGCGTCGCTCTACGGCCGGCTGGGCGCGACCTACGAAAAACTGGGCCGCTGGGCCGACGCGGAAGACGCCTATGCCGTGGCCGTTCGGCTCGAGCCGCGCGACGCCGCCCTGGTCACGTCGTGGGGGTTTGCCATGGCACAGCAGGGGCAGATGCTCCGGGCGCGCGAGGCGTTCCTCGCGGCCCTCGAGCTCAACCCCGCGAGCGCCGACGCCCGACGCTTCCTTGACCTGGCCGAGCAATCCCTCGCACGACAGGCCGCCAACCAGGCCGCCACCCGGCCGGCCGGACAGTCGACCACACCGCCCCCAACAGCCGATCAGCCCGGCAACCCCGGCCCCGCCCCGGCCGACGGCTCGGCAGAGTGACCCCACCCGCCGAATCAATCGCCGGCAACCTCCGGATCAATCGCCAGCACCCGCCGGATCAACCGGCCGCGCCCCGCAGGTCGTGAGCGCCCTGTCGCACGCGCTCACGCCAAGGCGGGCGCCGCACGGATCGCCTTGACAGGGCCGTCCGCCTACCATGGGTGAAGCCATGGCCCAGCGTCTCAATGTCATCAATCCTCACGACAAGGTCGAGCAACTGCGGGCAGAGTTCGCCCGCGACGCCGCCTCGGGATCTGGCGTCGCCGAAAGCCCCGCTGGCGAGGCCGCCGATCACGCCAGCGGTTCTTCAGACCCGTCGGCAGGTGTTTCCCCTGTGAAAGATGCCGTCGGCCGCGACGCTGGCCCGGCCGCCAAGCCCCCGCTGACCCAGCAATCGCTGATCGACCGTGCGCTCGACCCGGCACGGACGCCCGTGCAGAAGGCGCTGCTTGAGAAGGCGATCGACGCCATCCGCACCGTTTACGACCCCGAGATTCCGGTCAACATCTACGACCTCGGGCTGATCTACGACATCGACGTCAAAGACGACCTGAGCATCGACGTCATCATGACGCTGACCGCGCCGGGCTGTCCCGTGGCCGGCAGTATTCTCAATGAGGTCCACAGCAAGCTGCAGAACATCGAGACGGTGAAGTCGGTCGATGTCCAACTCACCTTCGATCCGCCCTGGACCAAAGACCGCATGAGCGAAGAAGCCCTTCTCGAACTGGGCCTGATCTAGCCCCCGCCCCCCACGCGGGGCCGTTTTTACAGACACCGGGCGTTGCCACTGACATCCCGGGATGGCGCCCGCGCGCCGAGCTTTTGGCCAAAAAGAAAGCGGCCAACCCTTGGTTGGCCGCGGACTCGTTCGTTGTCGCAAGCCTGACTGCCTTCGCCAAGGGGCCGCCATTTGGCGGTGAGCCTTGGGTATGGCACCTAGGTTGCCTGTTAGAGGATGTTACCGCTGTGCGACGGTCGAATCGACGAGCTGAGGCTTCGGCTGATCCGAGTGCACGGGGTGGCTGCCCCGGAGTTCACTGGCCAGCAGAACACTCATGCTGCCGACGAGAATAACCGCCACGCCCACGAGGCCCAGTTGAGCCGTTCGCTTCGAGTTCTGCATGCTCCACACTCCAAAACCGCACCGTCGACAACCCGGTGAGGCCTTCTCCCTGCTGTCCCCATCACATTCTCCGTACGGGCTAACCGATCGGGGACTGACCGATTCGCCCGTTCACTCCGTCGGACAACCTACCGCAGCAACGTCCCGCGGCAAGGGGAAAATACTATCCGATCGCGCTAAGACTGGTTTACAGCTCTGCTAACCGAGTGGATTCCTGCGCGGATAATGGGCGTGACTGGCACCAAGTCGGCCGCAAAGCCCAATTTTTAGGCCCCACTGACATCATCCCGACAGTTGGAGCATCCCCCATGTTAAAATAGGTGGCTTGGACCGGTCGTATGTTTAGCATTTGAGCGACCCGTTAACGGCTCATGAGCACAGGATATGACCGATCATATTGCTAACATCGCAATATTACGCCACCCCATTTCCCGTCGCTGACCGCCTCGCCGCCGTCGTCGGCCGGCGGATCGGGCCCCGCGGCGTGCGGTCACACCCGCGACAACGCGCCCCCCGCAAATCGATTGCCCTCGCACGTGGCGCTCGTCATGCTCGGGGCATGAACACGCCAAGCCGATCGGTCGTTCATCCACGCGTCGAACTGGTCAGGGCGATGGAGCGCATCTACCGCTATCGCATGACCACCACCTCGGGCGGCAACCTGTCCGTCCGCGACGACGAGGGCTCGATCTGGATCACCCCCGCGCGAATCGACAAGGGCGCCTTGCGGACGACCGACGTCATCCGCGTCGACCCCGACGGCGTCGCCTACGGCCCGCACCGGCCCAGCAGCGAGCTCCCCTTCCACCGCGAGATCTACCGCGCCCGGCCCGCCATCGGCGCCATCGTCCACG
>CAZBOE010000013.1:10316-16002 GCA_964493365.1 uncultured Tepidisphaeraceae bacterium | reverse complement strand
CGCGCCCTATGAGCTGCCCGGCAGCGAAAAGCTCGGCGCCGCCATCGCCAGGGCCTTTGCCACCGGCGCCGACTGCGTCGTGCTGGAGAACCACGGCGTGGTCGTGGCCGGCAAGGACCTGCGCAGCGCGTTCGACCGGTTTGAGACCCTCGAGTTCACCGCCAAGACGCTGATCAAGGCCGCACACCTGGGGGCCGTCAGGTCGCTCGATCCGGAGCGGCTCGCCCGGGTGATGGCGGGCGATGTGCGGTGGGTCGAGACGTTTTCGCCGAGCCGGGCGAGTTGCGCCGAGCGGGAGGCCCGGCATGAGCTGGCCGAATTCGTGCGACGCGGCTATCGCCAGCGCCTGATGACCAGCACTTCGGGCAGCTTCTCCGCCCGCGTGAGCGAAACCTCGTTCGTCATCACCCCCGGCCGACTCGACCGCCAGGACGTGGCCGAAGACGCGATGGCGCTGGTCGATCTGTCGGGCAGCGCGATGCGTGTCGAGGCCGGAAAAGTCGCCAGCCGGGCGACCGCCATGCACGCGGCCATCTACCGCGCCCAGCCCCACGTGCGCTCCGTGGTCAACGCCCAGCCGGTCAACGCCACCGCCTATGCCTGCAGCGACGCCCCCCTCGATGCACGCACCATCCCCGAAAGCTACATCTTCCTGCGCGACGTGAAGACCTATCCGCTCGAGTGGGCCTACACCCAGACCGAAAAGCTCGCGGCCGCCCTCTCCGCCACCAACCCCGTCTGCCTGATCGAGCACAACGGCGCCGTCGTGGCCGGCACGAGCATCCTCGACGCCTTCGACCGCCTCGAAGTGCTCGAAACCACCGCCGAAGCCCTGATCAACGCCCACCGCGTCGGCAAGGTCACCGTGATGAGCGAAGACAAAATCTCAGAGCTGAGGAAGGTTTTTCTGGGCGAAAGCTGAGGAGCGTAGTAGGCAGCAGGCAACTGCCAGCTATCGGCCAACCGCTACCCATTCCCCACTGCCGACCCTCTCTGCCCTCTCGCCCTACAACACCGCCCTGACCACCACTTTCGCTTCTTCCATGAGCGTCGCCAGGTGCGACTCGCTCTTGAGGCTCTCGGCGTAGATCTTGTACACGTTCTCGGTCCCGCTCGGACGGGCGGCGAACCAGCCGTTTTCGGTCGTGACCTTGAGCCCGCCGATCGCGGCGTCGTTGCCCGGGGCTTTGGTCAGCTTGGCGGTGATCGGCTCGCCCGCGAGCGTGACGGCGGTGACGCTCGCCGGGTTGAGCTTCGACAGCGTCGCCTTCTGCTCGGGCGTCGCGGCGTCATCGACGCGCTTGTAATAGCTCGTGCCGTGACGGACTTCGATCTCCCGATAGTGCAGGCCCGGGTCCTTGCCGGTGCGGGCGGTCATCTCGGCCGCGAGCAGGCAGAGGATCAGCCCGTCCTTGTCGGTGCTCCACACCGAGCCGTCCCGGCGGAGGAAGCTCGCGCCGGCCGATTCCTCCCCGCCGAAACCGAGCGACCCGTCATACAGACCGGGCGAAAACCACTTGAAGCCCACCGGCACCTCGACCATCTTCCGACCCAGTTCGCGGGCGACGCGGTCGATGATCGACGAACTCACCAGCGTCTTGCCGATGCCCGCCCCCGCCGGCCAGTCGGGGCGGTGGGTGACGAGATCGCGAATCGCCGCCGCGAGATAATGGTTGGGCGGCAGCAGACCCACCGACGGCGCGACAATGCCGTGCCGGTCGGCGTCGGTGTCGTTGCCGAAGGCGATGTCGTATTGATCCTTCAGGCCGATCAGCCCGGCCATGGCGTAGGGGCTCGAGCAATCCATGCGGATCTGCCCGTCGTGGTCGACCCGCATGTTAGAAAACGTGAAATCGACCTTCGGGTTGACCACCGTGAGATTGAGCTTGTATCGCTCGGCGATCGGCTGCCAGTAATACACCGACGCCCCGCCCAGCGGGTCGGCGCCGATCCGCAGACCCGACGAACGAATCACGTCCATGTCGATGACCGCGCCAAGATCGCTGACATAGGGCGTGATCAGGTCTCGCGCCATCGTCGTCGACGCCTTGAGCGCCTGCCCGTGGGCCATGCGCTTCACGCCGGCGTTGCCGCCTTCGAGCAGTTCGTTGGCGCGGTTCTGAATCCACCGGGTCACATCGACGTCGGCCGGGCCGCCGTGCGGCGGGTTGTACTTGATCCCCCCGTCGCGCGGGGGGTTGTGAGACGGGGTGACGATCAGGCCATCCGCCAGCCCCGAAGACCGGCCGCGGTTGTGAGTGAGGATCGCGTGCGACACCACGGGCACGGGGGTATACCCCTCCCGCTGTTGTGAGTCCTGCCGGGCAATGATCACCGACGCCCCGTTGGCCGCGAGCACTTCCAGCGCCGTCCGCTCGGCGGGCTGGTCTGCGGCATGGGTGTCCTTGGCGAGGAAGATCGGCCCGTCGGTGCCCTGCGCCTTGCGATACTCACAGACCGCCTGCGTGATCGCGGCCACGTGGTCATCGGTGAACGTGCCGTCCTGCGGCGTCCCGCGGTGGCCCGACGTGCCAAAAGACACCCGCTGAGCAGGGTTCTTCGGGTCGGGGCGATTTCCGTAATACTCCCGCTCGAGCAACGCGGGATCGATCAGGATGTCTCGGGGCGGCGGCTTTCCGGCAAGTGGCGAAGTCATGCCCGCAGTGTAAGCCAAACCACCCGGCCGGCGAACAAGCCATAGCGTCGCAGACATGACGCCGCGACGACGCCCCAAACCTGACCGACCAGTCGCCAAACCCCCGACGCCCAGCCCGCAAATCCGTCTGCCGCCGTCATCCGCCGCGAGCCCGGCCGACAGTCCCGCAAACCCGTCCAAACGCGCTCGACCTGCGCATGGCAACCCGATGCCGGGCGGCGAGCACGGTTGATCCGACGGCATCCCGCCGCAATGGAATATTGCGGCCCTGCGCAGCGTCGTGCCGATAATCACCCGCAACACGTCGCTCCGCCTGACGCGTTCATGTCTGTGAGGTGTCCTATGCCGTATGCCGTCAACCACGGAATCACCGGTGTCCATCACCGTTTGATCGGCCCGGTCGGGGTCGCTGTCGCCGTCCTGGTCGCCTGCGCACTGGTCGCGACCGTCCTGATCACCCCGCTGCTCCGCACTACCAGCGATATCGCCGTCGAGGGCGTGTCGATCCCCCAGCTCGGTCGCTGACCCGGCCAACGCCGGCGTCAATCCGGACCACGTCGACCGGGTCGACGTCAATCCGGGCGGCGTCAGCGCCGACATCGGCCGGCCGCGCCCCCCGGGCAAGCCGCACCTGCTCCCCGTTTATCGGACTTTCTCCAGCATTCGCGCGCCACTTGCCGATAAGCCGATCATGCTCAGCATGTCGCTACCCCAGAATGTCGGTGCCGGCGCTTCGGTCACGGTCGATGATCGTCAGCTCCCGACCGTCGAAATGGGCCTATCCACCGTCGGCCACGTCCTCAGCCACCTGCAGAAATCCAACCGGATGGTCGTGCACGTGCTGATCGACGGCCACGAGCCCGACACGACCGACATGGATGCCGTCAGGGCGGCGCCGCTCGCAGGGCGAACGATCTACATCGAAACAGCCGAGCCCCGCGCGATGGCGCTGGAGGTCATCGAGTCGGTCACCGCCCAGGTCGGCGACGCCGACGCGCTCCGCACCGAGGCGGCCGACCTGCTCTCCAAGGGTGAACACTCCAAGGCCATGAGCATGCTCGGCGGCTGCTTCACCGTGTGGCACGCCGCCCAGCAGTCGCTGGTCAACATCGCCCAGTTGCTGCGAATCGACCTCAACCGCCTCGAGGTTGACGGTCAGCCGCTGTCGTCGGTCATCTCCGACCTGTCGACGCAGCTTCGCAATGTGAAAGACGCGTTGCAGGGCCGCGATTTCGTCCTGCTCTCCGACATCCTCACCTACGAGATGAACGAGACCACCCTCCGCTGGCGGGCCGCGCTGGCCGCCATCCGCAGGATCGTCGAGGGCTAAAGGCCCCGCCTGCCCACGCCTGCAAAATGCCCCCGCTGCCCGGCGCCGGCTTGCCGCTACAATGGCGGCGATGGCGGAAGACCTTCAATCGCGGTGCGAACTCGGTCAGTCTCTCCTGATGGCAACACGCTATCTCGAAGCACAGCAAGTGCTTGAGCACGCGGCCCGCGATGCGCTGGCGGCAGGCGACTTTGACACGCTCGCCCGGGTGCACATGCCGCTGCAGGAATCCGCCCGCCAGGCACGCCTCCGCAGCGGCGAAGGCATTGTCCGCTTCGACGCCATCGCGGCCGGCCCCGGCGCCCTGCCGTCGGCGACCGAGCTGCTCGAGCAGACCCCACACGGTCAGCTCATCGTGGCCGGCTGGGGCGAGCTGACCCCTTCGATCGAGTTCAATCATCTGGCAAGGCTTCAGCGGAAGTATGCCCAGACCTTTCTGGCGGCGGCGTTTCCGGTCGCCGGGGGCGAGGTGGCGGTGGTGCTGACCCCGACCGCCGACGTGGCGCTGCCCACGCCCACGCCCCGACCGATCGACGAGCTCATCCGATGGCTGCCGCCCCACGCGATCCTCCTCAACCGGCGGGACCTCCCCGATCAGCCACAGCAGGGGACGGTGCAAACCTTTGCCAGGATGGCCGCGTGGTGGGAAGCGCTCCACAGCCCGTTCCTCGCACAGGCCCGCGCAGTCGCCGACCCGCGCCCGCGGATCGACGCACTCAATCGCGTGCTGTCGGTCGATGACGCTTGCGAGCTGGCCCACCAGGAGCTCTCGGCCGCCGCCCGCGCGCTGGCGCGCCAGCACTAATTTCGCAGCATCGATCCCCAAGAAGCGAGCCAAGCGCCGCGCCGATTCTGCGCTTCGACCCTGACGCCATCGAACTCAGCCGCCGAACCGCGGTGTGGTGAGCTTGAGTCCGGTAAAAATGCCGCACTCGATTAATCCTGAACATTTTCTACTTGCCACATGTGAACATGTCTGGGTCCAATAAGAGCGTCGGGAAAGGTTGCCCCGGCTTCATCTCTTGCAGGGAGGTTGCACCATGCGTAGTCCAATCGTGGATGACTACGTCCGGCTGACGCAGGACATACCGGAGTTGTCGTTGCACCGCGGTGCGGTCGGGATTGTTCGCAGCACGTGGTTCGCGCCGACGACGGCGTATGAGGTCGAATTCCAGGCGGTCGGCCTCGACCGCCAGACACGCGCGCTGCTGCTGGCGGAGCAGGTCGAGGTGGATGAGTCGAGCCAGTCGAGCCGCATCCTTGTCGTTGGCCGGGCGTAACCCGGCTCACAATTCAACTGCCTATCGAGCGGACGACGCGCGCCGGCCGGCCAACTTTCCGGTGATGCGTGGCGGTCGGTCATGCGCCGCCGACGGGGAACGCTCGGGCCACGTGGCCGTGCGTGAAGCATGGCTTGGGCCGCGTCATGCGCTGCGATCGGCCGGCCGCGGTTGCTTTGGCTACACGCGGCGATCCGCCTTGCGCGGTTGCCTGGCCACGCGAGGCGAACGACCTTGCGTGGTTGCCTGGTCGCGCGCGGCGATCGGCCGTGCCGTGGTTGGATGGTCATGCGCTGTAGCCGGCGTGCGCCCTCTGTTCATCCTTGCCGCGGGGTCGCCCGTTTGTCGGTCTTTGATGCGCGGGCGGCGGGCGGGCTGCCGGGCGCGGGGGCGGCGGCCGAGCCGAGGACGGCGTCGATC
>CAZBOE010000013.1:0-10306 GCA_964493365.1 uncultured Tepidisphaeraceae bacterium | reverse complement strand
AACCGCGCGTCGAGGTCGGATTTCCGCAGCGAGTTGAGCTTCTGCGTGCCGCTCCGCTGCTGATGGATCAGGCCCGCTTCGGTGAGCACCTTCCAATGGTGGCTCAGCGTGCTCTTGGGAATGCGATCGAAGAATGCGTTGCAGGGCAGGTCGCGCTCGCGGGCCGCGAGGCGCACGATCTCGAGCCGCACCGGATCACTGAGCGCGTGGAGCACATCCTCCAGGCGGATCGACCGCACATCGGGTTCGCCGCCCTCCGGGGCGACGACGCGTTTTGCACGACTGGGCATCGCCTGATTGTAGTCGAGGCACGAAAATCGCGACGGGCTTGACCGCATGACGCTAGTACGACTATTGTCGAACAATCGTTCGATAAATGTCGAACATAAAGGAGAGTGTCATGAAGGCGTATCGCGTATCGGAGCCGATCGGGATCGAGGGCCTGCGCGTGGTGGATCTGCCCGAGCCCAGGCCGGGCCCGGGCGAGGTGGTGGTGAGGGTCAGGGCGACGTCGCTCAACTATCGCGACTCGATGGTGATCAAGGGCGGCTACCCGCGCAACGACCGCAGGCCGGTCATTCCGCTGTCCGACGGCGCGGGCGAGGTGTCGGCCGTCGGGTCGGGCGTCACCACCTGGAAGGTGGGCGACCGCGTGGCGGCCAACTTCATGCGCGACTGGACGGCCGGCGGCGTCACCGAGACGGCGCTGCGGTCGAGCCTGGGCGGCGGCATCGACGGCATGCTCACGCAGCAGTCCGCACTGCCCGCGCACAGCCTCGTGCGCATCCCGGACCACCTCAGCTTCGAGCAGGCCGCGACGCTGCCCTGCGCCGCGCTGACGGCGTGGAACGCGCTGACCGCCGCCGGCACCCGTGCGGGCGACACCGTGCTGCTCCTGGGCACGGGCGGCGTCAGTATTTTCGGGCTACAACTGGCCAAGGCCATGGGCGCGCGGACGATCGTCACCAGCAGCAGCGACGAAAAGCTGGCGACCGCGCGGTCGCTGGGCGCCGACGTGACGATCAATTACCGCAGCACCCCGCGCTGGTCGTCGGCGGTGATCGAGGCGACGGCCGGCCGGGGCGTGGATCATGTGCTGGAAGTGGGCGGGCCCGGCACGCTCGAACAATCGCTGCTCGCCACCCGTCCGGGCGGAACGATCTCGCTGATCGGCCTGCTCGACCCCGGGCAGACCCAGCCCAGCGTGCTGCCCGCGCTGCTCAACGCGCAGACCATCCGCGGCATCTATGTCGGCAGCGTCGAGATGTTCGAGGCAATGAACCGCGCGATCTCCGTGAGCCGCCTCACCCCCGTGATCGACAGGGTGTTCGCGTTCGACCAGGCGAAGGAGGCCTACGCCCATCTCACGTCGCAGACGCACACGGGCAAGATCGTCATCCGCGTCGACTGACAGGGCCGGGATCAGGGATGGTCCGCGGCGCCCGGCCTCGGCCCCGGATCGCGGGGTCACAGCCAGAGTTGGAACTGCGCCCGCAGGATGAACTGGGCGTCGTCGCCCACGACGGTGTTCGACCCGACCGACTGGATCGGCGACCCCGCGGGCAGGTAGGTGACATCGACCGTGAACTTGCCGCGGTGGAGGTATTTGCCGGCCTGCCCGACGTAATAGTTTCCGCCGACGCCGATCTCAGGAATCTGGTCTTCGCCGTTGGCTTGATCGCGGTCGAACACGCTCCAGCCGACGCGGGAGAACAGTTCGACGTGGTCGTTGACGAGGTAGGCGACCTGGCCCAGCCCGCCATAGTTGAACGTGTCGTCGGGGCCGTCTTCGTTGCCGTCGGTGTAGTTGAAGAGGGCTGCGGCATAGATGCCCCACCGCCCTGAGGTCTCGTATTGGGCATCGACGGTTGCGCGAGAGAAGGTGGTGTCGTCGCCCTGCGTGACATCGCCCGCGGCGCCGATGACCAGCAGCGGCTGCCTTGTACCCTTGGCAGTGAAGTCTTCGTAGTTCTTCCACTCGCCGAAGACCTTGTATTCGCCACGGAGGGCGGCGCCGAAGCTGCCCATCGTGGTGTCGCGGAAGTCGGTCGAGCTCTGGCGGTCGCCGTCGTCGAGGGTCAGGCGGATCGACCAGGGGTTCTCGGGGTTGTAGGGTCCGTAGGCGAGGGAGACGCCTTCGGTGCGGCCGGTGTTGCCGCCGCCGATGAGCTCGTTGGTCAGCGAGCGCTCGGGCGCGAGCTGCTTCTGCTCGATCATGAACTCTTCATGGAAGACGTTGAGCTTGAACAGCCCCGCCGTGACCGCCCAGTTGGGGTCCCACTTCCAGGTGACGTTGGCATATTCGAGCGTCATCGTCGCGCTGTTGGGATTGTTGGCGATCTGAAAGTGATAACTCAGCTCCGGCGACAGCGCCGTCCCGCGCAGCCCAAGCTTGAGCCGGCGGATCTCGAAACCGTCTTCGATGTCGCTGCCGTTGTCGTCGAAGTTGGTCACATGGCGGAACTGAAACACCGCGATCGGCTGGAGCGAAAACGCCCCGTCGGCGGTCTTGATCACCAGGTGTTCGTCCCACGCGATCGACAGATCGCCACCGCGGGGCAACAGCCTCGACCGCTCCTCTGCGTCGGCGACGACACGCCGAACCGCCTCATCGACATCGGCCGTCGTCGGCAGCGCGCGGGCGGCCGACTGCTGCCGCTCGAGCTCCTCGACACGCTGGCTCAGCGCCTCGATCTTCGCCTTCAGTTGATCGACCGTCGGATCGGCCTGCGCGCCCCCGCCGGCCGGCGTCTGCCCCGACGCCGCCGCGGCGGCCGACATCACCACCGCGATCGCGGCGCGCCACACGCATAGCCGCCCCGCGCCACCCCGGGCGACAATCGCGCGATCCGCGGACAAACGTTCGAACCGATGGTTGATCCGGCCAGCCATGCCGCTTCTCCAAAGAGGTGAGCGATCCGGCCCGGACTGCTCGCGGACACACCTCGCCGCCGCCCGGGCTCCGTTGAGCCTAGCGACTTATCGGCAATGACAATGGACGCGACGCGGCGCAGATTGCCGCAGGTGCGCAGATGGCCGGAATTGTCCGCGTCGCACACCAGGGTGCGGCATTGTGCGCCGTCTCGGCACAGCCCCAACGCGCCGCCGCACACCGCGACGCCCTCCGTGCCGCCCCACCGACCGCTGCGCTCACGCCGCCCGCCACAGCATGGTCGGCCGCCCCGCCGCGGTCGCTCAGTCCGCCTGCCAGCGTCGCCTGCGCCGGCATCGCGGTGCGCAGGCTGATCGTCTCGGCGGATTACTTGAGGAGGTCGAATCGTCGCCGCGTGGGCAGATCGGCACGACACCGCGCCGGCAAGACACGGCGCCGGCAAGACACGGCGTCGGCAAGACACGTGGGCAAGACACGGCGTGCACAACACCCTGCGTGCGCACGTCACCGCGCCAGCCCACAAGCCTGCCCGGCGTGCACACGCAATGCCGCGCCGGGCCGCGGGGTTGCGCGATTGCGTCGGCGTCGGGTTATTCGGGTGGAAGGGCCGCTTCGGTCGACCGCTGGAGCACGGCGTTGGTGGCCGGGGGGATGGCGCCCAGCGTGCCGATGACGCTGGCCGTCAGGGCGGTTGAGACCGCCCAGCTGCGGTGCCGCGGCAGCTCGGGGCCCACGTGCGGCTCGTTCTGCAGGAACAAGGCCGCCACGATCCTCAGGTAATACGCCGCGCCGATCACCGCGTTGATGAGCATGATGATCGCCAGGGCGGTCATCCAATACCCGCCGACCTTGATGGCGGGCTGAAGCAGCAGGAACTTCCCGAAAAAGCCCACGGTCAGCGGGATGCCGGTGAGGGCGAAGAGGCAGATGCTCATCGCCAGCCCGAGCGGAACAAACCGTCGACCCAGCCCGGCGATATCCTGGAAGGTCTCCGCGGTGGTCGCGGGCAACCGCGTCCGCGCGGGAAGCATCTGCAGCGCCGCGAGCACACCCGTATTCATGATGGCGTATGCCAGCAGGTAGAACAGCACGCCGCGCAGCGCGAGCACCTGCGGGTCGATCTCCGCGGCCGCCGCGGTGCCGGCAGGTGTTGCGGCGCCGTACGAGGCATACCAGAAGAGGCTGGTCACGCCGACCAGCATGTAGCCGCTGTGAGCCACCGAGCTGTAAGCCAGCGTGCGTTTCACGTTGACCTGGATCAGCCCCAGCACGTTGCCCGCGGTCATGGTCAGTGCCGCGACGATCCACAGGAGGTAGAGCACCGACTCAGGCAGAATGACCTCCCGCCCCGCCACCGCCAGCAGCACCTTGATCAGCGCCACCAGCCCCGACGCCTTGGGCACCACCGACAGAAACGCCGTCACCGGGGTGGCCGCGCCCTGATACACGTCGGCGACATACACGTGCAGCGGAACCGCCGCCATCTTGAAGCTCAGGCCCGCCAGCACGAACAGGACACCCAGCATCGTCCACGGATATCCCTGGCCGGACCGCATCGCATCGCGGTCGAATCCGGCGCTGAAGGCGTCGTAGATCGACGTGGCGCCGGTGGTGTTCTGAATGCTGCCCGCGACGCCCGGCGGGTTGAGATAGATCGATCCGGTCGTCCCGTAGAGATAGCTCAGCCCGAAAAGCAGCAGCGCCGCCGACATGGCGCCCAGGAAGAAGTATTTGACCCCCGCCTCCTGCGCCGCCGGAACAGGGCGGCTCATCGACACCATGATGTAAGTCGGGATGCTCGCCAGTTCGACGCCCAGGAACAGCGTGATCAGGTCGTTGGCGCCAGCCACCAGCATCAGGCCCGTGATGCTCAGCAGCAGCAGCGCGAAATACTCCGCGGTCTCCGTCTTGGTTTCGATGGAAGGCCCGCCCGTCGCGGCGGCATTGCTCGGCCACGCCACCAGCACGAACAGCATGCCTGCGCCCGCGGCCAGCATCTTGACGAACGACGCCATCGGCCAGATGTAAATCGAGCCGAACTCGTCGCGATGCGTCTCGCCCAGCGAATCCCACGCGAACACATACGCCGCCGTCACCAGCCCCAGCGACGCCAGCGCCAGCAGCGGCGCAAAGCGGCGCGCGCTGGCGCGGTCGATGATGCCCACCAGGAACAGCACGCTGGCCACCGCGGTCAGCAGCAGCTCGGGCCACAAAGCCACGATCGTCGGATTGAGTTGAAAGTCGGGCATATCGCTGTCGCCTGCTCTAGCCGGTGGCTGTTCCTGACAAGGTCACTTACTCCCCAGCACGTCCGTCAACCGTCGCGGCCGACCGGCCCGCTGACGTGGCCCCCGCTGACGCCGCCCCAACTGGCTCGGCTCTAACCGAGTGGGCCGCCCCCGTATCGACCGCCCCCGACGCGACGGCCGCCGCGGGCATCGCCAGCCCGAGTCGATCGGATGAATCGCCCGCGCCGCCCCGCGCCTGCGGCTCGCCATGCTCGACCGACGCCGGAGCAGGGTCGGTCTGTGCTTCAAGCGCGGATGGCTTCTGCGCGTTGATCGCGTTGACCCGGTCCTGGCGCTGCCTGGCCTGATGCTCGGCGGACACGGTCGCCGACGGATAGATCGACCGCAGCGCCGGCTGCATCGCCTCGAGCACCGGTGTCGGGTACATCCCCAGCACCACGGCCAGCACCGCCAGCGGCGACAAGACCGCGATCTCGCGCCCGGTGATGTCGCCGCCCATGACATACTTGGGGTGAATCGTTCCGTGGTGCTCGCGTTCTTCGGTCAGGACGGGATACGCCAGCGGCCCGAACACCAGCTTGGCCGACGCCTTGAGCAGGTAGAGCGCCGACAGCACGATGCCGATCGCCGCCGCCACGCCGAACGGCCAGCCAAGGTGTGCCGCCTGGAACGTGCCCAGCAGCGTCAGGAACTCGCTCACAAAGCCGTTGAGCCCCGGCAGCCCCACGCTGGCCATCACGAAGAAGATGAAGAAGCTCGACCAGATTGGCATCGCCTTGCCCAGCCCCGACATCTCTTCCATGTCGCGCGTGTGGTAGCGGTTGTAGATCATGCCCACCAGCAGGAACAGCGCCCCGGTGCTCACGCCGTGGGTGAGCATGTAATAGACGCTGCCCTGCAGGCCCTCGTCGTTCATCGCCAGCATGCCCAGCACGCAGAAGCCCAGGTGCGATACGCTGGAATAGGCGATGAGCTTTTTCACGTCGCGCTGCGCCCAGGCCACCAGCCCGGCATAGAGCACGCCGAAACACGCCAGCACCGCCAGCGCCTGGAGCACCTCGGGGTTGGCGATCGTGCCGTTGATGTTGACCGCGCCCGCCGGGAGCGTGATGCGCAGCAGGCCGTAGGTGCCCAGCTTGAGCACCAGGGCGGCCAGGTCGACGCTGCCCGCGGTGGGCGCTTCGGTGTGCGCCAGCGGCAGCCACGTGTGCAGCGGCCACATCGGGATCTTGACCGCGAATCCGGCGATCAGGCATAGAGCAGCAACATTCGCTCGGTGCCGCTGAGGCCCGTCTGGGCGAAGGCGATGGCGCGGTCCATGTCGAAGCTGCCGGCGCGGACGCCCAGGTAAACCAGCCCCAGCAGCAGGAAGATCGAGCCGAAGAACGTGTAGAGGAAGTATCGCCCCGCCGCCGCCCGGCGGTGAACACCGCCGAAAATCCCGATGATGAAAAACAGCGGGATCAGCGTCGTCTCGAAGAACACGTAGAACAGCAGCAGGTCGCGGGCGAGCCACACGCCCAGCATCGACGCCAGCAGCACGTTCATCCAGGCGTAGTGTTCGCGCGTGCGGACCTGGATCGACCGGAAGCTCGCGGTGATCGCCAGCGGATGGAGCACCACCGTCAGCAGGATCATCATCATGCTCAGCGTGTCGACGCCGAGCTTGAACTGCGTGGGCAGGCCCTCATAGGCCACCGGGGGCTGCCAGATGAACTGCGGCCCCGGCGCCGACCAGTCAAAAAACACCGCCATGACCATCGCCAGCACGAAGGTCAGGACGCTCACCCCGATGCCCCACATTTTGCCGGCATATCTGTCCGGCATCATCGCGGGGAACACCGCCCCCAGCGACGGGACAAGGATCAGCAGCAGTGGGAGGAGATTGAGCATGGCCGGTTTCGCTTGCGAGTATTGAAAAGCTGCCAGATGCCGCAGGCGGCGCGACGCCGCTCGCAGCGTTCATTGCCTCACTGGAAGAACATCACCGCCAGCACCAGCGCCAGCCCAATGAGCATCGCCAGGGCATAGCCCTGCAGACGACCGGTCTGCGTGGTGACCTTGAGCAGGAATCCGCCCACCAGGGGCACATACGTCACCACCAGCACCAGGCCGTCGATGACGTAGCGGTCGAAGAGCCACATCGCCCGACCCAGCCAGTAGGCCGGGGCCACGACCACCGCGCCGAGGATCTCGTCGACCCAGAACTTGGCGCTCGACGCCCGCGCCAGCGGCGCAAGCTTTCGGGCGACTTCGTCGGCCAGACCGCGGTTGGCAAGGTGCATGAGGTAAGCCAGCGCCACCCCGGCTATCGCCACCACCGTGGCGATGGCGAAGCCGACGTAGGGGATCTCGCCGTGGCCGTCCTCCGCGGGCATGCCGAAGCCGACCGGGTTGGGAAGCGGCATCTCACGCGATCCCCAGAAGGCGCTTGCGGTGTGAAAGCCGAACTCGAACGACGGGCTCTGGGCCAGGAAATGGCCCAGGCCGTGGAAAAATGGCGTGTTGATCGCGCCGATGAAAACGGCGCCCAGGGCCAGGATGACCAGCGGCCCGATCATCACCCACGGCTCATGATTGTGATGATGGCCATGACCGCCACCATGCCCAGCCGCTCCATGACCGCCGCCATGCCCGCCGGCGGCATGGCCGTGATCGTCCTTGCCGTACCACGTCACCGTCCGAGGCGTCACCGTCGGGCCTTCGAACACGCGGAAGTAAAGCCGGAACGTGTAATACGCGGTGAAAAACGCGGTGATCGTGAGCACGCCGTAGAGCAGCGCACTCTTGCCATGGGCGTAGTGAATGATCTCGTCCTTGCTCCAGAATCCCGCCAGCGGCGGCAGACCTGCCAGGGCGATGCACCCGATGAGCATCAGCCAGCGCGTCTTGGGCAGCACGCGCTTGAGGCCTGACATGTTGCGCATGTCGAGGTCGCCGTTCATCGCGTGCATCACGACGCCGCTCGAGAGGAACAGCAGCGCCTTGAAAAACGCGTGGGTCACCAGGTGGAACACGGCCGCCACCGGCGCCAGCACCGCCACACCGACGAACATGAACCCCAACTGGCTGACGGTGGAATAGGCAAAGACCTTTTTCAGGTCGGTCTGCCGCAGGGCGATCAGCCCCGCAAACAGCGCGGTGATCGCGCCGACGACAGCGATCGTCACCAGCGCGTCGCCGTTGGTGACAAACAGCGTCCCGGCGCGGGCGATCATGTAGACCCCCGCGGTCACCATTGTCGCGGCGTGGATCAGCGCGCTGACCGGCGTCGGGCCTTCCATCGCGTCGGGCAGCCAGACATAAAGCGGGAACTGCGCCGATTTACCGAAGCACCCCACCATCAGGCAAAACGGGATGAACCACCCCATCGCCTGCTCGGTGGCCGTAAAGACATTGCTGTTGGTGAGATAAACCGCCTGCTGGAGCACGCCCGGCGCTTCGGGCGTGCCGAAGAACGACACCGTGCCGAACACGACGTACATCAGCATGATGCCGATGCCAAAGCCCAGGTCACCGATGCGGTTGACGATAAACGCCTTGCGCGCCGCCTCGCGGGCGGCCGGCTTGTCGTAGTAGTAGCCGATCAGCAGGTAGGAGCAGAGCCCCACCCCTTCCCAGCCCAGGTACAGCAGCACGAAGTTGTCGGCCATGACCAGCACGGTCATCGCGAAAATGAACAGCCCGAGATAGGCAAAGAAGCGGAAATACCCCTCTTCGCCCGCCATGTAGCCCTTGGCGAAGATCGTGATCAGCAGGCCGATGCCGCAGACCACTGACAGCATCACGGCAGTGAGCGGGTCGATGAAGAAGCCGAAGCTGGCGACAAAATTCCCGGCACGGATCCACTCAAACAGCGGCACCGACGCCGACAGCGGGAACTGGTCGGCGAAGGTCGCGGTGCCCGGCTCAGCGACGTGGCCATGATCCTGCATGCCCAGCATGCCCAGGAGCATCCACAGCGACAGTGCCGCGGAACATCCCACGCCCAGCCAGATCGGCCAGTGCGACTTCTCGCGCAGAAACCGCGCCCCAAACAACCCGACCACGGCCGCCGCGATCAGCGGCGCCAGCGGGATGAGCCATGCGAGTTTGACGGGCAAGAGTTCGAGCATAATGGCTGGTGGCTTGTGACTGGTGGCTGGTGCTAGTGGCCGGCGGTTCGCGACAAGTGCTGCAACGAGCCGCGGTTGGCACGGCCGACCTCGGGCATTCCGGTGAGCCCTTCGCCCGCCTGCGCGGCGGCCATGCAACCCGATCGTTCGCTCACCATGACCTGCGTCTCCAATTCCCTTAACGCGCCCTGAGCCGTGTACAGGGCGGGCCGGCCGATCTCCGCTAGCCTCTCAACTCTCGCCACGCTTCGGCGTCGAGGGTCCCGCGCTGGCGGAACAGCAGGACGACCAGGCCCAGGGCGAGTGAGGCTTCCGCGGCCGCGACAACCAGGATGAATATGACAAAGGCCTGCCCGCCCAGGTTGCCCCAATAGGCGCCGAAGGCGACGAGGTTGATCACCACGCCCTGAAACATCAACTCGGTGCACAGGAACATCACGATCAGGTTGCGCCGGGTCATAAACCCGATCAGCCCGATCACAAACAGGATGGCACCCACCGCGAGGTAGTGCTGCAGGGCGATCATGGGCAGGTTGGGCGTCATGGGTGCGGCGGCTTAGAGCTGGGGATATTCCTTGGCCCGGGGGTTGTCCGTGCCGTAGACCGGGATCGAGTGGGGATCGTCTGAGGTCGGGGTGGCAGGCGTGCTGACCGTCTCGGTCGACTGTTCCGAGGTCGGGCTCGACGGCGTCACGATAATCACCCGTCGCCGGGCGATCAGGATGGCGCCGATCATGCTGATCGTCAGGATCAGCCCGGCCAGCTGAAGGTTGACCACCTGCGTCTCAAACAGGTAGACGCCCAGCTCCTGGACCGACCCCTTGGGCCGGGGCTTGTCGGGCTTGGCGAGACGAATCGCCCCGCTCTGAAGGTCCTCATGCGGTGCGATGGCTTGCGTATACACCACCGCGGGCTCGGGGGTCGCCAGGGCCTGGGCGCGATCGAAGATGACAAACAGGAGCACCGCCAGCGTGGCGAAGCCGACCGCGGCGGCCATCGCCGGCTCGCGGCTGCGGGCGTCGTGTTCGGCCAGCCCCGCCAGCGGGCCC
>CAZBOE010000012.1:0-44086 GCA_964493365.1 uncultured Tepidisphaeraceae bacterium | reverse complement strand
CGCGACCATGCCAATACCACCAGCACCACGGTCAACACCCCCAGCACACCCGCCTTCTTCGGGTCGCGGCGGACCGCATCGAGCAACGGGTTGGTCGGCACAGTGCTCATGGTTTGTTCCTGCCCGGCGCAGACAACTGCATCACAGCGCGTCAGCGAAGTAGATGTCCATCGAGATCGACACGCTGACACGCCCTTCGCCGCCGCCGGGATCGAGGCTGCGCACGTCCAGCGACTTCACCCGCGCCAGCCGCGGCATGCGCTCGGTCTCACCCAGAAAGCCGATGACCGCCGAGAACGGCCCAGAAAACTTCAGCTCCACCGGCAACTCGTTGAACAGCTCGCCATGCTTCGCCGGCTGGGGCGCGACACTCAGCGATTCAAGCCCGTATTGCGCCGCAAACGCCGAGATGTCGCGGTGAAACTGCCCGATATCGGCATGGCTCGGAAGTTTCTTGTACTGGTCGAGCCGGCGGCGCAGCTCGTCGACCTCGGCCGCCACCTTCGGCAGGTTTTGTGCGCGCGACTGATTGAGCTCGAGCTGCCGCTGCTTTGCGCCAATCTGCATCGACAGGTCACTCAGCCGCCCGGTCAGCGGCCGATACACCGCCAGCAGCAGGACGGCCCCGCCGAGCAGCAGCACGCCCGCCAGCATCCACTGGATGCGCACGAGCCGGGCGGTCATGGTTCGAAGCGGATTCATGGTCAGTTATCGATCCCCGAAAGATCCACCTGCGCCGTCACCTGGAACTCGCGCATCCGCCGCCCGGCGATCACCGCATCGCGCGCGAAGCTCATCCCGACGGAGTCGAGGAAGCCCGTATCGCTGAGCGAGGTCATCGCGTTGCCCAATTGATCGTCGCCGGGCGAGACGCCGACGAAGCGGATGTTCACCACGCGCTGGGGTGTGGGCTCGCCCGTCTTGAGCACCGCGGCCGCGCGCTGCGGCGTCGCGACCGGCCGCGAGGACTCAACCGTCTGTATCTGCAGCTCCGTCAGCGCCACCGAATCGGGCAGCGCGTCTTCCAGCAGCCGGAGCAGCCGCGTCGAGTCGATGTGTGCGCCAAGGCGCGACAGGATTTTGTCCTGCTGGCGCAACTGCTTCTGCAGCGCGATCAGGTCGTCGAGCTTTTCGACCTGCGACGTGGTCAGATCGAGCTCCGCGGTCAGCGACGCCAGGCGAGCCTGGCGCACCTGCACCGTGCGGATCGACAACACGATCCACGCGCCCATCAGCAGCAGCACCGCCGCCGTCGCCCACGTCTGAATCACCGTGACGCGGCGACGCCGAAGCATGCGCGTATACCAGGGCGGGATGAACTCCAGCTCACGCATTGGAGGCAACCTCCCGGCCCTGCAGGCGCGGTGCACCACCCGGATCGAGCGATTCGCCCACCGCCGACAGCGCCTTGTCGAGGTCGACCACTTCCGCCGCTCGCTGCCCGCTCACCTGCACGGCGCGCTTTCGGCCGTCTCGCGGCTTGAACGGGCCGCTGGTCAGCTTGAGCGACAGCCCCAGCGCGACGGTCCATTCGCCCATCGAGCCGCGGCGGTCCGATTCCGACATTCTCGTCGTGTCGACGTTGAACAGCGGGCAGTTCGCCTCGACCGGGATCGTCAGCGCTCCGTTGAGCAGCGTGCGAAGCTGAGGGTCCCAACACTCGCCGCCGGCGAGCCTGACGCGGGTGGGGCGCTGGCCCCTGAATGTCACCGAGTAATAGCGAAGACACAGCGAGATCTCGCGGGCGAGGTCTTCCATCGCCGTCCGCGTCGCGTCGGCCACCGCCTGTCTCACCGGATCGCGCCGGCGCGTCTCGTCGGCGTCGTCGGGTTGTTCCATCAGTCGGCGTCGCAGCACCATCGCCTCGCCGAGGCTGATTCCCAGCTTGTGGCTGACCGCTTCGTGGAGCCTGGCGCCGCCGATGTCGATCGTCTTGATGAAGCTCAGCTCCCGCCCCTTGCCGATCACCACCTGCGTCTGGCGCGACCCCACATCCACCACCACATACACTTCCTGCTCGTCCTCGCGCCGACGCACGAACCGCTCGACCGACCGAAACAGGGCCGTCGGCTCGATGTCGACCGAAGCTACCTCGAGCCCGGCGCGATGAAGCTGCTCGACAAACAGCTCGACATCCGCCGACGCGGCCGCAACCACCATCACCTCGAGCCGCTGTTCGGCCCCCTGCCGCACCTCGCCCGCGGGAATGTAATGCACCACGGCCTGGTCAACGTCGAACGGAAAGATGCTGCGCGCCTCGAATCGAACGGCCGACTCGATCTCGGCCGGCGGCATCTGCGGGAGGCGGATGTTCTTGGCAAACACCATCTCCCGGGGCAGCGCCGGAATCACCCGGTTCCCCCGAAACGGATGGCGCTTGAGCATGTCTTTGACCAGCAGCGCGGCCGCCGCGGTCCGGGCATGGACCTCGGTCGCCCCCAGCGCCGCCACCTCGGGCGACAGCGACTCGCGCGCCGCGGCATGGACACGCAGCTCGCTGTCCTCCTGCGCCAGCTGCAGCAGCTTGACGCTGTCTCGGCCGATGTCGAGGCCGATCGGAAGATGTTGACACCGTTTGAGTCGAAACATGATCGTGTCTCGCGCGTGGGCAGTCGCCACACCGGCCGCACGTCGCCGTTCACTGCACCGAGATTTCTCCCGTGTAGGGCTCGATGCGAATCACCACGCGCCGATCGCCCGACCGAAGCTCGATCTCACCGTCCTCCATCGCCGACGCTCCGCCCGACCCGCTGGAAACAAAGGGCGAGCCGAGCTCGTCGAAGCAGAGGATGCGCATCCCGTCGAACGCGGCGCTTTCCAGCGCCACGTCGGCCAGCGCCGTCCGCGCCGCGCCGAATGACACCACAAACGGGTCTTTGCTCACCGGATGGGTCAGCACGGTTGACGGCAGATCGGTCAGGATGCGGTATGTGCCCGCAGCCAGGTCGAATTGCACGTAGTGCATCCGCCCGGTGGCGATCGCGCGGTTCTGTGCATAGGTCAGGTCGGCCACGACCATTCTCGCCGCCGACGCCACCTTGAGGTCGCTGCGCGTGCCGATCTGGGGCACGATGATGGCCGACACCAGGCCCAGGATCACCACCACCACCAGGATCTCGACCAGCGTGAACGCACGGGCGGCTCGAGTGTCGCCCGTCGGTTTTGATTGGGGATGCGGTTCGAACATCACACGTCTCCCGGTTGCCGGCCCGTCTCTGTTGCGCGAGCCGCCGTGGGGCGACTCGCCCGTCTCAGCGGGCGGCATTGACCTCATCGGGCAGAACGACCTTGACCTGAACGTCTCCGCCCTCAAGGAGTTGCACGAGTTTTTCTGTCGACGTATTGAGCCGCCGCAGTTCATCAACGATCGCGGCCCGCTGGGCCCCGGAATCGGGGATTTGCGCCTGCGCGGTCGCGGGTCCGGGGGCGTGTGTGGTCCACATCGCCGCCAGGGTCACCGCATTGAGCACAAGCGCCACAGCCAGAAGTTTCCGTTCATTCATGACAGACCTTTCATATACACGGTTTCACTGACGCACCGAGCGATAACTCACCATGCGCACCTGCGTCGGCCCGCGGTCCTGCTCGGTGGCAAACAGCGGAAGTTTGAGTCTGGTGCCGACATAGTTGATCTGGATCGGTGCGTTGTAGGTGGAAGAGACGCCCCCCGAGGCGATCTGCAACCCGCCGTTGATCGTCAGCCGCGATGAGCTGATCGTCCCCGACCTGGTGATGCCCGCACCGAGGTAGACCAGCCCGTTGGCGGTCAGCGTATTGGGGGCGTTGGTCGCGGTGCGCAGGTCGGCGCCGCTCACCACGATCGCCGGGAAGCCGTCGCGCGGGTTGACAGTGTTGTTGCCGCCGGTGAGGGTCAGCCGGCCCTGCCGCACCAGCAACGTGCCGTTGATCTGCGTCGAGCCGGCGAGGCGCACCTCGTTCTCGGCATAGAAGATCCCCGCCGGGTTGGTCATCGGGTCGGCGTTGAGCGTGACGCCCGCGAGCGTGGTGAATGTCTGGCCCGGGTCGGGCGGCAGCAGTTGCGCCGAGTAGAGCGTGCCGCCGGGCGTGAGGCGGTAGGTTCGATAGTCGGGCACGCTCGTCGGCACCGGCGCCGACACCGAAGTCTGCTCGCTCCCCGGGAACAGGATCTGCAGCAGGTTTGACAGCGTAGAGGCGATCAGCTTCCCGTTGACCGTCGCGCCCAGCTCGATGCCGATCGAGCCGCTGGCCTTGATGTCGCCGTTGATGGTCATCACGTTGCGGATGGTGAGGTTTCCGTTGAACGACAGCGCCGAGGGGATGGTCGATTCCTGGATCACCGCAACCCGAGCCGCCGCCCGCCGCTCGATGGTGGTCGCGCCGTCGGTCACCGTGCCGCGGGCGGTGATGTCATAGACGTCGGTCATGCCCGCGACGGCATCCACCGAGACATCGACATGGCCCGGTGACTCCGCGCCAAACGTGATGCCGTCCTGCCCCGGCCAAATCTCGCCCTGCGCCAGCCCGGCGTCGGCCGGGTTCGCCAGGTAGTGAACCGCGAGATTGATGCCCGACGCCGCGAGCCCGTCGGCACGGGCGCCGCTCTGAACATTGCGCGACACGCTCGCCTGCAGGCTCGAACTGCCCAGCAGCGCCAGGCTGACCACGCCCGCGGCGGCGATCGCAATCACCACCAGGATCAGCGCGATGCCGCGCCGGTGTCTGTCTCGCGTGATGATTTGCATCACCCACCCCCGCCGGTCGGTCGGACCATCACGACATCGAGAAAGTTCTGAAGCTCCGTGCCGGCGGGCGTCGTGTGGCGATACGTCCCGGCAATCTCCAGCAGGCTGCGGGTTTGCGTGCCGCCCCGCCGAACGGCCAGCCTGAGCCCCGCCACGTTGGCACAAAGCGTTCGGCTGGTGGTGACGCCCGGCGCCCGCACTGTCGGCCCCAGGTCGGCATCCAGCAGCAGCGTGGGCGCGATATCGAAGTCGGCCGCGTCCGAATCCGGCTCGAGCAGCGTGATCACCCCTGATGCCGGATCGTGCACGATCAGCGCGGTCTCGCTGAACTGGATGAGGCCGTCGGCGTTCGCGTCAGACCGCCAGATCATCACCTCGGCGCCCTGCGCGTCCGAGCCATCGACCGACCCGGTGACGACGTATCCGATGCCCGCGGCCCCGCGCACGACTTCGCGGATCGACGCCGCCACCTGCTGCCGGCTCACCGCGATCGCCTGCGACACCTGCTGGGCCTTCCAGCCGGCCGACGCCGCGCCCAGCAGCGCCGCCACCGCCCCCGCGACCAGCAGGGTCGTCAGCATGCCCAGCACCAGCTCCACCAGCGTGAAGCCGCGCCGCGACGGACGGACGAAGTTGGATCGATAGACCTGCATCAGTAAACCGGCTGGGTTGCCGTGAGCAGCCGCCTGATCACTACCGTCGGCATGCCCGGGCGCGTCACCACGACGGTGACCATCGCGAGTCGGCCGCCGTCGTCGCGAGCGCCGTCGGGTTGTTGCCGGAACTCCACGCCCACGCGGCGGGTCATCTCCGGTGCGTGTGGCAGCGACAGCACCGATCCGTCGATCGAGCGCATGGCATCGATGCCCGCCGCCGTCGTGTCGGTGTAGCCGGCAAAGTCGCCCACGTCGTCGAAGGTCGCGAAGGTTGTTTCGTTGTCGGTCGCGTCCGGGTCGCGGAGGGGATACGCCGATATCTGCTCGATCAGCGCGCCCGCGAGCTCGATCGCCTGGGCCTGCTCGGTGGCGGTCTGGGTCTGGGCAAAGCACGCCGACATCGCCGACGCCGCGGCCACCACGGCTCCGGCAAGAATCGCCGAGGCGATCAGCCCCTCGAGCAGCGTAAAGCCCGCCCGACCGGAGCGCACGCCGCGGGAATCAGTAGTCGGAATACGCACGGCCTGATTCATCATTGCCCGTCAGGTTGGCGATGATCTCGCGCGTCTGCGGCTTGTAGATCCAGCCCGAGGTGCCGTCGGGTGCCGGCATCGCCGCTCCGTTCTGGATGACCTTGATCTTGCTCATCCCATTGATCGGATTGACGGGTATCCGGGTGAGGTATGGCCCGAGCTTGGCCGTCGCGGTCTGGGTCGCGCTGACGTTGGAGCTCTCGTCGGTGTAGCTGGTCATCTGGGCGATGAACGACGTCTCATCCGCCGCGCCGGCGGGGTTGCCGTTGACATAGCCCGGCGCAACCTCACGGTGCTGCGCCGAGTAAACCATGATCTGCGTCCGCAGATACCGCAGATCGTCCTTGAGCGTGTTCTGGCGGGCCTGGTGTGAAGCGTTGGAAAACTGCGGCAGAACGATCGTCGCCAGTATCCCCAGGATCACCACCACGATCAGCATTTCGATCAGCGTAAAACCGACCCGCCGCCCCGATGACCGGCCGGCGACTGGATGATGGTCGAACTGATCGCGATCGAGCCTCATGGCTGTTACATCGGCAATTTACGCCCGCCGGTTAGCCACGCAGGCCCGCTAAGACACGGTGCCTGCGCAGCCAAACGGGCCGGCGGGTGTGATCCCGCCGGCCCGTGTGAAGGATGAGACCTTTACTGAATCGTGCCGGTCGACTCGTCGAACAGCAGAGTCGTGGTCTGGTTGGTCGCCCAGATCTTGCCGGTGCCGGCGCCCGAGTTGTAGTCATAGACCCAGCCCGTGCCCGCGGCCGGGGTGGTCGCGTCGGTGCCGTCGACCACAACGGTGCTGCCGTTGAGCGGGTTGCGCGGGGCCGACTGCAGATACGGGCCGAAGTCAAAACCCGAGCCCGGGGTCGCCGTGGCGGGATACTGCGTCACCGTGGTGAGCGGGTCCCAGTTCGAGCCATCGGCGGCGTTGCCCAGGATGTCGGGCAGCGCGTCGCCGTGCTGCAGCTTGTAAAGCTCGATCTGGCTGCGGACGGTCTGCAGCAGCGAGCTCACGCTGTTTCGGCGCGCGTCCTGCGACGCGTTGGTGAACTGCGGAATAACGATGGCGGCCAGGATGCCCAGGATGATCACGACGATCAGAATTTCCACGAGCGTGAAGCCGCGAGCATGATGACGGGTACGAGCGGTCATTTTGAACTCTCCTGTGTGTTGCTTTGGCCTCGCGCCCTGCCCCGGAAGGCGGACAGCGCGGCCGACGATTGCGTTGTTCGATGCCCAAGGACAACCATGGCCCGCGACCAAGGACGGCATGTCCGAGTCGTCGCACGGCCGCGAAACTCAGGCCGGCACTTCCACACGTTGTCGGGCGCTTTAAAGGAAACTGATGCGCCCGGCGTGCGTGCCATGCATCGGCATGGCGTGCCGCCCAGCGCCTCCTTTCTTCGGCGTGGTCCGCGCCGTGCGGGGGCTGTTCGCCTGGCCCTGTCGCGGGGCTCATAGCCCTTAGACTCCACCTGGCTTATCGGCTTCGAATCCGCGCGACTTTCGTCACGCCGGTCCGACTTTCACCGACAAACCCAGGAAACCGACAAGAGACAACCGATAAGCAATGCACACCGGAGGAGATCCGCCACAGCGGGCTTTCGCCCGTCCGCGGCCGGAAAGCGTGAGCATCCTTTCGGCAGCGCCGCGATCTGTGATGCCCGTCAGGCAAACTCACAGACCCGAGCGCTTTGCGCATCGCCCGGCACTCGGCCGGACGAGCCGCGATAACGCATCGCAGCGCCGCCTCGCGACGGCTTAGCCTTTCTCGGGGATCCTCTTGTCACAGCGCCGCGCCACACCGCTATCGGCTCCACGCAATCGCTGCAGAATGGAAGTACGATTCAAGTTCCCCAGTGTCAAAATCAGCGGTGTCAAAATCAGCGGCGTCAAAATCAGCAGTGTGAAAAACGCCAACGTCAGAATCAGCGGTCTCAAAATCAGCAACACCAGCATCGGCCACAGGGCCCCACCGCCCCGGCAAACTCCCATGCGTCATCACCCGCTGATTCCGATTAGTCGCAACCCCAGCCCCGCCCGCCCCACCGATGGCGGCACCTCGCCCGGGTCCCGTCGGCCGGCTCGCTCGAGCCAGCGGCTAGGCCGCGCGGTTGTCGATCACACCGGCCGCGCCAACCCCCGACTCCATCCCGGCGAGTTCGCCCGCAGCGGGCATGCCGATCGAAAACCGCCCCTCCAGGCACGCCCCCGCCGGGATGGCGATGGTCGGCGCGGTCACGTCACCGGTGATTTCCGCTTCCGGGCCTACCAGCACCGGCCCCCGGCTGGTCACATCGCCCTTGAGCTTTCCCCGGACAACCAGCCCGCCGCACGACACCTTCTCCGCGATCACGTTGGCCTTGCGCTCGACCGTGATCATGGCGCAAGTCTCGATGACCCGGCGCGCCTCATACTTCGCGAAGGTCAGTTCTTCGAGGCGAAGCGATTTGCGGCAGAACTTGCAGGTGACGCTCATCGCCCGGCGAGACACATCCTGCGGCTTGTTGCAGGCGATGCAGACGATCCGCCGCGTGTCGGCTGGAAGGGTTGAATCGGCCATGACGCGCCGTCTCCGAATACAAACCAGAGGTCTTGAGGGATGCCGCCGACACAGGGCGTAGGGGTCATACGCGCCGCATGCCGGCAGCATCCGTGATGCGCACGCCGGGGCTGTTCACCCCGGGCGTGCGTAATGTCATGCCGCAGACTCAGGCCGCGACGGGCTTGGGCGCGGGCGCGCCGAACGGAGCGGGCGCCGTCGTGGTGCCGGTCGTCGTGGCGCCGGTCGTCGTGCCGGACGGGCGCGTGCCGCGGTTCTTCACCGCCTCGGGCCCGACCACCACGTTGCCGCTGAAGACCGCGCCCTCGTCCACCACCAGCTTGCTGGTGCGCAGGTCGCCCTCGTACCGCGCCGACGCCTTGAGCTCGATCCGATCGCTCGCGGTCAGGTTGCCACGCACCTGGCCCTCGACGCTGATGCTGCCCGCCTCGACATCCGCCTGCATCTGGGCTTCCTTGCTCACATGCAGCTTGCCGGGCGTGCTGATCTTGCCCTCAAACTTGCCCTGAAGGCGCATGCCCTTCTCAAAGCTCAGCTCACCCTTGAAGGTGGCATCGGGACCGAGAACGGTGAGAAACTCGTTATTGCCGACGACGTCCGCCATGGCGGCCTCCTGCGATTACAACCGTGCCTGTCGCGGGTGCTCACGCGTGTCGCACACCGCGACCGCCGCGCCCACTTAAACCGGCGTCCGCACCGACCTGTGCCGGGCGACCAACCAGTCAGCCCTTCCATCGACCACAACCCGCTCAGGGTTCACATCTTTCCCAGCTTCACACCGCAGAACCGCAACAACTGGCGCAGCCTCCCCGGGTTGTCCGATAACAACACCAGCGTGACGGGTGCCCCGCACCTCACCACAACGCAACAGACCCACGAGGATCCCCTGACATGATCCCCACCCTCATCGTCGGCGCCGGCGGACACGGACGCGTCGTTCTCGACATCCTTCGCGCCATGGGCGCTGCCGCCATCCCCGGCGCACCCGAACCCATCGGCTTCATCGATGCCGACCCCGCCCTCCACGGCAAGGTCATCGACGGCCTGCCCGTGCTGGGCGCGGTCAACATGCTGCCCCGCCTGCTCGCCACCGCACGCCACGCCCTGGTCGCCATCGGCGACAACGGCGCCCGAATCACCCACGCCCAGAAAATCACCGCGGCCGGCCTCGAGCTCGTCCGCGCCGTTCACCCCAGCGCGTCGGTCTCGCCGACCGCGTTGCTCGGCGTCAACCTCGTTATCGGACCACAAGCCCACGTCGGCACGGGCGTGCGCCTGGGCGATAGCGTGATCGTCAACAGCGGCGCCATCGTCGAACACGAATGCCAGATCGACGAAGGCGTGCACATCGCCCCCGGGGCCGCCCTCGCCGGCCGGGTCAGGGTGGCGCGCGGCGCGTTCGTCGGCCTGGGTGCCCGCGTCATTCAGTGTCTGTCGATCGGAGAGCTCGCCACCGTCGGCGCCGGCGCTGTCGTGATCCGCGACGTGCCGCCGGGCACGACCGTCGTCGGCGTGCCGGCGCGGACACTCCCCGAGTCAAACGACCAGTTGCTCGCCTGAAGCCGGCAAACTCCAGCCGCTATTCCACGCCGCTGTTCCACCATGCGACAGACGGGCCGCGCCACCCTACCATCGGCGGCATGACCGAGCCGGCCACCGAGCATCTGAGCACCGCAGACCCCCTGCTCTGCGATGCCTGCGGAAACACCTTCGCGCCCCACGACCTCCGCTGCCGAAGGTGCGGCCGCTTCCGCTACGCGCAGGAGGTCGAGCAGCTCATCAACCAGGCCCGCGTCCTCGAAACAACCGAGCCCGCCCGCGCCGTCGAGGTCTGGGCACGCTGCCTCACCCTCCTGCCCCGCGATTCGGCCGAGTCGATCTCCATCCGCAGACACCTCGCCATGCTCACCAACCTGCCCGCCGACGTCGTCGTCGCGCGCCTCAACAAGGCCGTGCTCGACCGCTACGGTCGTGCGGGCGACGCGCCGCCTCACGGGTTTTCCGACTTCACCAAGACCCTGGTCTCGATGGCCATCTCCATCTTCGTCTACGCCTATTTCTTCGGAACCATCAGCGCCCAGCCGGGCATGCGATTCCAGGACTATCTGCTCAGCGGCTTCATCCCCGCGTTCGGCTTTGTCATCCTGCTGCTCTGCCACGAGATGGGCCACGTCTTTGCCATCTGGAAATACGGCCTCCGAGCCAGCCCCCCCATCTTCATCCCGTTCCTGGGGGCCCTGATCAACCTTCGCGAGCAACCGCCCAACGCCAAGGTCGAAGCGGTCGTCGGCATCGGCGGGCCCATCCTCGGAACCGCGGCCGCCGTCGCCGTCTACATCATCGCCCTGTTCATGCCCGACAGCGATTTCAAGCTGACCATCATCTGGATCGCCGTGATCGGGCTGGCCCTCAACTTCTTCAACCTGCTGCCCGTCCCGCCCCTCGACGGCGGCCGCATCACCGCCGCCGTCAGCCCGTGGATCTGGCTGCCCGGCGTCATCGCCCTGGGCGCCCTCACGCTGATCAACCTCAAAAACAGCGGCCTCACCGCCACCACCGTCATCCTGCTCATGGTGCTCTGGTATGCCACCCCGCGCATCTTCGACACCCTGCGCAACCGCGGACGCAAAGACCCCTATTACGATGTCTCAACCAGGGCCGCATGGGCCATCGGTCTGAGCTACGTTGTGCTGGCGATCCTGCTGATCTTCTTCCTCGCGCATGCCGCGCTCACCCAGGTGGCCGTCCTCGGCCGGCTCAGGCTCGATCTCTAGACCCTGCCTCAGCCCGCTATGACTCGCCCCCGGGCGCGCCCATCTCCCTGACCTTCGCCAGAAACAGGCTGATGGCGTCGAGCTCGCGGCTGCCGATTCGGTACCGCAGATACTCGGTCATGTAGCGCCTTGCCACCGTCGCCGGCCAGCCTCGCGGATACGCTTCTCTCTCGACGATCCGGTCGATGTTCGCCAGCCCTTCCTCCAGCGACCGCCTCAGCCGCGTGCCGATCCGGTTACGGTCGACGCCGCTCCGTGTCGTCCAGACCGCAAACACGAACGGCAGCCCGGTCAACAGTTTCCACTGCTCGCCCAGGTCGATCTGGTGCGGCATCCCCGTCGGCTCGTCGCTCACGACCTTGTCGCCGATCATCAGCCGGGGACCCGAAACCGGCTCGCCCAGTTTCCACGGCACAAGCTCGGGCGAGATTCCATAGCGCTCTCGGAGAATGATCCGCGCAAGCTGCACCGACGTGTGGCTGTCGATGTCGCAGGCAAGCGTGGTGATCCGCTCGATCGGCCGGTCGGAAAATATCCGCACCGTCAGCGTCGGCCCGTCACAGGCGATGCCCCCCACCGGCAGCAAGCTCGCCCCTTCGACCGCGACGGTATCGACGACAGGCAGCAGCGCCACGTCGGCCGAATGATCCGCCAGCAGCCCGACCAGCCCCGACGGCACACGCAGCAGAAGGCCGATATCCGGATCGTTGTCCAGACCCCAGATCAGCGGCTTGGCATTGAGATAGGAGACCGACGCGACGCGGATCGACGGGGGGCTGTGCATATCAAAACGATTTTAGCCCGCCCGGACCGTGCTGAGGCACAAACCCCAGAACCGTCCGCGCCCGCTCTGTCGAGAGCAGCGAGTCATTCGGACCGACCTCCGCCCGCATCTCCGGCAGCCCGTCGTAGGCCTGCGCCAGCAGATCGCGGCTCCAGGCGTGCCGCGCAGCGGGGTGCACAACGTTGAACGCCGAGTGGGTGCCGGGCTGGCCGTAGCCGCAAGCCATCACCGTGGCCCGGGCCGCGTCGTCGATGTCGATAAACGTGTTATATGCCCCGATGAAGCGACGCCACTTTGGCATCGTCTCCGAGATCATCTTCCACCGGGCGATCTGCTCCGGCGTCGGGGGCCGCCGTCGATCGGTGACTATCGTCGAATACCGCAGCGAGACCCCGCACAAACTCGGCCGCATCGCGATCATGTTCAACAACATCTGCTCGCCCGCGGCCTTGCTGCTCGCGTAAGGCCCGCAAGCCAGCAGCGGATGGTCTTCATCGATCGGCAGATATCGTGGCTTGACGAAGTCGCGGATGCCCCGCTCCTGGTCATACTGGCCCATCGAAAACGCGCCATAGGCCTGCAGGCTCGACGCGTAGACGATCCGACCCACCCCGTGATGCAGCGCGGCCAGAAACAGGTTGTAGCAACCCGTCACGTTGTTGGCATAGCCGTCGGCCGACGCCATCGGCTCATGCTTGAACGCCGGCTTTGACCCAAGGTGGCAGACGACGTCGATGTTCTCCACCAGCGGCCAGACGTCGGCAAACCGCGTGAGGTCAACCACCTTGATCGGGGGCAGCGTCGTATCTTCACTTGGTCGCAGGTCGACCGCGACGACGGTGTGACCGGCCTCGAGCAACTGCCGGTACACCACGCTGCCCAGCCGCCCGGTAGCGCCGGTCAGCAACACACGCATCGAACTCGCCATGGGAACAGACTCTCCAGACCCTCACGTCACACCAAGCGGCCGCCGGCGATGACACGCCACGCAGCCCAGTGCCAATTCCTACCCGTACAAAAGTCTACCCGCGCCCCACCCAAGGTGATAGTCACCCGCAGGCTCATTGCGACGGTGCCTCGACCTGCCCGGCAAGCCAACCTCCGCCCGGTGGCAGGTCACCCAGTGGGAGGTCACCCGGTGGCAGGCAACCCGGCGGCAGGTCACCCGATAGCCAGTCGCCCGCGGCAAATCAACCGGGGCAAGTCACCCGGTGGCAAGTCACACAGTGGCAAGTCACACAGTGGCAAGTCACCCGGCACCAAGTCACCCCGCGCCAAGCCGCCCGATGCGTTGTGCCGCACGGCACGACGCGACTGGCGTAACGCCCAAACGTGGCACCCGGTTGTGCCACGCTGCGGTCGCACCTCGGCACGCCGCCGGCTCGCGGCCCGACTCATGGCGTGACTTACGGCCCGCCCATGGCGCGACGAATCGGTTCATCGCTCGCTCTGACGCCTGGCCGCGAGGCGACGCCAGCGGGTGGGCGTCAGGCCCGTGCTCTGCTTGAACCGGCTCGTAAAGTGGCTCTGGTGTGCAAAGCCGCAGTCGGTCGCGATCTGCGGCAGCGGCTTGGTCTTGCCGCTCAGTTCCGCCTTGCTCTCGTGAATCTGGCACTCCAGCAGGAAATGCTTGGGCGTCAGACCGACGAGGTCGGTGAAGCGCCGGTGGAAGTGGAACGGGCTCAGGTGCACCGTCTTGGCGATGTCCGCCAGCGTGGGGCTTCGGCGAAACTCCTTCTGCATAAACCGGATCGCCGGCGCCAGTCGCGCCAGTTCGGGGTCGCCCTGCACGTCGGCCGACACGAATGCCGCCCAGTCGGTGCAGATCGGCTGCAGCGCCAGCACCGCGAAACGCCCCGGGCCCAGCGCCTCGAGCTGGTCATGCACAACGACGTGAAATGTCCAGAGCTCGCCATCGACGTCGGGAATCTGCACCCGGTCGGTCACTTCCTTGCCGGCGATGCGCTCATCAAGAGCCGCTCGCGCAGCCCGGGCGACGCCGTCGTAGAGGTGCGGTTCCATCGCCGGGGGTATCTCCGCGGGCAGGAACCGCCGACCGGTCTCATCGAAAACGAAGAACCGCGACGCCAGCGCGTGTTCCCAGTCATGACGCTGAACGCCGGTGAGCCGCGCCGCCCGCACGCCCGCAATCGCTTCGCCGAGCTCCGACGCCGCGTCGCGCAGCGTCGCCTGCTCGGCGGCGTTGAAATCGCCCTGCTCGCTGTTTCGTCCGACCCAGATGACGCCCGGATATCCGTCGAACACCGGCGACTTCACATACACCGCCGCCAGCGAACTCAGCCCGCTCTCGGCCAGGAACTCCCGCCCGAACCGCCCTTCGGACACCTCGCGTGCATCGGGCAGGTCGCCCAGCGTCACCAGGCGCTGCTGCGACATCGCCATCCAGGTGACCTTGTCCTCACGCCAGAAGTCGCGCGAGTAGGACTTGAACAGCAGCTCGGAGACGCGCTGAGGCTGGACAATCTGCGATGTGCCGCGCGGCAGCGTCGTAATGATGAGGCCCGCCGCGAACGGCACCTCACGCGCCAGTGCATCGAAAAAACGGGGAAACGCGACCGCGTCTCCGGTGCGAAGGTTTTGCGAGCCCAGTCCGCCTCCCGCACCTGCGGGGATACTCAACGTTGTCATGGTAAATCGATTACGGTTCATCCGCCGTGTTTCGTTCGAGAGAAATTCGGAGTGCGACGCCTCTGTAATTATGAAGTGGACACTAACATCGCAAGCTTGCGCACAAAAAAGAGCAAATTTGCGACACCGCAAGTAATTCCCTGAGCAGTGTTTAGCACGAACGCTACGCGATTTTCGGGCATGAGCCTGCCGGGTTCATCCCTCAAAAAGGGGTGCGACAAATTGCCAACTGTTCCCCCAGTCATCCGCGTTGGCATCCGGCAACATGAAATGTTGCATCGAGACAACATCCGGAATATTTGAGATCGCGCTGTCCGTCCACACCGCGCCGCGCCCGCGTTTTTGAGCGAATTTCCCCTGCCGGGCCCGCTCGGCCGGCGGACGAGGCCTTGGCACAGCGGTTGTATGGCCGCCCCGCGAGGTCAAACCATGATTGCCAGCACCTGGATGACACTGTCCAATCGCCTGTTCTGGGATCGCAAAGTCCGCATCGCCGTGCTCGCGGCCGCCACCTTTGCCGCCATGTGCTAAGGCGGCCGCGCTCAGCCGGCAGCGCTCAGTTGGCCGCGCTCACCAGCCGAGCTCATCGGGCCGAGCTCATCGCGCCCACCGGCGCGGCCCGGCCTGCCCGACCGCCCCCAATCAATTGCCCGCGCCGACCAGATCCACGCCGACCAGATCCGCGCTCACTCAACCGTGACCGACTCGCCACGCGCCGACGCCCTCGCAACCCCCGCACGACCGGCCGTGCTCGACCGCCCCTCGCCCGCCAAATGAAACCGACCTCAGCAGCGGCCTGCCACCGCCAACCCTGCCCTCCCGCGGCATCACCGGTTTCCGACATCAACGCCGGGCTTCAATTGCAGCAGAGCTTTGCGAAATGCGATGGCGGGAAAGGGGCGAATCGCGCGCCATCGCCGATCCATCACCCCTATCGCTGACGGCATGGCTGCCAGGACACCTCACCGCCGGTGAGGCGTGTTGCGCGTTTTAGACGACGTGAATGTCGCGGCCACTGTACGCCCCGCGCGGATCGGCCGCCGAGCGCGCAGCGCCTCATCGAGCACGGCTCGCCTCCGGCGAGAGCCCGAAGATATGGAACTGATGCGACAGCGGATCAAACCCGTGTTCGACGCAGATCTCGTCGCGCAGCCGCCTGAGTTTTTCGCTCGAAAACTCGATCACCCGCCCGGTCTGGACGCAGATGAGGTAGTCGTACGGCTGTTTACCCGCGATCACCTCGTAATAGCTCTTGCGGTTGTCGAAGAACACCTGCTTGACGATTCCCGCATCCTGCAGGTGTGAGAGCGTGCGGTAGACCGTCGCGCGGGAAACCCGGTGCCCCAGCGCCTTGAGGTCGTCGATCAGCGTCTCGGGCTCGAAGAGGCCGGTCTTGCGCAGGACCGCGTCGAGCATCATCGCCCGCTCGGGCGTGAACTTGAGTTTCTGCCCGTGAAGATACCGGCGGAAAATGGCGCAGACCGGCTCGTAGGGCGCGCTCTCCGGTCGCGGTGTGATACTCACCCGCGGCGGATTGGTCAGAACGTGGGTGGGGCGTGACATACCCGAAGTGTATCCGCCGGGGTCAAGCGAGGCATCATCGCCCATGCCCTGCGGCCACCAGCCACCCAAGCCCAGCGCGAGCCGCCGACCGGTAAGCGAGCCCAACAGCAGTCACCCGGTCCGCGTTCACGCCCTTTGGGTCCTCCTGATCTGAGTTCACCCTGATCTGAGCTCTCCTGGGGGCCAGGCACACGTCGCGGCGGCCCACCGCCGCCGACATGCCCGGCCCGGCCCGCCATGGGCTGTCCACGCGGTCGAAGGCAGTTGGCCGGCGATGTGGCCGAAGGAGCCGGCGACCTTACGACCCGGCCTCGGGCACCCGCGCCCGGCCTCGCACAATTCGGCGATCGCTGCAGTTCTCGATGCGGGCCGACGCGGCGTGGGGTACACTCGCGGCCCATGTCGTCGGGACCGGGAAAGCCTGTCGTCGTCCTGCTCGTCCTGGCGCTGCTCAGCGGCGGCGCCATCGCGCTCCGCTCGGGCGATTCGCCGCGACCGATGACCGTCTGGACATTCGTCGACACCCACGCCGACAGCTTTCGCCAGGTGGTGCGTGAAGAATCGCTCGATGTCGATGTCAAGCTGATCAACCTCAACGCCATCAACATTCGCCTCAACGCGCTGTTCGACCGCGGCGCGCGGGTCGGCGAGTCGGGCATGTCTGTGCCCGACCTGGTCGAGATCGAGATCGCGTCGGTCGGGCGGTATTTCCGGGCGCCGGTCGATCTCGTCGGGTTTCTGCCGCTCAATGACCTGCTCGCCCGCTCGGAGATGGCCGGCCGAATTGTCGAGTCGCGGCTCGCGCCGTGGTCGAAAGACGGCGTTGTCTTCGGGATCCCGCACGATGTTCACCCCGTCGTGATCGCCTACCGGACAGACCTCTGGCAGGAAGCCGGTCTCGACCCGGCCGACGCGGCCACGTGGGCCGAGTTTGCCGAATTGTGCCGCGCCTATCAGCGCTACTGGCGGTCGAAGGGTCAGAGCGACCGTCGCGCGCTCGAGCTGCCGCAGGCGGCGTCCGACCCGCTGACCTCGATGCTGCTCCAGCGCGGCGTGCAGCTTGTCGATCACCAGGGCACCACGCACCTGACCGACCCGCGCGTCATCGAATCAATCTGTTTCTATGCCCGCTGCGTGGGCGGCCCCGACCCCATCGGCGTCGCCGCCCCGACCGGCGGATCAACCTGGACACGCGAAATCGCCGACGGGCGGATCTCCGCATTCATCGGCGCCGACTGGCGTGTCGCGCAGCTCAAGCTCGCTGCCCCCGAACTCGCCGGCCGGATCGGGCTGATTCCACTGCCCCGGTTCGATCCCACCGACAGCCCGACCTCGACCACCGGCGGAACCATGATCGGTATCCCGCGTCAGGCCCGCGACCCGCAAGCGTCATGGCGACTGCTCGAATCGCTCTACTTCTCAGAGCCCGCCATGCGGGCCCGCAGGCAATACACCGATGTCCTCCCGCCGCTGGTTGACGCGCAGGGCGACCCGATGTGGCGAAGGACCGATCCCTACTTCGCCCCCGGGCGAGGGACCGAGCTTTTCGCCGACCTGCTCGACGACGTGCCGACGCGCGTGGTGACGCCCTTCACCGCCCTCGCGCAGACCGCCCTGGCGACTGTCATCTATCGCGCCACGCTCGCGGCCGACCAGGATGACGCCACGCTCGAGCAGGGTGTCGAGGGCTGGCTCGCAGAGACCGACGCCGACCTGCGCCGCCGAATCGAGTTCGTCCGCTGGAATCGCCCATCGACCGGCGAGGAAGCAGGTGCGCCGTGACCCAGTTGTCGGGCGTTGAAGCCGCGGGCCCGGCCCGGACCGTCCGTCCCGGCGAGGCCGACGCGGGAAAGACGCGCCGGCGCCCGGAATCGCCCCCCGGCGGCAACTGGCGCTTTCAGCAGCGGCTCGCGCCTTACCTGTTTGTCTCGCCGTTTATCGTGCTGTTCGCGGTCTTCATGGCTTACCCGCTGGCGCGCAGCTTCTGGCTGGCGTTCCACAAGACCGTCGGCGCGCGAGGCGAAGTCTTTGTCGGGCTCGACAACTTCACCTTCCTCCTGGGCGACCGCCTGTTTGCCTGGGCCATCCTCAACACGGTGATGTTCGCAGTCGCATTCGTGGCGCTGCAAATGCCGCTGGCGCTGGGCCTGGCGCTCATGGTCGACTCGAAAAAGATCATCGGCCGATCGCTTTTTCGACTGGCGTTCTTCAGCACGCACCTCGTGGGCGGCGTCTTCGTTGCGGTGATGTTCTCGCAGTTGCTGGGGCGACGCGGGCCGCTCAATACCCTTTTGTCATGGCTGACTTTCAGCGCGATCGAGCTCGACTGGCTCGGCTCGCCCCGGCTCGCCATGCTCTCGGTCCTGCTGGCGTCGCTGTGGCTGAGCGTGGGGTATGCCATGGTCTACCTGCTGGCGGCGCTGCAGTCGGTCGACCGTGAGCTTTACGAGGCGGCCGCCGTCGATGGCGCGGGCGCGTGGCAGCGATTCCGCCATGTCACGCTGCCCGGCATCCGCAGGGTGCTGGTCATCCTCACCATCCTCGCGACCATCGGCGCGATGCAATTGTTTGAGCTGCCGTGGATCCTCTTCGGCCAGTCGTCGGGCCCGATCGGCAGCGGACTGACGATCGTCATGTACCTGTTTCTCACCGGCTTCGGCACCGGCGACCTCGGCTATGCCAGCGCCATCGGATGGGTGTTTGTGCTGATCGTGCTGGTGCTGGCGACCCTTCAGATGAAGCTCGGCGGCGTGATGAAACGCCCATGACTGCCGGCGCAGCCCGTGACCCGCAACCGGAGGCTACACGCTTGAAGCTGACGCAGTCGATCCTGCTCCACGCCCTGCTGCTGACCGCCGCGGCGCTGTTCCTTGTGCCGCTGCTCTGGGTGCTGTGCGCTTCGGTCAAGACGGAAGCCGACACCGCCGCTTACCTGCTGCTGCCATGGGACGACCTCTCGCGGCTCACGCTCACTCACTATCAATCGCTGCTGTTCAACCGCCCCTTCGGAACCTGGCTGCTCAACTCGCTCATGCTCTCGTCGGCCCATGCCGTGATCGTCGTCGTGCTCTCGAGCCTCGGCGGCTTTGCCCTGGCCAAGTACGATTTCGCAGGCAAAAAGCCGCTGATGGTGTTGATGGCCGCCACGATGATGATCCCCTCGCAGGTGCTCCTGCCGGGAAGCTATGAGCTGATGCACAACATCGGCTGGCTCGACACCTATGCCGCCATTCTCGTTCCCGGCGCGGTGAGCGTGCTGGGCATGCTCCTCTACATGCAGGCGATGGCGGCCGTGCCCGATGAGTTGATGTCGGCGGCCCGGGTCGATGGCTGCAGCGAACTACGGCTTTGGTGGTCGGTCGTGCTGCCGTGTGTGCGGCCGATGACCGGCGCGTTTGTGCTGATGAGCTTCCTGGGCGCGTGGAACAGTTACCTGTGGCCGCAGATCGTGCTGCAGAGCGAGGGGCTCTACACGCTGCCGATCGGGCTGAGCAACATGGTCTCACTCCCCCAATACGAAAGCGGCCGCGGCATGCTCATGGCCGGCACGGTGCTGGGCGTGATGCCGGTGATGGTGCTCTTCCTGGCGCTGCAGCGCGAACTCGTCGCAGGGCTGACCACCGGCGCGGTAAAGGGGTGACATGGGCTCGTCAGCGCCCGACCACGCTGCCGAACAGCGTCAGGTTTTTCGCGTCGGAAATCTGCACATCCAGCAGCCTGCCCCGCAGCGAGAGCGGGCCGTCGAAGACGACGACTTGATCGCCCCGCGTCCGGCCGACCAGCTGCGTCTGGGGCGGCTCTGCCGTCGCGACGGCGGTCGCTGTCGATTCCGACGCGGCATCGCCCTGGGCTTTTTTCACCCACCCGAGTTCGACACCGCCCGACGCGGCCGACGGATACGCCGACCGGCGCGACACCAGCTTGCTCTGGCCCTCGACCATCACCTCGACCGTCCTGCCGATCATCGCGCGGTTGTTCTCGGCACACACCTCGGCCTGAATGGCCAGCAGGCGGTTGTTGCGATCGCGCTTGACCGGCTCGGGCACGTCGTCGTCAAAACGATCGATCGCGACCGTCCCCGGCCTGGGCGAATACTTGAAGATAAAGCTGTTCTTGAACCGGCACCGCCTGACCATCTCGGCCGTCTGCTCAAATTCCGCGTCGGTCTCGGCCGGGAAGCCGACGATGAAATCGCTCGCCAGCGAGATGTCGGGCATGTATTGGCGGGCGCGGTCGATGAAGTCGTAATACTGCTGCGCGGTATAACCGCGGTTCATCGCCTTAAGGACGCGATCGTTTCCCGACTGCGCCGGCACATGGAGATAGCGGCAGATCCGCGGGCAGTCGCGCATCGCCTGCAGCGCCTGATCCGAAAAATCGCGCGGAAAGCTCGTGACAAAACGCAGCCGCGGCAGGTGCGGCACCGCCTCGTGGATCTGATAGAGCAACTCGGCAAACACCGTCTTTCGCCCGTCGCCGTGGTCGTAGGCGTAGTGGTTGATCGTCTGACCCAGCAGCGTCACTTCCTTGACGCCCGCGTCGGTCAGCCGGCGGACCTCATCGATGATGTTGCCCGGCGGGCGGTGCACTTCCGGACCGCGCGTGTAGGGTACGACGCAGTACGTGCAGAACTTGTTGCACCCGCGCGTGATCCGCACATACGCCTGCGCCACATCGTCGGCCGGCGACACCGCTCGCGACAGGTCGAGCAGCTCGAGGTTGTCCTGGGCGGCCGACAGCGTCGAACTGCGCCGCGACGTGTTGCCCATCAGCGCCACCTGCCGCGCGGCAGGCCTTGCCGACGACACCAAACCGGTCGAGGGAGCCAAGCCGGCCGGCGAAGCCTGACCGCTCTGCGCATCCTCACCGTTTGACGACGCCCGGGCCAAAGCCGGGTCGGCCGCGGCGCTGCTGGTCACCACCGCGTTGTGCACCAGCGACGAGAGCTTATCGAGCTCGCCAGGCCCGCAGAGCACATCGACATGCGGAAACCGGCTGAAGATGTTTGTGCCGTCTCGCTCGGCCATGCAGCCGATCACCCCGATCACCAGCCCCGGCTCGGCCGCCTTGCGCTCACGCAGTTCGCCCAGGCGAGACCACACCTTCTGCTCCGCATGCTCGCGCACGGAGCAGGTGTTGTAGATGATCACGTCGGCCGACTCCGGCTCTTCGACCGACTCATACCCCTGCGCGCGGAGCTGGCCGAGAACAAGCTCGCTGTCGAGCACGTTCATCTGGCAACCGAAAGTTTCGAGATACAGCTTGCGTCGCATGTTGAGGCTGAATGGGGACCAAGGTCGGGCGGCCTGCAATCGGGCCGATTCTATCTCGCCCGATGCCGCCGCGACAAAAGCAAACCGCCCGCCGTCACGGACGGGGGCGGTGAAGTTGATTCATCTTTCAACCAGCCGGCCCGCCCGTCAGCCGGCCGACCCATCGGACAATCCGGCACGCGGGCAAGCCCGAATCCGGTCAAGCCACATTCCGGGCCGGGTCTGCGTCAACCTCGCTTACCGCGAGGGCCGACGCCATCGCCCATGCCGCGGTCGCGAGGCAAGCTCGATACCGCGCGATGCCCGAGGACGCCGTTTACATCCACTTCAGACCATCGGGCAGGATCGCGTGCGCCCTGAGCACAAAGAGCACCAGCCCGGCGATCGCCACCACCAGCGCCGCCCCGGCCAGCGCGGTGTAGATGCCGTTCGAAGGCTTGACCTTGATCACTTCACCACCGGACATGCGGCTCATGTTGACCTCGTACCTGACGGTTGACCTGCATTCGAGGAGCGCCCGTACGACTTAACAGACCGCCCGGGCGAATCGGATTCTCGCGGCCCGGTCAGAGCTGAGTGACGGCTTCGTCGCCGGCGTTGATCTCGCTGACCCGCGGGCCGGTCAGTCGGCCGGAAGCCATGTTGGACTCGACGACGTCGACCGTGACGGTGCCCAGGAAATCGCCGCGCTCGCGGTCGATGACCTTGAACTGCATGCCCGGCCGGACATCGTCCGCCGAACCGACCGAGATGGTCGCCCAGGGCATGCCTTCGATCGACTGCACATTGCGGATGACCGAGCGGATCGGAACCGCGCCGGCGCCGGTGCCGCCGCTGACGGCCGCGACGTCTTCCCTCACGCCCGCGTCACGCAGGGCCCGCGAGAGCCGCTCGTTGCGCGACTGGGCGGCCGAAAACTGCTCCTGCAGGTATCGACGCTCGGTCTCGGTCACGTCGAGGCGGTTGGTCAGGTCGGAGACCGCGGTGTTCAGTTCGGCGATCCGCCGCGTGGCCTGGTCGGCCGACGCACGCATCTGGGTGACGATTTCCTGGAGCTGCGCCTTGGTCGTCTCGCTGGTCTTGAGCGCCTCGGTCAGCCGCGAGCCGTCGGCCTGCTGGATCGCCAGCTGGCTCTGGAGCTGCGCCGCACGCACCTCCGATTGGCTCAGCTGCTGCCGCGCCGCCTGCAGGTTCTGGTCGATGTCGCCGATGCGATTGGTCATCGCCTCGCGGGCTTGGGCGAGGTTCGCCTCGGCGGCGCTGCGCGCGGCGTTGGCCGCGGTGACCTGGCCTTCAAGCCCGCGGACCTTGTCCTCCAGGCCCCGCTGGTTGACGACGAACGCGTCGGACTGGTTGATAAACACAACCGTCGCCGCGGTTTGCAGCAGCGACACGATCACCAGCAGAACCACGAACAGCTTCGTCAGCGTGCTCAAGGTGAGCTCCTTGCGGTATGGATGACAGGCAGGCCTCGACTCGTCCGCCCAATCTCATCAGGGTCGTCCACCACGGTCGCACCGAAGAACCCGACACAAGCTCGTGGGGTGATTAGAGATACTAAGCCTGCCTCATATTGTGTCAAGCGAACCACCCGTCCGCTAGCTGTGGAAAATCGCCCTCGCTCGGCCGCCATGCCCGGCGACGCCACCGGCGCCCGTCATCCGGCCGCGCGCCCTGTCGCCCCGACCTGACGGTTCTACCGGTCCGCAGCCAGTTGCAGCAGCGCGGTGGCAGCCGACAGCCTCACCTCGGTGCTCGGGTCGGTCAGAAGCGGCGCCAGCAGGGGCTGGGCGTCGGTCCGGCCAATGTCGCCCAGCGCCAGCGCCGCCATCCCCCGCTGACGCACGTCGCTCGATCGGACCGCCTTGGCCGCGATCGCATAGCCCGCGTCGCTGCCCAGCATGCCCGCGGCCCGGGTCGCCGCCAGCGAGAGCTCGGGGTAATCACTGACGAGCCACCCCGTGACATGGCCCAGCGCGCGCCGATCGCGCGGCGCCGCCAGCGCGAGCACGGCCACGATCTGCTCGTCGGGGTAGGCCGACACCGTCTTGGCAACCAGTTCTTCAAGCCCCCGCTCGTTACCCAGCCGCCATAGGGCCTCGGCCACCTGCAGGCGGATCACCGGCTCGCGGTCGCCCAGCAGGCGGGTCAGCGGGTCGACCGCGCTCTTCTCGCCCAGCAGGCCCAGCAGCAGCACCGTATCGGCACGCACCCGTCGACGCGGATCGCGCAGTCCAAGCAGGATCTCCTGGCTCAGCCGGGTGTCGCCCAGCTTGTGCAGGCCGTATCGCGCCGCAAGGCGAACGCTCGGATCGGGGTCATAAGCCAGTTCCCCCAGTGTCGATCGCGCCGTTTCGAGCTTGAGGTCGCCCGCCGCGATGCTCGCGGCAAACCGGACGATCGACGCCCGGTCACGCAGCCCGCGCAGCACCTCGTTCGCCGCCGAGGCGCCCAGCGTGCGCTGCGCCGATTCGATGGCATTGGCACGCACCACGTCCGACGGGTCGGCCATCGCGCTCGTCACCGTCTCGCGTGCCCGACTCTGCAGCGCCGCGTCGATTCGAATCGGTTTTGCCGGCGGCGGCGCAGGCGGCTCGCGTACCTCGGTCGGCATCACGCCCGGCTGCTCGGGCGGTGGCGCATCGCTCTGAACCTGCTGAACCACGCACCCCGCCGCGACGAATGACATCAGCCCGGCCAGCCCGACCAAACCGATACCCCGGGATACGCCGGCGAGCCCTACGCCCGCGAAAGGCCCAAAGCCCGGCCCGGAACCGCCGTGATTATGAAGATGGCTCATTTTTCTCCTGTGCGAATCGAGACGAGGCGACAGACTCCGCCCACTCCCCGCCCTGGCGGCGAGTTTACTCACGGCGGGCAAAACATGCATCGGCTTCCATCGGGCAATGACGTGACAATCCGCGGCTCACTTTTCCGTCCGGAATTCCCGCTCGACATGACGAGTCGCCGTCACTTGGTTATCGTGGCGGGTGCGGCCGACCGGCGACCCGGCCGCCGATCGCACCGCCGACCGAAGCGCCAGACGACACCGGGCTGTCGTCGGCGGTGGTGCGGTCAGTTGTCGCACCCCGGCAGACAGAATCAGACTTCTGAGTCCGCCCGTGCGTAGTGTCACGCGATGACCCCAACCACGTCGACAGCTCGCGTGACGTTGAATCGGCTGTGCTTGCCGACGGATCGTGTCGCTGACGTTTCGCCGCTGATGTGTCGCCGCCGACGTGTCGCCCTGTGTGCCGCGCGAAAGCGGCGTGTTTTCGAGACCTCTCTACCCTTCCACGAGGCGTAATTGATGGCCCTGCTGTCCTGGCTATACCGTCGGACCCTCAACAGCGTGTGGTTTGGCATCCTGCTGATGACCCTGACCGCCATCTACATCGCCCTGGGGTCAGGGTTGGCTCCGCTGCGCGAATACTTCGAGATGGATGAAATGGCGTTCTTCAACGCCTGGCCGCTCAAGCTGCTGATGATGCTGCTGGTGCTCAACCTGTGCGTTGTCACATTCACCCGCATTCCTTTTACGGTGCCCCGCTATGGCGTCTGGTGTGTCCATGCCGGCATCGTGACCCTCATCTTCGGGATGGCCTTCTACTACAAGCACAAGGTCGAGGGCATGGCGATCATCCCCGTGGGCGGCACGGCCACCCACTATTACGACCGCTGGGAGCGGGCGCTTTACGTCAAGGTCGGCACTCAACCGGTTGACCAGATCAGCCTCCCCGGACTGCCCCGTTTCAACGCCTACTCTGCCGACCTCAAAAACACCGGCCGACTCGACCGAAGCACGCTCCGCGATCGGGCGGCCACCATTGCGTCGATTGACGACAAGGGAAAGGTGAGCCGCGTGCCCCTGTCGAAGTGGATGGGGCTCAAGGACGAAATCCACTTCGACATCGTCGGCTACCACCCTTATGCCGAGTTGGAAACCAGCTATGTCGAACGCCCCGGCGGCACGCCGGGCTTGCGCGTGACGGCCACCGACCTGGGCACCGGCGAGTCGATGTCGGGGCACGTGCTGGCCGACTTCGGGCCCGACTCGACGCTCGACCTCGGAACGGTCGTGCTCAACCACCGCCATGTGACGCCCGACGTGCTCGCCGGCGTGCGCGATGCGGTATCGCAGATGCACGCCCTCCGGGTAACCCTGGGCAACGGCGAGCCTGCTGTGATCCCCGTCGATGTGGGGCGCGAGGTGACCGCGGGGGATTACCGGCTGGTGATCGAAAGCTATGACCCGGCGTTTCCGACGATGTCGCGCGAGATCGTGAGCATGATCACGATGATGGTCTATCCGCCCGAAGCCAGCGGGATCAAACCGTTTCGCCGGCAGGTGATTCAGGGCCGCGACAAGCCGACCGACTGGCTGCAGGGCACCCCCGACGCCGGACCGATCGGGCTGCGGCAGAGCGAGCCGCTCGACAACAACATCAAGGTCGAATATCGCTTCACCGACCCGTTCCGCCTGGCCCCGCCGGGCGGGCTCAATCAGGGCGGGCAGGCGCGCACCACCGTGTTTACGGCCGACAACGGCGAAGGCCTGGTCGTTTCAACGGGGATCACACGCAAGGCGGATGCGGTCGGCCTGATCAACGGCCGCGGACAGTTTGAGGTGCCGCCGATCAAGGCGCCGTTTGCTGACGCGGTGATGGGCAGCCCCCGGCGTGTCGAGTTCACCTACAGCCCCTCGATCAGGCGGGTCGACAAGATCACCGACGTGCCCCCCGCCAAGCGCGTCCGCAACCTGGGCGAGTCGGGTGTGATGCAAGTGGTCGAGGTGAAGGTGACGGCAGGCGACTGGTCGCAGGTTTTCGCCGTGCCCTATTCGCCATGGGCCTGGGACATCGCCAACCAGTGGCGTGGCCCGACGATCCTGCTCCCGGGCGCGCGGGTGCCGATTCAGCTGCAGCTGGGCAACAATCGCCTTCAGTTGCCCGGGCGGGTGACGCTCGACCGGTTCGAACTGGTCAACTACATGGGCGGGTCGGCCGACACCGCGGGCATCTTCCGCGACTTCAAGAGCCATGTGACCCTCAGCTATGGCGACGGCATCGTCCGCAAGGATGTCGCCCACATGAACAACCCCATCTACTTCGGCGGCGACCCGATCTTCAACACCGGCGACAGCTTCTGGACCCTCTTCCAGAGCCAGTGGGATCCGGAAGGCCAGCGGTGGACCGTGCTTGGCGTGGGCAACCGGCCGGGCATCTGGGCGATGACGATCGGGTGTGTGCTGATGTCGGTCGGGTTGCTCTATGCGTTTTACGTCAAGCCGCTGGTGATCCGCAGCATGAAGCGCAAGGCGCTGGAGAAGGCGGCCGCCGAGGGCAGGCTCAAGGCGCCACAGCCGGTGGTGGGTAAGCCGCCACGCGAGGTGGCTGTCGGTGTATAACTGGATTGATCGTACAGATCGGCAGGGGCAGGCGTTTGTGTCGCATTTCGAAAGGGGACTGACCGTGAGCGCAAGGATGGCCATGAGAGCATGTCAACTGGTGTTGGGCGTGGTGATGATGCTGGCGATGCTGTCGGCGTCGGCAGGCTCCGCGGCGGCGCAGACCGCGCCGCAGGACGACAGCCATGCCGGACACGATCACTCGGTCGATGACCACTCGGGTCACCGCCCCGCTGCGTCGCACGACGGCCGCCCGAGCCCGTTGGCGCTGATGTCGGCGAGCGATCTTGACGCGTTTGCCCGCCAGGTCGATCTCGCGCCGCTGCGATCGCTGAGCGTCCAGCACAATCAGACCCTCAAGACGCTCGACAGCTACAGCCGTCAGATGCTCTCTGAGATCACCGGCAAGACCTCGCTCGACGGCCACAGCGCGCTGTTTGTTGTGCTCGACATCGCGCGCCGTCCCGAGGCCTATGCCAATCGAAACATCCTGAAGATCAAGAACGTCCCCCTGAGGAAAGATTTCGACCGCCTTTCGGTCATCTCGCCCGAGGAAAAGCAGCGAATCCTTGAAGAGGGGACGATCAGCATCCAGTTTTTCATGTCGCCGCCGGTGCGTGAGCTGATGCAGCAGATCATGGCCGAGGCGACTTTCAAGGCCGAAAAGGTGCAGCAACTGCAGCGGGCGGCCAACGCGCTTATGATCCTGGGCGGCAGCAGAATCGACCTTGTGCCCGCCGACATCGTCCCACCGCCCACGGGCGGCCCCGAGGATACGCACTGGCACCGCGCGAGCCAGATGGTGGCGACGGTGCTGGCCGGCTCGGGCGCGGCGGTGCCCGCCGACATTCATGGCCACGGCGATCTCGGGCAGCCGATTCCCGGCTACGAGGGCCGGATCGACGTGCTGAGCAAGGTGATCGCGGGCAATATCGAACTGCACGGCGCCTGGCGTCGGGGCGATGCAGCCAGGGTCAACGCGGTGATCACCGAGCTGGCCTCGGTGCTGCCGATGGTGACACCCGCCGCATACCCCTCCGAGCTGAAGCGCAGCGCCGAAGTGCTTTACAACCGGATGTTCAAGCTGACCCTGCCCGGCGCCGCGGTGTATTTCATCGCCTTTGTCTGCTTCATCGCAGGCGCCTATTCGGGCGCAACCAACCTGCGGCTCTGGGGGCTTCGGCTGCTGGTGGTGGGATTCCTTGTCCACACCGTCGGCATTGCCGTCCGCTGGTGGCTGGTCGAGAAGAGCGTCGGAAACTGGTTTGAGGCGATCCCGATCAAGAACCAGTTCGAGAGCGTGCTGTTCAGCGCGTGGTTCGGCGCCCTGGTCGGCGTGTTGCTCGAGACGTGGCGGAACAAGGGTTTCTTCGGGGCGGCCGCCAGCTTCGTGGGCTGGCTCAGCCTCGTCGCGATCTTCGCCGCGCCGTATGTCACGGGCCGCGAGATCGGGGGCGAAATCAGCCAGGTCAACGGCGTGCTGATGAGCTACTGGCTGTACATCCACGTGACCATGGTGGTGGCGGCCTATGCGCTGATCGGCATGAGCTTCCTGCTGGGCGTGTGGTGGCTGGGGAAATATTTCCTCAGCGGCTCCGCCGTGTTGAACACCAACCGGCGCAAGCTCTCGGCCGACGGGGCCAACTTCGACGACGATGTCTTTCCCGCCGGCGGATCGATCACGCCCGGCGGCGCGGTGACAATCGGGTTTGCCCAGACCCTGCTTGCGATGCTGTTCATCAGCCGGAGCAAGGACCGCCCGGCGGCAGTCGCCCAGGCCCGGCAGGATCCGCAGGCGGAGCGGAAGTTTCTCGCGATGATCGACCTGTGCAACATGGTCATCCTGCAGTTGGCCTTCTGGATCCTGGGCGTCGGCATCATTCTCGGCGCGGTGTGGGCCGACCAGTCGTGGGGACGCCCGTGGGGCTGGGACCCGAAGGAAACCTTCGCGCTGGTGACGTGGATCGTCTATCTCGCGGTCGTCCACATTCGCCTGATGGTCGACAACAAGGCCTGGTGGACATCGGTGCTGAGCATCATCGGGTTCTTCGTCATGCTCTTTAACTGGATCGGCGTCAACTTCTTCCTCGTCGGGCTGCACAGCTACGCCTGATGACAACCTCGACCTGGAAGGCAGCAAAGCGTTTCATCGCCGGCGGGCTGTTGTCGTCAACGGCCGCCGGCGATGTCATGATGGAGCACGATGAACGCGCCCGTTGCCAACCTCGTCGAGCCCATCTTCGTCGCCGCGCTAAAGACTGCCCTGCCGCTGGCTTTCGGCGGGCCCGACTTGGGCCTGATCATCATCATCGTGCTGGCGATCGTGTTGTTCAAAACGATCAAGCAGAGCCGCAAGCACACCTACCTGACACGGCCGCGGCTGTGTCCTCGCTGCGCGACGCCCAACCCGCATCACGCCCGCTTCTGCAGACAGTGCGGGCAGGAATTCAGCGGCTAAGGTCAACCAGATTGGCTGGTGATCGACGCGGCGTCGCAATTCTTTTTTTCGATCCGAGGCGAATTTTCCGGGCCCTGTCAGGTTTTCCACCGCCTTTTGCACTGCCATTTCGCTTTGTTAGCAAGGACTTACGTTTGAGCGGTGGATAAGCAAATTGCTGGTTGCCGAAAAACTTCGTCGTTTCGCGGTGGGGAAGTAATATTCCTCCTGTCGTCGGACATGAAAGTGGCCGACGGGACTGGAAAAGGCTTGCTAGAGAGAGTCCGGTTTTTTGGCCGTGCGAACAATTGCGTGCACGGGAATCGACCGGCGGCCTGCGACGAGGCCACCCGCAACCGATGGGCTTTAAAAGGCCCGATGGGCAAGACGGGTTAGAGTCGCCGCAAGGAATGCTTCGCAGCCGCGTGAAGAGAGTTCACCGCTACTGCGGGGTGTCGGACCCAGGCGTGTACGAGCAGGCGGGCAACCGCATGGCAGCGCACGCCGATCCTAGGTGGCCCAGGATGGGCCGGGTCCGGGTGAGCGAGATCCTCTGGCCTTCCAGATCGGGAAACCGCCATTGCCGCCCCATACTTGGGCGGCCACCGCGGCGGAGACTGTCGCGGTGAAACGCCGGTTCGGATTATGCAGCGATGCATGTCCGCTGCCGAGTGGGTCGAGGCGGGCCCGGGCCGCAAGCCGTCTTGTCCGCAGTATTGACCCGAGCGTGGGCATAGGGCCCGGTGAGCCGCTTCGCGAGCGACTCGCCGGGCCCTCTGCGTTTTCTCTCAGCGAATGCGTAGCCGCCGGTGACGCTCCCGAGGACGTGCTGCCGATGGCGCGATTCATTGACTGGCGCTGGCGACGCTCCCAGCGTGACACGCTCATGGCAACACCAACCGGCCGTCATCAGGTCGCGCGCGATTTCACCCGACCAGACGCGGCGAATCCGTTCAATCGAATCCGGATTACTTCCTCGGCAGGTTGCGGATCCATTCGCTGAGCGAGTCGGTCAGTTGCCGGTCGGCCACTTCGAAAAAGTCATTGTGGTCGGCCGAATCCACCACCAGCGGCTCGAGGGCCGCGCCGGCATCGCCCCGCGCGGCGCGAGCCTGTGCCGCCGCGGCGGCCAGAGTCATCGTCATCTGGAAGGGGATCACCGAGTCGTCCCGCCCGTGGGCGAAGTAGATCGGGCAGGTGACGTCGTCGATCTTGCTGAGGCTGTCGAAACGGTGACGAAGGATCAGGCTCACGGGCAGGATCGGCATCGTCCGCCGGGCCATGTCGGTCATGCTGGTGAAGGCGCTGAAGGCCATCAGCCCCGCAGGCACGGGCCCGCCGGCGGGATTCTGGCAGCGCCGCGCTGCCAGATCGACCGCCACCGCCGACCCGAGCGACCACCCGGCGATCAACCGCTGAGACGCGTCAATGTCGGGCCGCGAGTTGAGATAGCTCCACGCCGCATCGGCCACGGCGTAGCAGCCCTGCTCGCTCGGCTTGCCCCCGGACATGCCGTAACCCGGATAATCGACCACCATCAGGTTGCAGCCCATGTCGCGGAAGCTGCGGACGAAGCCGAAGCAGTCGGCCATCGACATGCCATTGCCATAAAAGAACAGCACCGTCGGCCGACCCGCCAGCGACCCCCCGTTGGCCGGGCCCGCGAGAAAGCCGTAACAGGTCGTCCCGTCGGCCAGTGTGAGCGAGATGATCTCAAGGCCGGGCGAGGGCTCGACCCTGGCCGAGGGCTTGCCCTGGGTCAGCCCGCTGCCGGGAAAGATGAGTTGTTCCTGGAGCATCGAGCAACCCAGCGTGACCCCGAGATAGATCACCGCCAGCGAGCGAGCAATCGCCATCCACCTGCGGCGCTTATGCGACATGCGGCGTATCGTAGGCGACGCCCACATCGCCAGCCAGTAAAGCAACAAACCCCGCACCAACGGCGCGGGGTTCGTCGCAGATCACTCGGTCGCCAAAGATCAGGCATGCGCAGCGAATCACGCCGCGACGACAGCCCCGGCCCTGTGCGATGCGGTTACTTGTTGTCGTCGCGGGTCAGACCAGGATTGGCCGCGGTGCGCGAGCCGGCGGTCGCTCCGGTGCGGACGGCGTTGGGGAGAATCATGACCTCGACCCGGCGGTTACGGGCCCGGCCGGCTTCGGTCGTGTTCGCCTCGGCCGGACGCTGATCGGCATAGCCGGTCACCGCAAGGCGCTGAGCCGACACGCCCTGGCCCATCAGCTCCTGAGCCACGGTGATGGCACGGTGCGACGAGAGATACCAGTTGTCTTTGTGTCCCCGGCGAATGGTCTCGGCCTGCACCACGCGGCGGTTGTCGGTGTGGCCAGCGACAATCAGTTCATAGCCGCGGGCGCTGCCGTTGAGGATCTGGGCGAAGCGACCCACGATTTCGCGGCCGCGGGGCGTGAGGGTGGCGTCGCCGCTGGCGAAGGTCACGTCGTTTCGGAAGCGGAGAATGCCGCGGGCGGCGTCAAACTCGACGATGTCGGAGTATTCGCGGGCGAGGTTCTCCAGCTCATTGCTCAGCGGCGCGGGCAGCGCCTGTCCGCCGGTGGCGGAGCGGCCGACCACCTGGGCGTAGCGCTCGTTGAGATCCTGAAGCTGACGCGCGAGGTCGGCGTTCTGGGCGCTCAGCGTGGCGATCATCTGGTCTTTCGATCCACCGCCCTGCATCAGGGCCTGGAGCTGCTGCTCGAAGCTGCTGGCGCGGGCGTCGGCCGCCATCGAATCCGCCTGGGCGGCGGCAAGCTGCTCGGCGAGCCTGTCGCGGTCGAGCTTGAGGGCGTTGTACTTTTCCTGAGGAACGCAGCCGGCCGCCAGGGCAGCAAGCGACGCGATCACCAGCAGACGCGAAACCTTCGCGGGACGATTCATGATCAATGCCTCCGTGCGCAGCGGGTGCCTTTGAGCACCCGGCGAATTGCCTTTGGCGGACTGCAGGAGAGCGATCTCTCGGGCGACGCGGATACGAAGTCCGCCGCCGACCTGTCGCGACACCGCAGTCCGCGGAAGCCTATGACGCGACAGCCAATGACAATGCTTGACCGCACAGCCCCGAAACAACCCGGGCCCGAAGCCGCCGACCGTGTCGCCCGACGCCAACTGCGCCCCGCGACTGCCCGTGCCGTGACTTCTAGCGGAAAGTTTGACCACCTTATCGACAGTTTCAAGTGCGCAACTGTCAAAATCAGCACAGTCCGCCCGGATTGACCCGCCACCAAAGTGGCCGGGGTGGTTGCCGGAGGTGCCCCCCATCACCCCGGACCGTTGCCGATGCACCGACATATGGCCGCGATCTGGCTGCCGCCGACACCGCGACAGCGGGCAAGCGAACGGCCAGCTCGCCCACATCGCGGAAGCCGTGGGACACCGGGTAACGGTGAGGGCATCGACCATCATTCCCGGGCGCAGGTCGCTTTTGACGGGCGCTCGTCATTCTCGCCGCGCGCTATTGGCTGTTGACGGGTGATCGCCTTCGCGGGTGAGTTTCGACGGTCGTCGATCGGCGATCACGGCATCGATAAGCCGATCGCGGGCCAGCCCGTCGCGCAGCTTGGCGCGGCGCGACGGCAGACCCGTGCGGCCCGCTCATGCCAGGGGTTGGCATGGGCGACCGGCATGGCGATGGTTGTGTGATGCCGACAGTGGGCGATCACCGCAAGGCTTTGCCCAGGACGATCCCAAGGACCAGGAAGACCGCCGCGATACCCAGGCCGATGGCGGCAAAGATCGCGACGCCCAGGTCGGCCAGCGACTTGAGCAGGTCGAGCGGCTGGGCGCCCGCAACCGCCGAGATCAGTGCATAGAGGCCGATCAGCCCGAACACCGCCGCACCCGCAGCCAGCCCGCCGAATGCGGGGGCCATCGGATCGTCTTCGACGATGGTGGGCGGAGCGCTCCGCACCACGGCCGGAGCGGCCACGCCACCCATGGCGGTCGTGCCCGCGGGCGAGGTCTCGGCCATCGCGGCACGCCCGGTGCCGGTGCCGCCCACATCATCAAGAACGGCGCCGAGCGAGGTGTCGTCGGCTTCGCGGGTCAGGTCAAGCAGGCCCGAACCCGAGCCGGCGCCTTCGAACCCGCCGGCCGGCGAGATCGCGGTCTGAGCCGCGGGGTCGGCCGCTTCGATCTCGTCGGGATTGAAGACGTTGATGCCCGAGCCGCTTCGCCCGCTCCCGGTGCCGCTACGTGGCGAGGGCATGCCGCCCATCGAGCCCGAGAGGCCGATGTCGGCGGCCAGTGCGGTGTCGTCTTTGATGCCCATCCCGCCTCCGGGTGAGGCGGCGGGATCGGAGTCGGCAAGGCTCAGCGGCATGCCCGATGCCGAGCCGGCCAGGCTGATGCCGACATCGGTATCGGCCGGATTGCCCATTCCCCCGAGCTCGGCCTTGACCGCCTCGACCTGGTCGGCCTTGAACATCAGCCGGGCGCCGTCGCGGAACTCACGCAGCTTGCCTTCGCGCGAGAGCTGCTTGACCTCCTCTTCGCTGCGGCCCAGGGCGGCCTTGGTCTCGTCCATCGTGTAGAACATCTTGGCCATTCGCGTGTCCCTTCGAGGATGAGGTCGGGCGGCGGAAAGTCATTCCGCCGGGTTCGGGGTCAACAGTGTATCAGAATTCAGGATTGCGTTCCGCGGGCGGCGCCGCTTCGAGCACACGGCCCGACGCGGCTTCTTTTTCCAGCAGGCTGCGCACTTCTTCGGGCGAGGGCGCGCCGGTGTTGAAATTGGTCAGTCGGCGGTCATACCGGTAGCCCCGCGCGGCGATCAGCCTGAGCTGCTTCTCGCCCGGGTAAAACTGGTAGGCTACCACCGTCTGCGCGTCGACGTCGAGGAGGTAGCAGCCGAAGTTGTCGCGGGTGAACTGCGCGGGAACGATAAACACCCCGGCGCCGCCGATCGCGGGCATCTGAGCCTGGGCGGTCGAGAGCAGCGACGGCATGCGCTCGCCGCCGGATATCAGCACGAGCAGGATGCACAGCAGCAGCACGGCGTTGGCGCAAAGGGCGATAAACACCTTGTTACCGGCCGGGTTGTGTGGGCTGCTTTGGGGCATGACGCGACAGATGAGCAAACAGGCGGCACGATGCGGGCCGACCTGACCGGACACGCAGGCGATGGGCAAACCGCACCCCATCGCTTTTGACATCAATCAGGCCGACGGCCACGCCCGGGATTGGGCGTGCCGGTTTTCGCGATTATAAGAGCGGGCGGGCATGTCGCAACCTGATGCGACGGACTCGACTGACAAATGTACTTGCGGTCTCAACCGTTGACCGCCGCACGACCGGGCGCAATGAGGCAACCACCAGATCAAACTCGACGCCGGGCCCGTCCGCTCCCGCCGGCCGATCCGTCTGCGCCGAGGCCGCAGGTCGAGGTCGTTCGCGGAGGGCGATGGCTCTACTGGCGACACTGCCACGCCTTCGAGCACACCCGCGTGACAATCCCCCTGCTCCCGGCCGACAGTCCCCTGGCGCAGGTGACGATCGCCTTTCTGTCCGATGTGCATCTGCGGGATTACTGGCCGGGCGGCGCCGACGACATGATCGAGCGCGTCGGGGCCATGCAGTGCGACATGGTTCTCAATACGGGCGACCTCGTCGAAGACCGCGAAAACCCTTGGTCGGCCCTGCCGCTGGCCCGCCGGCGCATCGAGCGGCTGCCTTCGCGGCACGGCATGTTCGCGATCACCGGCAACCATGACCAATACCACCTCGCCCACGAACTGGCCGACCTCAACGTCACATGGCTGATGAACGATCGCCGGGTGATCGATGTCGGCGGGCAGGCCATCGAGCTGATCGGGCTGGCCGGCCCGTCGCGGCAGGACAACGACCCGGCGTGGACCGCCGCACTACCCCGCCCCGACCCGGGCACGCCGCGGATCGTCTTGTCTCACTTCCCCGACGCGATCCGGGATATCGGCACCCTCGACGCAGACCTGTTCCTCGCCGGCCACACTCATGGCGGGCAGGTCTGCCTCCCCGGCGGCGGCGTGCTGATCACCCACGACTCGCTGCCGGGTCGGATGAGCAAGGGTGTGCACACCGTCGGCCGCACGACGCTGATCGTCAACCGCGGCTTCGGTTTCTCATCGCGCCTGCCCCTTCGTGTGCTGTGCCCGCCCGAGATCATCGAGCTGTGTCTGACCCGCGGCGGGTAAAGCCAGGCGCTTCACCAGCCGCGCGGCGGTAAAGACCTGATTCGGCACAGACCTGCTTCAGTACAGGCCTGGTTCGGCACGGGCCTGATTCGGGGCGGGCCTGATTCGCCACGGTCGCGCTTCGCCACGGCCCCGCCTTAGCACGGCCGCGCAGCCGGATCATCGCAACGCCTGGGGTGGCGATGCTCAGGCCACCGAGGCCAGCTCGCGCCGCAGCGGTGTCCGCGGGACATTCACCTCGACGCTGATCGGTGACTGCGGCGGGGTATTGATCGACCCGTCGCGGCCGACCTGGTCGAACTTCACCGCCACCCGCTTGCTCACGCCCTGCTCCTGCATCGTCACGCCGTAGAGCAGATCGGCGATCTGCATCGTCCGCTTGCTGTGGGTGATGATGATGAACTGGCTGTCGCCCAGAAACTCCTGAACGATCGCGTTAAACCGCTGGTTGTTGGCCTCGTCGAGCGCTGCATCGACCTCGTCGAGGATGCAGAACGGGCTGGGCTTGCTCTTGAAGATGCTCAGCAGCAGCGCGACGCAGGTCATCGTCTTCTCGCCGCCCGACAACTGGCTGATCGACACCGGCTGCTTGCCCGGCGGGCGGGCGATGACCTCGATGCCGGCATCGAGCACGTCGACCGTCTTGACCGCCGGCACGGGCTGCCCGTCGGCGCCGATCTGCGGCTCGGCCTTGCGGTCGGGCAGCTCGGTTTCGAGGTAGACGTCGGCTTTGCCGCCGCCGAAAAGCTTGCGGAACATGCCCTGGAAATGCTCGCGCACAGCCTCGAACGTCGCCTTAAACCGCTCGGAGCTCTCGCGGTTGATCTCGTCGATGAGCTGTTCGAGCTGGGTCTTGCTCTCGGTGAGGTCGCCGACCTGAGTCGAAAGGAACTGCTGGCGCTGTTCGAGTTCGTCCTGCTCTCCGATCGCGTCGAGGTTGACGTTGCCCAGGCGGTGGATCTTCTCCTTGAGCGTGCGGATCTCGTCGGCCATCGCCGGCCAATCGATGTCGCCCGGCTGGTAACCGCCCTCGACGGCGCAGGCCTCGGCATAACGGGCGGGCAGGTCGAGCTGGAGCTCTTCGGCCGTCCGCGAGACGAGCGTTTCGACGCGTACGGTCTGCTCGCCCACCTGGAGCTGAAGCTTGTGAAGCTCGGCCTCGGTCTCGCTGTGGCGCTCGCGGATCGCCGCGACGCCCCGATTGAGCTCGGCAACCACCGCCGCGAGCTCGGCGACCCGCTGGGTGTAATGCTCGAGCTGCGCGGTGAGGTCAGTCGTCTTGCGCTCGAGCTGCTGCTGGGCGGCGTGGGCCTGCTCGAGCTCATGCTCGACGCCCTCGCGCCGGGCGGCGACCTGCTGTGCCGAAGTCACCAGCCGCTCGATCTGCTGCGCCATCTCCGCCCGGGCGGCGGTCATCCGCTGCACCTGCTGCCGCGCCGCAAGCTGCTTCTCCTGGGCCTGGCCCAGCTCAACCCGCGCGGCGGTGAGCGATTCGCTTTGGCCGCGGATGTCTTCGGTGAGCTGCTGGTGCCGCTGGGTCGCCGCCTCGACCTGCTGCTGCAGGCCCGACTGCTGCCCTTCGATCTCGCCACGCTTCTCGACCAGCGACGTTTCTTCGCTGGTGAGGCGTCCGCCGTGTTCCATGAGCTGATTGAGCTCACGCTCGAGCACGGGCTGCTCGCGGCGAAGCGCATTCTGCTTGTCCGCGGTCTGCGCCAACGCACTGGTCAACTCGACCTTCTGCGTGTTGCACTGGTAGACCGCGTTGCGAAGCTCGTTGGCCTCGCGTTCGAGCTCGCGGGCGGCGGTCGATCCCTGCGACAGCTCGGCCGACAGAACACCGATCCGCCCTTCCACCTCGGCGAGCTGCGCGATCACCGACTGAAGCTCCGACCGCCGGGACAGCAGGCCCATCGCGGCGGTGAGCGGGCCGACCTTGATCGTGCCGTCGGCCTCGACCACCTCGCCGGCCCTGGTGACAAACCGGTGACCGGCCGGGGCGGCAGCGTGAAGCGTCAGCGCCGCCGGCAGATCATCGACAACCACCGTCATGCCCAGCAGCGCGGCCGCGATGGGATAGTGCTCGGGGTCGACCTTGACCAGGTCGATCGCCAGGCGAAGCGGGATGTTGTGTGCCGACCAGTCGTGCGACGTGGAGGGTGGCAGTGCGGCGTTTTCCGACGCCGGCGCGCCGGCCGCACAGACGAAGCTGACGCGGCCCTCGAGCCGGGCGAGCGCGTCGCGGGCGGCGGCAACCTCCGCATGCGAAGCGGCGACCAGCCACTGGTCGCGCCCGTCGAGCGCGGCTTCGATCACGTGCGCATGCTCGACATCGACGCGGAGCACATCCGCCACCAGGCCGCGGACAAACCCGAAGCGCGTCTCACGCTGCCTGAGCACCGACTTGACGCCCTCGCTCACGCCCTCGCGGCGTGCTTCGAGGTCTTCGAGCAGTTTCCGGCGCGTTGCCAGGCCCGAACGCTGCTCGCGGGCGGCGCCCAGTTGCTGGGTAAGCTCCTGCATCTGCCTGCCCAGCTGCACCGACTCGGCCTTCTTCGCGTCAAACTTCGACTGCAGATCGACGATCCTGGCCGCCGTCTCGTCGAGCCGCGCCTGCACCTCGGCGCGACGGGCGTCGAGCGCTTCGAGCTCGCTGACGACCAGCCGGCGGCGCTCGGCATAGCGCTGCTGCTGCGACGCGATGTTTTTGCGCTCGATCTCGATCGCGCCCAGCCGGCTGTTCACCTGCGCGAGCCGGCGCATGCAGTCGAGAATGGCGCTCTTGGCCTGCTCGGCCTCCTGCGCCAGTCGATTGAGCGCGATCTGCGCATCGCGGAACGCCGCCTGCTGCTGGTCGATCTTCGCACGGGCGGCATCGACGGTCGCCGTCAGCGACTCGAGCCGGCGGCTTTCTTCGCCGAGCGATCCGTCGAGCGCCGACAGTTTCTGCTGCGCCGCCGACCGGTCAGCCTCGAATGCCTCGAGCTGCTCGGCGATCTGCGCCAACTGCTGCCGCGCAAACCCCTCACGCTGACGGGCCGACTGCATCGCCGCCCTGGCCTGCACCAGCTCATACTCGACGCGCTGCCGTGCCGTCGACGCGGCATCGTGCTCGTCGCGCTTGGCCGCGGCCTGGTTCTGCGCCTTCTGCAGGTCGGCCGCCACGTCGTCGAGACGGAACTGCGCGTCTTCGCGGGCCGCCGTCAGTTCGTCGAGCGACGTGCGGTGGGTGTGATATTCGTGCAGGCTGTAGCCCAGGCGCAGCTCGGTGAGCCGGGCCGTGTATTCCTGGTAGGTCCGTGCCCGCCCCGCCTGCACCTTGACCCCCCGCAGCCGCCGCTCGACCTCTTCGACGATGTCGGTCACGCGGAGCAGGTTCTGATCGACCTTTTCCAGCTTGCGCTGCGCCTCTTTCTTGCGCTGCTTGAACTTGGAGATGCCCGCGGCCTCTTCAAAGATCAGCCTTCGCTCCTGCGGATTGCTCTCCAGCAGCAGCGCGACGCGGCCCTGTTCGATCACGCTGTAGGCGTCGACGCCGACACCCGTGTCGAGGAACAATTCGCGGATGTCCTTGAGGCGCGACGACGCGTTGTTGAGCGTGTATTCGCTGGTGCCGTCGCGGAAGAGCCGCCTGCCGACCGAGACTTCATCGGCATCGAGGTTGAGCCGGCGCGTGCCGTCGGGGCGGAGCGGGTTGTCGAAGACCAGCACGACCTCGGCCATCCCCGCGGGCTTGCGGACCGACGAGCCGTTGAAGATCACGTCGAGCATCGCGTCGCCGCGGAGGCTCTTGGCCGACTGCTCGCCCAGCACCCACTTGAAGCCGTCGACCACGTTGCTCTTGCCGCAGCCGTTGGGCCCGACGATGCCGGTGATCGGCTGATCGAACACGAACTCGGTCCGATCGGCGAACGACTTGAACCCCTGAAGAATCAGCTTCTTCAAACGCATGAACGGTCCTCCCTGACCTGCGGCCGCCGGTCACTCCACCGGCGGCGTGTTATGAACATCCCGATGCCCGGCATCATCTACTGCCTGCAACAGCCGTATCTCCATCGCCGACACACGTCGGTTGCCCTTTCCAGACTATCGCACCGCCCGCGCCGGCAGCGGCGGCGCGTCGGCGGACGGGTCACTTCCATTGGCGCTGGCAGACCCGTCGATGCGGCCTTCGAGCGGGGCGGCGGCCTGTTCGCCCGTCGGCCTCTGCGGCAGCGCCGGCGCCGAATCGATCACGTCCTCGACAGCGGGCGAATCCTGCAGCACAAAAGTCGGCGTCACATTCCGCCCGCCGAACGGCGCGGTCAGCTTGCCCTGCTCGGCCAGCGCCTGCACCACCGCAACCACCTGTCCGTAGGAGAAGTCGATATAGGTTTCGCTGGTGTCGCCCATGCCGCCCAGCCAGGCGATGATCTCGGTCACGTCCGGATCGCTGAGCACCTTGGCAGGCTGGCGCGACGTGATGCCGCGATAGAAGATCGTCGCGCCTTCGTCGGGCGTGTTGCCCGAGATCGTCAGGCGGCTGTCCATCGCGGCAAACGTCGTGGGCAGCGACAGCTCGGTCCCGCTGCCGAAGATCGCGATGCGGGGCGTGCCGCTGCGCGTGGCATAGATGAAGGGCGCGCCCTTGCTCGGCACGATATCCAGCACGAACTGCTCGTTGATCACGCGAGACACGATCGACGGATCGCGGTTGGCCGCCAGCACGCGATAGGCCTCGATCCGCACGAGATTGCCCGGGCTGTCGAGCAGGCGCCTGAGCAGGGCATTGACCGAGGGCGATGCCGGCAGCGCCCCCAGCACACGGACCGCCTCCACCTGGAACGGGTGGCCTTCCGCCTGGGCGATGTCGAGCAGCGCGGCCGTCGCCGAAGTCTCACCGATGAACGCCGCCGCACGGGCCGCCGCGAATCTCACCTCGGGCGAATACTTCGAATCCAGCAGCGGCGTGATCGCGCGGATGGCCGCCGGGCCCATCGCCTCCCAGGCATAGCTGATGTTCATCAGCGGCGCGTCGGGCTGGAGCGCCTCGCGCGCCAGTTCGCTGGCCTTGGCCGACAGGAACTCCGGGTTGCTCTGGAAGTAAAGGTGAGTGCACACGCCGACGAAACGTTCCCAGTCGCCCTTGAATCGTGGGGGCACGTACAGCCGCACGATGCCTTCGTCCTGCGCCGCAGCCACGCCGGGGTTCTGGAAATACTGGTCGATTCGGGCTTCGATCAGCCGGGCGATGCTCGCCTGCGGGTCGCGCAGGCGAAGGGTGATGAATCGGTCTGTCGTGCACACCGCGCCGTCGGGGATGATGCCGGTCCGCCGGCCGGCGCTCGACGACGCCTCGGCGCTCGCCTGCGGATTCAGCGCCAGCACCGGGTTGATGAAGATCCGCCCGCGGGCGCCGCCCAGCGCCTGCGCCATGATGTTGACCTTGCCCGAAGGGTCGCGCGGGTCTGCGCCGTTGACCTTGAGGTCGGTGCTGTAGAGCACGCCCCCCGCCAGGCTGGTGACCTCCGACTCCGGCAGCGCGCTGACCTGCACATCCAGCATCGAGCCCTTGCGCACACCCGGGGGCAGCGCGGCATCGACGCGCACGATGGCAACCCGCCGAAGCGGGTCGTTGAGCACACGCTCGGGCGTGAGGGCTTCCATGCCCGGCTGGTTGACGCTGCCGAAGCCGCGCTTGGCCATCTCCTTCATCATGTATTCGCGAACCGCGAGCGGCGCGGTGCCGTCGCCCGTCGAGGGAAGATTGGTCACCAGCCCAAACCCCGACACGACCACCAGCCCCGTGTTGCCCACATCGACGCGCTGCAGCACTGAGCCTTCGAGCCACTGCGGCACCTGCTTGGGCGGCAGCGCCTCATACTTCGACGGGATCGCATTACTGACCGGCTGACGCGCCTTGCTGCCGCCGCCGCAGCCCAGTTGCAGCCCGCCCATCGCGACGGCAAGAGCGGTGACCACACCCGCGGCGACCACGCCACTGCGGCAGGCCCCGTGTGCGGGCACAAACCGTCGGATCGCTCCCCGTCGCGTCGATTCTGGCTTGTTCATCAGCATCGCTCCTGCTGTCGTGGGCCGGTGTTCCCCGACACCCGGCGCCGGACAACACGCTCGCGGCGTGTCTTACACAACCGTTTGTCTCCGCACACGCTCCCGCCGAAACGTCAAACGCATCAACACGTGAAATGCCGCATCCTGCATGGCTTTACAAGCATGTTGGTCGCAGCCGCGTCGAATCACACGACACGACGATCACACCGACAAGACGATCACAATCACACCGCCACGACGATCGCACCGACACCAAGATCGCACCGGCGCGACGCAAGCCGCTTCGATCAACCCGCGTCGCCCGAGGTCGAGTGGGCGGCGCTGCCCCGACGGCCGCGCGGCCGACTGCCGACGCCACCCATCGAACCGCCGCCGGCATTGCCGGCAGAATCGCCTCCCGCCGAGCCGCTGCCGACCGGGCCGTTGGTAAGGCGCTCGCCCGCCCGCGGGTCGGCCGACCGACCGTCAGACACCCGCTTCTCGCCGGCACTGCCCGACGTCGGACGCCCGCCCGACGACCTCATCTCAGGCGGCTCGATAAACAGCTTGCCCTGGCTCGGGTCTTCGAACCGGTGCGCATCGAGCACCGCCTGCGACTCGGCCACCAGTTCCTCAAGCGTCTTGAACTGCCGGTAGACGCTGGCAAACCGCACATACGCCACCTGGTCGAGCCGGCGCAGGCGATCCATCACCATCTTGCCCACCACCGCCGAGGGCACTTCACGGTCGTAAGACCGAAAGACTTCCTCTTCCACCTCGTCAACGATCCGCTGCAACTCGCTCTCGGGCACAGGGCGCTTGAAACAGGCGCGCTCGAGCCCGGTCAGGATCTTCGCCCGATCCCACGGCACACGCCGGGCGTCGCGCTTGATCACCGTCAGGCGGATCGTCTCCTCGATGCGCTCGTATGTCGTGAACCGCTTGCTGCAATCCAGGCACTGCCGCCGGCGGCGGATGGCCCGGCCATTCTCGCAGGTCCGCGAGTCAATGACCTTGAGACTCTCTTTGTCGGCATTGCAGTACGGGCAGTGCATACGCTCCAGCGATGGTATCGTCCGATAAGGCGCAACGCAAAATATAGGGGCTCCATGCGTTGCGAAAATCTGCCGTGTCTCGCCCCGTATCCCGATCACCCCTTTGCCCGCGGGCGGGTGCTCGCTTACGCTCGCTCGCCGGAACCATGACGCCCGAACCCACCCCCGTCGAACCCGAATCGCTCCCGCCTCCTGCGGGCGAGCCCACCGACGACCCCGTCGACGGCCCGTCCGCCCCGCCCGAAGTCAGCAAGTCGTTTTTGGTCCAGAAGTTCGCTCGGCTCGGCTTCGACCAGTACTCGGTCATCGGCTACTCCGTCGCCGGCGAAGAGACGGTCATACAGATCCCCGAGCTCAATGTCTGCTTCGACATCGGCCGGGCACCCTACTTCGCCCTCAGCAGCGACTACGTCTGCATCTCGCACGGCCACATGGATCACCTGGCCGGGCTGGCTTACTACATCTCCCAGCGCTATTTCCAGGGGATGAAGCCCGGAACAGTCATCCTCCCCCGCGAGCTGATGAACCCGGTCGAGACCATGCTGCGGACCTGGCAGGGCATCGAGCGGCAGAACACCCCCTACGAGCTGATTCCCATGTCCGACGGGCAGATGTACGAAATCCGCAAGGACTTCGGCGTCCGCTGCTTCAACACCCACCACGGCGGGGTATCGCTTGGATACTCGCTGGTCAGCATCCGCGAGAAGCTCAAACCCGAATACCACGGACGCACCGGCCCCGAGCTGGCCCAACTGCGGAAAGACGGCGTCAACATCCAGTACCGGCTCGAAGTGCCGCTGGTGGCGTTTCTGGGCGATACCGCCATCGGCCCGGTCTTCGACCACCCCGACGTCCAGAACGCGTCGATCCTGATCACCGAGTGCACGTTCTTCGACCCCGCTCACAAAGCCAAGGCCAAGGCCGGCAAACACCTTCACCTCGACCAGCTCGCCAGCGTGCTGCCCAACCTCCGCAATGAGCACATCATCATCGGGCACGTCTCGCGACGACTCGGCGTGAGGCGGGCCCGCCAGTTGCTCAAGAAGAAAATCGGGCCTGAGGCGATGAAGCGCATCCACTTCCTGATGGACTTCCAGCACTCGACCGACGCCGGCGACATGGAAGACGCCGGCCCCGCACCGGCCGAAGACTAAGCCGCTCGGGCAACCCCGCCCGGCATCACGCCCGTCTGCGCGCCAAATTAACCGCCCCGGATTAGCCACGCCGGATTAGCCGCGCCGCACCGACACCAGCGTAAAGCGGTGGGCGAAATGACGGTGAAGGGTCGGCTCGCTCAGGCCCGCCTGTCGGGCCAGCGCCAGGATCTCCGGGCCGGTAAACGCCTGCCGCACGCTCGCGACGGCATCGTGCCTGACCATCTCGACCGCGTTGCAGCTCAGCAGCTTTATCCACATCAGGGCGCGACGCGTGCGGAGCAGGTCGCCCACGATC